>NZ_CALIMW010000302.1 GCF_938045405.1 uncultured Campylobacter sp. | reverse complement strand
GCTGCTGCCAAAAAGAACAAAGGTAAAAAATGAGATTTATTGCCGCAAAAGTTTTAAATAAACCGAGGAGCGAAGAATGAGCCTAATCGAAAACATCAAAGAAAACGAAGGCTTTTGCGGTGAAATTTATGAGGACACGAGAGGTTACAAGACTATTGGCTACGGCTTTTTGCTTTCAGCCTTGAGCCCCGACGAGCTAGCGCTAAACGGCGGAAAAGTAGAGCCGATGAGCCGCGCGACGGCGGATCAAATTTTAGAGCTGAAATTAAAAAAGTTAAAGCCTAGGGTATTTGAAGCCTTTGCCTGGCTTAAAGAAAAACCGCAAAATGTGCAGGACGTCGTCATAGAAATGTGCTATCAGATGGACGTTAACAAGGTTAAAAAATTCGTTACGACGCTTCACTACATAAGAACTAGCGAATATGAAAAGGCTATCGCAAACGGGCTTCGCAGCCTCTGGGCGCAGCAGACCCCAAATCGTGCAAAGAAGGTGTTAAATGGGCTTCTTAAACATTAAACTTATCGGCATCGCTTTTGCGGCAACGCTGGTCGCAAGCGGAATTTGCATAGCGCTTCTAAAAAGCGATATTTCGCAGCTAAGCACCGAAAATGCAAAGCTTAAGGCGCAGATAGGGCAATGCGAGCTTAACCTTAGCCTACAAAACGCCGCGATCAAATCCCTTGAGGTGAACGCAAGCCGCCGCAACGAGGATAAGATCAAAAACGTTTCAAAAATTTATATTAGAGATAAAAGTTGCGAGGCACAACTCAATGCGTATAAAAAACTTCTTGATAGCGCTTTTTAGCGTACTTTATTTATGCGGCTGCGGCGCAAAGGAACGCAGATAAAGCAGGTCTATGTGCCTGTGCGCTGTAATCTTAAAATGCCGCTCAAGCCTGCGGCAAACGGCAGCTTTGAAGCGCATAAAGAGCTTGTGAGGTATTTTTTGAGATGCGAAGAGATAGCCAAAGACTGCACGAGGAGCGAGTAATGAAAACTTTGATTTATCTACTTAGAGCTTTTGTCTTGGTGGTATTTAATCTTGAGCTTTACGTAGTCTTTGACAACTTTATACGAAGCGAAAATTTAGTACTCCTTCTTTGGTCGCTTTGTATAGGTATTACCGGCGCTCTTTTTTCGCCTACGTCGCTATATAAAACCTTTAAAGTATGAGCCATGGAGTATCTGCTCTATATATTAGCTGCAGGCGTTGCGGGCAGCGTAACGGCCTTTTTGAAGTATGGCGAGCGTGGCGCGGGTAATTTTATCAAACGAGTATTGGACGGCTGTTTTAGCGCATACATCGTTTATGAAATATCTTTCTTTTTCTGCAAAGATATGCGCCTTAGCCTTGCGATCTGCGGGATCGGCGCTTTTAAAGGCAGCGGGATTTTAGATTTAGCGGTCGGATTTATAAGAAATAAATTTGATCTAAACGATAGAAACAAGGACGAACAATATGAGCAATAATCTAAATGAGATCGGCATCGTAAGCGAAGTAAACGGGGATCGCGCAAGGGTTGCGATCGGCGATATGGTCACCGACTTCTTGCCCGTATTCCAGCCTCTTGCCAATTCTTTTGCTATAAGCTTTGCGCCGATCCGCGTGGGAGAGCAGGTATTGGTGCTACCAGTACGAGGCGAGCTCAATGCGGGCTTGATCCTGCGCGGTATCTATCAGACCACCCACAAAGCGAGCCCAACCGATACGAAGATCCACGTCGCTTTTGAAGACGGCGTAAGGATGAGCTACGACACCGCTAGCTCCAGCCTTGAAATTTCAAGCCCGAAGCAGATCAATATCGCCTGCGAAAACGCAAGCTTGACCGCAAAAAGCGTAAACGTAAAAGCGGATGATACTACCGTACAAAGCGGTAATATCAAGCTTTTGGGAAATACGCTCATTCAAGGATCAATCTCGACCGCAGGAAGCGGCGGGGGTAGTGGTAGCTTTAAGATCAACGGAGATGTGAAAGTTACGGGAAGCCTTAAGGCAAGCGGCGACATCAGCGACGGCAGAGCCTCACTTTCTAGCCATACCAACGGCGGAGTAGCGAGGGATTGATGAAATATCTGGTAAGCATTGAAGATAGCATAAAAGATATCCTAAGCACTCCTATCGGCTCGCGCGTGATGCTGCCCGAATATGGCAGCCGTCTCTTCGAGCTGATCGATAGACGGGTCAATGATGAGTTTCGCGCCGATTTGAGCTACTTCGTCATCGAAGCGGTGCAAAGATGGGAAAAGCGGGTACAGATCGACGAAGTAAAGCTCGTGAGCTTCAAAGATCACAAGCTCAGCTTTAAAATTGTGCTAACAAACGGCAAAGAGATCGGAGTGGAGCTATGAGTTTTCTTAAAAATTTGCCTTATCCGAACGTCATCGAGCAGCTGAGCTATGATGAAATTTTAAAGAATATTAAAAGCCTCTTTAAAGGCTCTTTAAACGACGATGAAATTTCGCTTCTTGAGAGCGATCGCTTTTCAGCCTTGCTTGAGACGCTCGCATATCGCGAACTTCTTTTGCGCGCCCGTATCAATAGCGCCGTAAAATCTATGCTGCTACCTTTTGCACAAGGAGCCGATCTGGATAATATCGTTGCGATGTACGGCATAGAACGGCTAAGGGGCGAAAGACCGGCGGCGAGCGTAAAATTTGGCCTCTCTGCCGCACTTAGTTACGATGTGCTGATCCCTGCGGGATTGGTGCTCGCATCGCAGGACGGACAAACTGCGAAACTCAAAGAGAGTTTGCAAATCAAGGCGGGACAAACGAGTATAACCGGCATCAGCATATTAGATGCATTCGTAAAAGAGAGTGCGGCCAAATGTGAGCTCATCCAAACCCCGCTGCCTTTCGTATTACAAGCAAAACAAGAAGGAAGCTTCGGCGGCGGCGCTGAAGTAGAGGACGACGAGCGGCTACGCGAGCGCGCCGTGCTAAGTCTAGAGCGATTTAGCACCGCAGGGGCGGCGGGCGCATACGTCTATCACGCCCTTACAGCCAACGCAAAGGTGATAGAAGCCATAGCGCTTAACGGCGGGCCCGGCATCGTAAAAGTGTATGTCAAAAGCAGCGACGAAAGCGAAGCGGTGCTTGAGTCGGTGCGTACTGCGCTAAACGACGAAAAAGTGCGCCCGCTAACCGATACCGTCATCGTTGCAAATGCCACCAAAAAGGCGGTAAATATAAAAGCACAGCTGGAATTAACGGATCTTTTTTTGCAGGCGGAGATCCAAAACGCTATCGATGCGGTGCAAAAAAGCCTGCCTTTAGGCGAGGATTTGAACCTAAGCCGCATCTATAGCACCCTTCATCAAAACGGCGTATATCGGGTAGGTTTGAGCTCGCCCACTGCCGATATAAAAGCGGATAAGTACGAGTATATCGTGATGAGTTTTGAGCTCAGCTTTGCAAAGGCTAATCTATGAGTATCCTACCGATCGGAAAGCCTAAATTTGACAAGAAGCTCGACGATCTTTTTGGCTTCAGCCTTGCAGGGCTTGATATAGGCGTGATAAATATCCTGGCGGATAGTTGCCCCGCTTCGCTTCTTGCGATTTTGGCAGATAGCCTGGATGTGAATATAGAAGGCCTAAATGAAACCGGCGCAAGGCTGCTTATCAAGGAGGCCTTTAAAATCCACTACTATTCGGGCACCTTCTATGCGGTCAAAAAGGCGGTGAATGCGATCGATAGCGGAGCGATCATAGTGGAGAGAAATTTAGGGCAGAAATATGACGGCTCTATCAAATACGATAGAAGCAGATTTTACGGCTCAAACTCGCATT
>NZ_CALIMW010000301.1 GCF_938045405.1 uncultured Campylobacter sp. | reverse complement strand
TTTTTTAGGGCTTTGTGCGTTAGCGGAAGGACGCACTCACTACCGCTAAAATCCATGACCTCGCCGCATTCGGTTAGAGCATGGATTAGCACTGCTGCGCTTACTAGCCCATCTTTAAAATTTACGTGCGCGTAATTCACGCTTAAGCTTTTATGCCCCTCCGCACGCCCCTTAAACACGCGCCCAACCGCCCACATGATCGGATCGCGGTAGCCTTTGGCTGCTCGCACGCCCTGTATAAGCTCATTCAACTCCTCTATCGTTTTAAATTCTTTAGACATTCTTACTCCTAAAATTAATTAAAAATATCGTTTATTTTACCGCCTTTTAGGCACTTTTCACGATCGATTTCGATTTGTTTTTTGAGCTCGGCGTCCTTGGCAAACACGCTTTCATCCACCAAAGTACTCGGCAAATTTATCATAATCGCGTCGTGAGAGCCGCTAAAACCGCTTAAATTTTGTCCAAAATCTTTTTTAATGAGCTCGTTTTTGCTACTTATATCTCCGCCATCGCAGTGAAAGTCCGATCCGCCGCCAACACAATCGCATCTTATTTTGGTATTATCATCGTATACACGATTCACCAAATAAACGTTTTCTTTCAAATTTATACTGCTTATCGGATTAAAAACGAGTACGGCTATAATTTTATTATTATGCGGATTTGACACCTCCCAGCGTACGGCACGATATGAACTTAGCATCACTACAAGCGGCTTTTTCGATTTTTCTAGCGCGACGACTACTTTATTATCATTCACATCACTTTCGTAAATGGCAGCTAGCCATATATCGAAATTTTGACCTTTTAGCTTAGCAGCTACCTCGCTTTGTTTATAAAAATTTGGCTCATCCTTAAAATCCACCAAAAGGCTAGTGGTATGCCAATTGTTGGCGAACCAAACCTCGATCTTGTGGCGCCCTTTACTAAATTTATGTACGACGGCTTTGTTTCTAGCATTTTCGGAGTCGTATATCTGCTCGCCGTCTATCGCAATACGTAAATTCGCCCAACTAAAATCCGCCAAAATCATCTGTTGCACATCCTGCTTGAAGTCGAAATTCCCGACCCAATAGGCGATAAATTTTTCGGAAGGTATTTTGTGGAACTTGTCGTAAGCGAAATTTAAATTTATATTTTCGACCGTTTCTGAGAAAACGACGGTTTTCGGATCGTCTTTATTTAAGTAAAAAGCCAAAAACTTATCCGCCGGAATCTGCTTGCCCGCTGTGATCTCACTCGCCCATTTTTGTGTGTCGTTAGCGTTTGCACAAGCAAGAAATACGCAAAAAGCCAGTAAAAATACTCTTAAAATTTTCATTTTTTCCTCCAAATTTTAAATTTCATCTTACCTAAACACATCATCCATCGGCGTGCTTTCGCATTTCTTGCGGTCCGCTTCTACCGAGAGTAGGCGAGCTTTGCTTTCGTCTAAAATTTTTGGTGTAATAACAAGCCCCGGCAAATCTAAGGAATTTACGGCGTGCTTGCCGGCAAATGCCCCTAGGCCTCTGCCAAATATCCCGTTTACACGCCCGTTCATATCATAAATCTCGCTGCCGTCGCAGTGAAAGACATTGCCGGAGATGCACTCGCATTTAAGCCCATCCGCAGCCTCTGTGTATCTGTAATCCTCGACGTAAAGCGCACCGCTTACACCACGGACGCTACTAATGGGATTGTAAATTAACACGGCTAGAATTTCATTCTTTTGCGGATTTGAGATCTCCCACTCCACGGCGCGATATGAGCTAAGCAGCAGCACGATGGGCTTATCGGATTTGGCTAAATTTAGCTTGACGCGATTATTCATCTGCGCGCTTTCGTAGATCGCGCCCAGCCACAGGTCGTAGTCCTTATCCGCAGGGATCTTGGCTACGGCGTCTTTTTGACGATAAAAGGGCTCTACATCTTTAAAATCCACGAAAAGCTCGCTGGAATGCGCGTCATTTAAAAACCACGCTTCGATCTTGTGCTTGCCCTTGCTAAATTTATACGTAAGCGGGCGCTTTTGATTGCTAGATGTTCCGCCTAGCACGTCCGTGCCATCCACGGCGATTACCAGCGTAGACCAGCCGTAATCTCCTAGCACCATCTTTTCGACATCTGCGTCGAAATTAAACTCGCCGACCCAATACGCCATAAGATTTGGAGATGGAATTTCATGAAAGGAATTTCCTTCGTAATTGACGCTGATGCGATCGACATTTTCAGAGAAAACCACCTTCTTAGGCTCATCTTTATTCAGATAAAACGCCAAAAACTTATCCTGCGGGATCTGCGCATCCGCAGTAATCTCTTTCGCCCATTTTTGCATATTGCTCTCTTGCGCGAACGCCGCAAATGCAAGCACCAAAATAATCAAAAACCTCATTACCGACCTTTCTTATTTCGTATAAAAGTAAAATCCCTAAACCTAAAAGCCCTAGGCTTAGGGATTTTGCCGCTTTAGCTTCCTGCCTATACGAATAAAATTCCAACTGCTTAAATTTCAGCTGCGCGAGAAATTTACTTCCGCAATCACTACAGATAAAATTCCATCCCAAATAAACTCTACATAGGCTTTCGCAGATAAACTCCACCGCCATAAGGCCCGGCGAAATAAAAATTTAAACTAGCGCAATGCTGCGACTACCACTAAAAAGCTAGGCGCGATAAAATTTCAAGCCTAAAATTCATATTTTAAAGCCCCATCTTAAAATTTTAAAACAGAGCTTTAGCGATAAAATTTCACATTTTAAAATTCCGCGGCAAAGCTTTATACTTAAATTTTACATTTGAAAACTCCAAGGCGGAATTCTACGGCAAATTTTACCTCGTTGAATTGCGCGTTTGGAATTTAATTTTCGCCGTTAAATTCTGCGCTTAGAATTTTATCTGAACCCTCAAACAACGAAGCTTGGGTAAAATTGTAGCTCGAAATTTCAAACTACGAAATTTCGTCTGCCCAAATTTTGCGAGCGCTATAAAATTGCTCAAAATCAAAGCGGAATTTCAAGCTCTAAAATTTAGTATGAAATCCCGTGCTACGAAACTCTACACGAAATTCTATACACAAAAATTTTACTGACGCCGTAAAATTACTTCAAAATTTCGTGGCGAAATTTTAACGCAGAATTTCGAGCTATAAAATTCAGCGTGAAATTTTACCCGCTAAATTTACGGGCAAAATTCTATGACGGATTTGTATACCGAAATTTTGCGAGCATTATAAAATTTGCAGCGAAATTAGGCGTGAAATTTCAAACTATGAAATTCCGCGTTGAATTTCAATCTGCAAAATTCAAGAGAAATTCCACGCGAAATTTGACGCTACGCCCGCTAAAGTCCTAATTCGAGCAGGCGCTCTTGCCGTCCATCACCGGCTGGATCGCGGAGTTATCCGCCAGCTCCTCGCGGTCGATCTTCTCGATCTTTTCCCACAGCTTGCGCGCGGCCTGCTCGTAGCGCTTCGCACTCAAAGAATCGGGCGCATAGAAGCTCACCGGCTTGCCGCTGTCGCCGCCCTCGCGGATAGCGATCTCGATCGGGATCTCGCCGATTACTTCGGTGTTGTATCGCTGCGCCAGCTTTTGCGCGCCGCCGCGACCGAAGATATCGTACTCCTTGCCGTTATCGGGGCAGATGAAGCCGCTCATATTCTCGATAAGGCCTGCGATCGGGATGTGGAGCTTTTCGAACATATCAAGCCCGCGCGCGCTGTCGTCCAGCGCGACCGTCTGCGGCGTCGTAACGCACACGCCCGCCGTCACCGGCACGCTCTGAGCCAAGGTAAGCTGCGCGTCGCCCGTACCCGGAGGCATGTCCAAAAACAGTACGTCCAGATCGCTCCACGCCACGTCTTTTAGCAGCTGCTCGATCGCCTTCATTATCATCGAGCCGCGCCAGATGAGGCTCGCGCCCTCCTCCATCAGCACGCCCATGCTCATCATCTCCACGCCGTGGCTTAAGATCGGCTTTAGCTTCTGCCCCACGACGCTTGCTTGCGTCTTATCCTCTCCTAGCATTCGCGGCAAATTCGGCCCGTAAATATCGGCATCCAAAATCCCCACTCTCTTGCCGAGCTTTGCCGTGCTGATGGCTAAATTTAGCGTCGTCGTGCTCTTGCCTACGCCGCCCTTGCCGCTGCTGATCATCACGAAATGCTTGATCTGCGGCGCGATATTTTTGCCGCTGCGAGAGTTGCTCTTTTCCTCGGCGATCTTGGGCTGTTTGATTAAAATTTCCACGTCCGCCCCTAGCGCCTTTTGCGCCGCCGATCTGAGCTCTGCGGCGATCTCAGGCTTGGCGCTGGGGATTTCGATCCCTACGAAAATTCTATCGCCGATCTCGACCTCTTTTACAAATCCAAAATCCACGATGCTTTTAGAAAAGCCCGGATAGATCACGCTTTTAAGCAAATTCAAGACTTCGTCTTTACTCATTCCTTCTCCTTATTTTCGGTTAAATTTCTACTGATTTTATATGCGCAAAATTTCGGCCCGCACATCGAGCAAAACTCCGCGCCCTTGTAAATTTCATCGCCCAGGCTCTCGTCGTGCAGCTCGCGCGCATGCGCAGGATCTAAGCTAAGCTCAAACTGCCTGTTCCAATCAAAACCATACCGCGCATCGCTCATCGCGTGATCGCGCTCTATCGCGTCCGCTTTGCCTAACGCGACGTCCGCGGCATGAGCGGCGATTTTATGCGCGATGATGCCCTCTCTGACGTCGCTTGCATTGGGAAGGCCTAGATGCTCCTTCGGCGTTACGTAGCAGAGCATGCTAGCGCCGCAATACGCAGCCATCGTCCCGCCGATAGCCGAGCTGATGTGATCGTAGCCCGCGCCGATGTCGGTCGGAAGCGGCCCCAGCACGTAAAACGGCGCGTCGCGGCAGAGCTTGCGCTCTAGCTGCATATTTAGCTCGATCTCGTTAAACGGGATATGCCCCGGCCCCTCGATCATCACCTGCACGTTTTTTTCATTCGCGCGCAGGGCTAGCTCGCCTAAAATTTCAAGCTCGCTAAGCTGCGCCCTATCGGTCGCATCGTATAAGCAACCGGGGCGCAAGCCGTCGCCCAGAGATAGCGATACGTCGTAGGCGGCGCAGATATCGCAAATTTCATCAAACGCTTCGTAGAAGGGGTTTTGCTTGTGAAATTTCATCATCCACGACGCTATCAGCGAGCCGCCTCTGCTTACGATACCCATCTTGCGACGGGACAGCAGCGGCATAAACTCGAGCTTAAAACCCGCATGGATCGTGAAATAATCCACCCCCTGCCGCGCCTGCTTCTCGATCGTGCTAAGAATAGCGCTCGTTTTTAAATTTTTAATATCGCCCAGCTCATGGATCATCTGATAGATCGGCACCGTGCCTATGGGTACGGGCGAGCGCTCGATTATCGCGGCGCGGATCTCGTCCAAATCGCCGCCCGTGCTTAGATCCATCACCGTATCGGCGCCGTATTTTAAGCAGGCCTCAAGCTTTTCCAGCTCGCCCTCAATATCGCTCGTCGTGCCCGAGGAGCCGATGTTGGCGTTGATCTTGCACCGCAGCGCGCGCCCGATGCCGATGGGTTTTAGGCTTTTGTGATTAACGTTTGCGGGGATGATCGCTCTTCCTTGCGCGATGAGGTCGCACAAGGCCCGCACGTCCATGTGCTCGCTTTGCGCGACCTCTCTCATCTGTGGCGTCAGCTCGCCTTTTTTTGCAAAATAGATCTGTGATACGCAGCTTTCGGTCATTTTCGCCTCGCTTCTTAAAAATGCGCGTATAATATAACAAATTTCATTAATCCTTACTTTTCTTTTGCCGTTTATTTTCGTAACGCAGGCTGAAATTTCGCCGCCGCGCCGCATAAATTTACGCCTAAGATTAAGATATTTTAGCGCGCAAGCCGCGATTAATTTTGCTTTCATTTTTAATACGTATAATTTCGTAACAAAATTTCAAGGATAAAATTTGAAAGATATATCGCTGATTTTGCTCGCCGCGGGCGATTCGAGCAGGTTTGAGCTGAGCGTCAAAAAGCAGTGGCTGCGCGTGGGCGAGCTGCCGCTTTGGCAATACGTCGCGCAGAGCATTGCGCGGGCGCACCCATTTAAAAAGATCGTAATCGCCGTAAACGAAGAGGACGCGAGCTATTGCGAGCGCCTCTATGCGTGCAGCTCGGCTTCGGCGCGCGGCAAAAGCGCAGAGTGCGGCACGAGCGAGTATAAATTTCAAAGAAAGCAGGGCGGGATCGAATGCGGCGCAGATGATCTAAACGACGCAAGCAAGCCGCGGGGTGCGGAAAATTTTAAAGCTCAAGTCGGATGCGGCGCAGATGAATGCGGGCCTGCAAATTTAAAATTTCACTTCGCCCCAGGCGGCGCAAATCGCCAAAGCTCGCTAAAAAACGCGCTAAAGCTCGTAGAGAGCGAGCTCGTGCTCGTAAGCGACGTGGCGCGCGCGCAAATTTCGCCAGGGCTAATCTCCTCGCTGATACGAAATTTAGGCAGCGCGGACTGCATCAGCCCCTATCTTGGCGTAAATGACACGACCTACCTCGGCGAGGACGTAGTTAAGAGGGAGGAGCTACGCCTCATCCAAACGCCGCAGCTTTCGCGTACGGCGCTACTTAAAAAGGCGCTTGAGGGAAGCGAAATTTTTACCGACGACAGCGCGGCGGTCCGCAGCGCGGGCGGACGGTTGGAATTTATAAAAGGCGAAGCAGGCGCGCTTAAGATCACGCGCGCAAGCGATCTGGCGGCGCTAAATTTAAAACCCTGCTCGCGCGATATCTTTTGCGGTACGGGTTACGACGTGCATGCGCTTGAAAAAGGCGCGGGCATCGTGCTCGGCGGCGTACAGATCCCGTGCGAATTCGCACTGATCGCGCACAGCGACGGCGACGTAGCGATCCACGCCCTAATCGACGCTATTTGCGGCGCAGCGATGCTGGGAGACATCGGCGAGCTCTTTCCAGATAGCGACGCTAAGCTTGAAGGCGCGGATAGCAAGGAGCTGTTACGAAAGGTAATGCGGCGCGTTAGGGGCTACGGCTATGAACTCGTAAATGCCGATATTACGATCATCGCGCAACGCCCGAAGATCGGCGCTTACAAAGCGCAGATACAAGAGGTTTTAAGCGAAATTTTAAACTGCGCGCGCGTCAATGTCAAAGCGACCACGACCGAAGGGCTGGGATTTACGGGCAGAAGCGAAGGCATCGCCGCGCAGGCTGCGGTAAATTTAAAATTTTACGACTGGCAAAAGCACGCAGCAAAGGCGCAGGACGTATGAAAATTTTAATAATCGAGAGCGAAAGCTATCTTGCTCAAAGCATCGCAAACAAGCTGGGCGCGCTGGGGCATGAATGCACTAACGCGGCGAGTTTGGCGACCGCAGCAGGCCTTGCGGAGGAGTTTGAGGCGGTGCTGCTCTCTACGAGCTGGAGCGGCGCGAGCTTTTATCCGCTGATCGAAAAATTTAAGCGCTCGATCATAATTTTGATGGTCGCCTACGTCGATAGCGAAACGGTGCTAAACCCCGTAAAAGCGGGCGCGACAGACTATATCCAAAAGCCATTTATGATAGAGGAGCTCATCAAAAAGATCGAGCATTACGCGCAGTTTCGCTCGCTAAAATCACAAAACGAAGCCTACGAGGCGCTGCTTAAAGAGGCCTCCCTTTCGTGCGAAATACCGCACACGCGTTTAGCGCAGATAAAATTTCCGCTTCTTTTGCGCGGCGATGCGGCAGCGCGGGCTGCGGCGGTATTTAAGATCGCACTCGCGCTAAAATCGCGCCTTAAAATTCTATCCGCGCAAAGCCCTGAGCTGCTAGAACGCGGCGCGGAGATTTTTTACGCACCAGATTTTGATAGCCTAAGCGGCGCACAGAAGGAAAAATTTCTAAGCAAAACCAAATCCATGCGCGTAATCGCCGGATCTATCGGCGCGCAAAAGGGCTTTAACGACGAAATTACGCTTGGCAGCAGCAAAGAACGCAGTGAAATTTTAAGCATCGAAGAATACGTAAAGCTCACGATCGTAGCGCACCAAGACGAGTATTTCGACTCCGATCTGGCGGCGGCACTTGGGATTTCTCGAAAATCGCTTTGGGAGAAAAGGAAAAAATATGGCATCGCAAGAAAAAAATAGCCACGCGCGCTCGACATGGATCGCAGACGGGACAGAAATTTCACGCGATACCGGCAATTTAAACGAAATAAAACCGCTTGAAAGCGAAGGGATTTCAAGCGGCACAAAAACCCTAAACGCTACAAAAGCTTCGAGCGATGCGGCGCTAAATTTAAAGGCAAAGCAAAATTTAAAAACGATGCGGAATTTAAAAATGTCAAAGACGAGCAATGCCAGAAAAGACGAGGCGCGAGCTAAGGGCGCGGCAAGAAATTTAAAAGCAGAGCAAGCCGGAAGCGAGAGCAAAAGCGCAAATAATAGCGCAACGCAAATCCGCAAGATAGTGATCTCGCGCTCCGACCTAAACGTCTTGAGCCTGCTCGCAAACGGCGCTTTCGGCAAGAGCTGCGAGCTACTGCGCCCAAGCAAGCTAAGCGTATGCGGCATAAATTTCGTTTTTTCCTGCGCGGACGCAAAAAAGGGCGATATTTTGGAGCTTTATCTCCGCAAGGACGGCATAGCCGAACGCGCCAAAAATTCGCTTAGCGGCGAGAGCGGCGCGTATTTGCTAGCTAAAGAATCGCGCAACTTGCAGGATGGAGTTTCTGCCGCGGCGCAAAACGAGCAGAGCTTTGCGAAAAGCGGCACGGATTTTGCGCGCACTGCAAGTGCGCAAAGCGCTATAAACGCCACAAGCGAGGGCTTAGACCATATAGAAAGCCTTACTGCGAGCTATGATCAAACTTTTACTTGCAGCGCAGATACAAAATCTGCGAAAAACGCCACTTTGGATTTGGCGAAAAGCTCTAGTGAAAATTCTGCGGTAAATTCCGCGCGGAGCATTGCCGAAAATTCTGCGATAAATCGCGTTTGTAGCGCAGATGCAAAATCCGTAGCAAATTCGGCGAGAAATTTTATTTCAAATTCCACTGAAAATTTCATCAAAAATCCCGCTTCTTGCGAGCTTGTAGCGCGCATAGACGTTAGCGACGTTTATGCCCCAAGCGCAAGCGAGGTCGCAGACTCGGTGTTTCAAAACGCATACGCAGAGCAAACTGCGGTGCAGGGGCGCATCACGCTGCTAAAAAATGGTCTTGCAGAGCAAATCGCGCGCATAAAAAAAGTCGCAAGCTCGCTTGCCGCGCCTAAAATTTCAGCGTTTTTTACCTGCGCCGATCCGATCCACCGCGTGCATGAGCGGCTGATTAGGCACATGATCGACAAGGCGGATTTCGTGGTGATTTTTTTGACCGGCACGAGCAGCGCGGATGCCCTGCCCTACGAGCTACGCAAAAAAACGCTAAGCTATTTGCTGCAGAATTTTTTGGTCGCACAACGCGCCATGATGATCGATCTGGGCTCGCTTGCGATTTTTGACGACAAGCCCGCCCTACAGTGCGCGATCGCAAAAAATTTAGGTATAAACAAAATAATTTTTGGGCAAAATCACGCAAATATGGAGCTATTTTTCGAAGGAGGCGGCGTGCATTCGGTGCTGGACGAGTATCAAAAGCGCGGCGAAATCGAGATTTTGCTGATGCCCGAATACGTCTATTGCGAGAAGTGCAAGGTGCTAGTAAGCACCAAAAACTGCCCTCACGGCGCTCATCATCACGTGCATTACCGTACGCAAAATCTCAAGGCACTGCTGCGCGCGGGGATCTTGCCGCCCGCGATTTTTATGCGTAAAGAGATCTCGGCGATGATTTTAAGCGAGCTTTTCCCCGCGCGATTTTCGGATCTGCAAAAGCTCTACGACGAGCTTTTTCCAAACAGCGGGATCTTGCAGAGCCACGGCGAGAGCGAGTTTTACGAGCAGCTGATGCAGCTGTATCAAACCAGCGCGCTAAAGACGTAGCTCTCGAGGGCGCAACGCAAAAATGACGTGGAATTTGCGGCATCTAGGCGAGAGTAAAATTTCGTGGTGTTAGAATTTACGGCGGCTAGACGTAAAGTAAAATTTCATAGTGCGGAAAGAAAGGACTGTGCGGAATTTTATAGCATAAAGAGCGGCGGACGCAGATTTGGCGTAAAATTTTGCGGTACAACGAAGCTAAATTTTTAGAGCATTAGCAGCGGTACGATAAAACGAGCTTTAAATTTTAAAGTCTTGGCTTCGTAGCAAATTTATAACGGCGCAGTAAATTTTGCGGCGAAGCGGATTTAAAATTTTAAGGCGTGATGGATGTATAAATTAGAAGTGCGGCGGATCTAAATTTTAAGCTTGCGACAAGCGAGCTTAAAATTTTAAAATTAGGCGGTCGCTGCGAGTTACAGCGCAAAACTCGGATGCAGCGCAACGACTGCTCGCCCACGCAAAATGCCGTGCGTTTGCGGACGGGTTTGAAAACTCCACGCAGGCGAGCAAAATTTTAAAATTTTTACGCAAATGAGTAGAAATTTAAAATTCCTACATTAGCGAGCGAGTAGAACTGATTTCGTGTAGGCGGGCGAAATTTAAATTCTATATGCACGAACAAAATTTAAAATTTCCTCGCACGCGCGAACGAAATTTAAAATTTCTGTGCGTGAGCGAATGCTCTAATTAAAATAAGCGGTAAAATTTTAAAAAGCAAAATTTAAAAGGACAATTATGGATAAAATTTTCGTTACATTTTTCGGCGCGGGGCTACTAAAGCCCGCGCCCGGCACTTGGGGCAGCATCGCAGGCTGGATAGTGGGGCTGGTGGTCTTGATGCTCGCGGGCGAGGTGACGCTGTTTTTGTGCGCCGGCCTCGTTTTTTTCGTCTCGCTTAAGATCGTAAGCGATTACGAAAGGCGGGTAGGCGCGCACGATAACAGCGAGATCGTCATCGATGAAGTCGTGGGGGTGTGGATCGCGATGTGCGTCGCTGCGCCCGTGGGCGAGATCTTTTCGCTGCCGCTGCCGGAGCTGATCGCGGGCTTTGAGAGTAGCAGGATATCGATCGTCGCGATGATTTTGGCGCTGCTGTTTTTCAGGGCGTTTGACATCCGCAAGCCCTCGATCATCGGGCGCGTGGATCGCGACGTACCAGGCGGGCTCGGCGTGATGCTGGATGACGTGCTGGCGGGCTTTTTCGCGGGGCTTGGGGTTTTGATAGTTATCTCTTTAGGGGTCAAGCTCGGCGCCGCAGGATTGATTTTTTAAGCTTTTTTGGGCGCGATTGCAGCGAACACAGCGCGATTGCGGGCGCTAATAAGCACCGAAATTTTAAAAACCGTATCTTGATCGGGGCTTATGGAATTAGTGCAAATTTTAACTTCTGAGGCGTGAGCCCGCTTGAAATTTAAAATTTAAGCGGTATTTATTCACATAGCCTGCAAATAAAGCGGACGTAAAATTTTAAAATTTTGCACGAGTCGCGATAAAATTTGCGTGGCCTTAAATTTTAAATTTCGCAACTTGCAAAATTCTAAGACATAAAAATTTAATTGCACTGCAAGAATCAAAATTATGCCGCCTGAAATTTCATGCGGCTAAATTTTAAAACAAAGCGGCAGGTACAGCTCGCGCGTAAAATTTTAAAATTTATCGCTAATCGCAGGCAGTCTATAAGGGCATGCTATTAAATTTTTGGCAATATTTATGGTTTTGCTTGTAGCATTGCCGCAAAATGCGGGTATCGACGCAAAAATTTAAAGGAACGAAAAATGCAAAAGAGCGCGATTGAGATACGCGGCATTCCCGCCGCCGTTTGGGGGAGTCGCTCGGAAAAGGTTTATATCTACGCTCACGGGCAAGGCGGAAGCAAGGAGGATGCGGAGCTTTTGGCTTCCGTCGTTTGCAAGCAAGGCCGGCAGGTAATTAGCTTTGACCTGCCCGGGCACGGACAGAGGCGGCACGAGCCCGCTTCTTGCGATCCGAGGCGCACTATTTTGGAATTTCGTGAAATTTTATCGTATGTAAAGAAGCGCTGGGACGAGGTCGCGCTGTTTGCCGTTAGCCTAGGGGCATGGCTCGGCCTGCAAAGCTTCCGCGACGAAAAGCTTAGCGACTGCCTCTTCGTCTCGCCGATACTTGATATGAAATACGTTATTTCAAATATTATGCGTAAGGCTGGCGTTAGCGAGGAGCGATTGAAGCAAGAGCGGATGATTTTGACCCCTGTCTGGCAACCGCTTTTTTGGGAATATTGGAGTTTTGTTTTGAACAATCCGATCACTAAGTGGGAAACGCCGAGCCGAATTCTATACGCAGAAAACGACGATATGACGCCTCTTTGTATCGTTAGAAATTTTGCGCAGAAGTTCGACTGCGACTTAAGCGTTATGAAAAACGGCGAGCATTGGTTCCATACGCCGCAGCAGCTAGATTATTTACGCAGTTGGATTAAATCGGCAATTGAGAATCTCTGATAAAAATTATATGAAAATTTTAAAACTCACGCCCAAGCCCGCGCCGATAAAATTCCGCGCGTCTTCGGGGTGCAAATTTCATAAATTTAAGATGATCTTGATATTTTGCTTTAATACGCTTGTTTTATGAGGCGCTTTTCGCAGATCCAGCCACAGCTCTCATCGCTGTCACGCGAGGGGCATAGCTTCAAAGCACACATTTCATAAATTTAACCGCAATAGCATAAATCACGACCGCTATGAATTATAAACTAAAATATGATTAATTTTAGCCGATAAGCTGTCAATATATAAATGCAAAAATACCGATTTTAAAGCTAAATTTTAAAAAATACCTATAAAGATGAATTCTTGAAATATTAGCATGTTTTTGGCACGAGGTGCGAGCCGACGCACGGCTACGCACTTCACTAGCACTATCGCGCTCATGCTGCACGGATGCTTTACGAATCCATAGCAGTAGCGCGATTAAATTTTAAAAATTATTTGCCTATCCTAAAGCCATTTAGCTTCATATAAGTCGTATCTTTATGAAATGCTTCGCAGCGCTCCCTGTTGCGGTTGATGTTTGAGGTCTCGAAAAAATATCCATCACTATCTTGACGCAAGGTGATCGTCGCGCAAAAGATCATATCGTTTTTGAGTTTCGGTCCTACGCCGTAATCAAAGGATTGATTTAAAGTGACGGTTTTTTCTAGATCGCTATCGCTAAACTGTCTGGAGCCCGTCATACTTTTAAGCATTCTAAATCCACCTTGATTGAGGTAATCTCTTTGTATATCCTTAAATACACCTTCAAGCTCGACTGCGTAGGCTTTTACTAAAACCTCATCCTTAGCACCGCTTAATTTAGGATATATTATTTTTACTATCACGAAGATTATAATAGCTAAAAATATTATCCCGCTCACGCCGCCGCCTACTGCCGCACCTTTTCTCATTTTCATCATTTTACTCCTTCGTCGATGTCCTTTACCAAGGCATCTATTTTTTT
Source organism: uncultured Campylobacter sp. (assembly GCF_938045405.1). GTDB lineage: Bacteria > Campylobacterota > Campylobacteria > Campylobacterales > Campylobacteraceae > Campylobacter_B. Next base: position 4,510 of record NZ_CALIMW010000301.1, on the reverse strand, counting down.
ATTAAGCATGAAATTTTCATAGCTTTTTTGGATATAGGCTTCAAGTAGTTCGCCCGCATCCAGATGATCGCTGCCACGAGTTAAAATCCGCCAATCCCTACCGAAGACCTTCGCAAAGTCATCATCCAGGTTTATCGCGTATTTTTTCGTCAAAGACTTACTCGTCAGCTGAACGGAAATTTCTTTCATTTCTCGCCTAAATTATCGCCTGCCAAAATATCGTCGATCTGCTTGCTTAGATCCTCATCGCTCATCTTGCGATATGCCAGATCGTTTTCAAGCGTGCCAAGCTGCATTCCCAAAGCCTCGTTTTGCGCCTTGACCGTCGCTAGCTCGGTGCGTAGCTTTTCGTTCTCGTCTCTAGCTTCGCTATAGCGTCTAATCAGCTCAGCTACTTTATTGCTTAAGCCCTCGACCTTTTTCTCTTCGTCAAAGATTGATTCCATTATTTCGCCTTTTCTGATATAATTTAAATGAAAATATTACCCAATTTTGGCTTTAAAAAAGGAAAAATTTTGCAAAATTTTAAAATCGAGAGCAAATTCTCCCCGAGCGAGGATCAAGAAAAAGCGATCGAAGGCATCGTCGCGGGCTTTCAAAGCGGCAATAAATACCAAACCCTTCTCGGAGTTACCGGCTCGGGTAAAACTTTTACTATGGCAAATATTATTAAGAGGCTTGGAATTCCGGCGCTCGTAATGACGCATAATAAATCCCTCGCGGCGCAGCTTTATAGCGAATTTAAAGGCTTTTTCCCGCAAAATCACGTCGAGTATTTCATCAGCTACTACGATTATTATCAGCCCGAGGCCTACATCCCCAGGCAGGATCTTTTCATCGAAAAGGACAGCGACGTAAATCAAGAGCTCGAGCGCTTGCGGCTAAGCGCCACTGCAAGCCTGCTAAGCTTCGATGACGTCATCACAGTAGCGTCGGTTTCGGCAAACTACGGCCTGGGCGATCCCGCCGAATACAAAGGCATGGTGCTGTTTTTTGAGATCGGATCAAAATTTAGCACTAAATTTTTGCTTCGCAAGCTCGTCGATATGGGTTACAAACGCAACGACGATTTTTTTGATCGCGGGAATTTTCGCGTAAACGGCGACGTGATCGACATCTACCCCGCGTATTTTAACGACGAGGCATTTAGGGTCGAGTTTTTCGGCGACGAGATAGAGGCGATGTATCATCTGGACGTGCTCGAAAATAAAAAGACGCAAAGCGTCAAAAAATTTATTCTCTACCCGACGAGCCAGTTCATCGTAGGCGAGCAGCGCCTGAAATCAACGATCAAAGGGATCGAGGAGGAGCTTGAGCAGAGGTTAAAATTTTTCGAGGACGCGGGCAAGCTCGTCGAGGCGCAGCGACTGAAAGGGCGAGTGGAGTTTGACCTTGAGATGCTGGGTGCTACGGGGATGTGCAAGGGGATCGAAAACTACGCGCGCTATCTGACCGGTCAAAAGCCGGGCGAGACGCCCTATTCGCTCTTTGATTACTACGAGAGCAAGGGCAAGGACTATCTCGTCATCGTCGATGAAAGCCACGTAAGTCTGCCGCAGTTTCGCGGGATGTTCGCAGGAGATCGCAGCCGCAAAGAAACGCTCGTGCAGTACGGCTTCCGCCTGCCTAGCGCACTTGATAACCGTCCGCTAATGTTTGATGAGTTTATCAATAAAAAGGCTAAATTTCTATTCGTCTCCGCAACGCCAAATGATTACGAGCTTGGTCTTAGCCGCGGAGCCGTATATGAGCAGATACTGCGCCCGACGGGGCTACTTGATCCGCAGATTATCTTAAAAGACAGCGACAACCAGGTCGAAATTTTACACGATATGGCAAAGGAGGTCATCGCACGCGGCGAGCGAATCTTAGTGACCGTGCTAACCAAAAAGATGGCGGAGGAGCTGAGCAAATACTATCTGGAGCTTGGGCTTAAGGTCAAATATATGCACTCGGATATAGATGCGATCGAGCGCAACGAACTCATCCGCGGCCTACGCAGCGGCGAATACGATATGCTAATCGGTATAAATTTGCTCCGCGAGGGGCTCGATCTGCCCGAAGTAAGCCTTATCGCGATCATGGATGCCGATAAAGAGGGCTTTTTGCGCTCGCGCACGAGCCTTATTCAGACGATGGGGCGAGCCGCGCGAAACGTGAACGGGCAGGTCGTGATGTTTTGCAAAAAGATCACCGCTTCGATGCAAGAGGCGATCGACATCACCCAAAAGCGCCGCAAATTTCAAGATGAATACAACCGCGCCCACGGCATAACCCCGCATTCTGCGAGCCGCAATATCGAGGAGAGCCTAAAGATCGAGGACGGCACCGAAATTTTAAGAAAGGGTGCCAATTTAGAGAAGATGCCTGCCGCCGAGCGCGCCAAGATCGTAAAGGAGCTTCGCAAGCAGATGCTCGACGCCGCGGCGGCGCTGGAGTTTGAAAAGGCCGCCGCACTGCGCGATGAGATCGCAAAACTTAGGAAGCTGTAAATCACAAGGCTTAAAGGTGCCGTGAAATTTTGTCGTGAAATTTGCGCGTGAAATTCCACCTGGCGGAGCATTAAATTTGCGCGCGTAATACAGAACGAAATTTGCGCGCCAAATGCCGTCAGGCAGAACATTAAATTTGCGCGATCTACGCGTTAAATGCTGCGAGGCAGAGCGTAAATTTGGGCGTGATGCGAGACGGCGAGTTTTAAAATTTACTCATTAAATTTTAGATAGTTTGAGGCGGATTGCTGCGAGAGCGGTTTTAAAATTTACTCGTTAAATTTAAGATGATTTGCGCGCGAAATTTATACATCGATTTTTCTCGCTAAATTTACACTCCGCGCCCCTGCCGCGCCGGACGTCCGATCCGCAATTTGCGAGCCCGATTTACTCGCGCTTAAAATTTCTACTTTCAGCTTGCTTTGATCTCAAATTCTACGCGGCGCCTGCGCGGCGATCTGCTTTATAAATTTCAAAACAGACCGCCAAGAGCTTTAAAAATTTCACGGGCAAGCTCTGCAAGCAGAATTTTATAGAATTTTAAAAAGCGTAAATTTTGCGGCAAAATTTCATAAAATTTCAAGGAGCGCAAAATTTCGCTGCGCGCCTCTTTGCTTACGGCGCTTTTTGATTCGCGTTCTACGCGCCAAATCGCTAAATTCGCGGCGCGCGTCCCGTCCTTTCCTAGACGCCCGATCCGTAAATCTACGCACCGAACTTTTTGCTCTCGCTAGCTTTCTTATCCGCAAATTTATACAAGAAATTTGCGCACCGAGCTTTTTGTTTCAGCTCGCTTTCGATCCACAATTTGCGAGCCTGATTTGCGGCAGCCCGCACTACCCCACTCTATACCGCCGCGCGCCTTTACGCTTTTTTCTCGCTTTTTTGCATCTCTCTGCACCCATCTTCGACTTTTTCCCGCGCGCGCCCTGCGTTTAAATTCTGTCGCTTCGCTCGCTCAATCCGTAGCAGCTATGAGCGGGCATGCGCCTAGACGCCGAATTTTCGCGCTTTTTACGCGCCGTTGTGCGCGGATACTTTCAAAATTTTACGTAGAATTCCAAGCCTGCCCGCACCTACATTCGCGCCGCCGTCATAAACGCTCGCTTTGAGGGCACGAACGAGGGATTTGCGCGACACGGCGCGGGAAATGAAATTTAGACGCTGCAGTGCGCCGCAAAATTTCAAAACGACAACGAGCCGCGATTAAATTTATCCGCGGGAGCGCGCCATAATGCGCCGATTTACGCGCTGCGTAAATTTTAAAATCGCCTCAATTTAAAATTTTATCCGCGATTAATCCTCCCCGCAAAACTCTAAATTTTCCACGCGCAGCGGTCTTTCGCCCTCAAAAATCACCCCGATGCCGAAAGGCTCGCAAATATCAAGCGCGCCCTCGGCAAATCTCAGCAGCCACTGCGTATCGCGCGCGTAAAACGTGCATTGCGGAAGCTCAAACGGCAGATCGCAAACGGGCACGTCAAGCAGCCTAAGCTCATCCTCGCTCAAACGATACTCGCGCCTAAGCTCGTCTCGCAGGAAGGCAAGAGCGTCTTTTGCGTACCGATCGATGTCTCGGGCGATCCGCCGAGCAAGCGAAATCGTCTCATCGTCCACATCCGCCGTGTCTGCAGACACGAGGCAAAACGGCACCTCACCGAAGCTTTCGCTTTTTAGCTTCAGCTCCGCATACCAAATAAAGCCCTCGTCCGTCGCGACCTTTTCAAGCTCGCCAAATTCCCAAGCCATTTTTTGCATTTTATCTCCGCCTCTATTTTCGCGTCATCTTTTAAAATTTTGATGCCACACCCGTTTTTTGCGCGCTGTGTTTAATCCCCGCCGAAATAGAATCCCGCTCGCTTCTTAAGCGGACGAGCAATGATAACGAAACAGGTTGCTTTTAAATTTTAAAATTTCAATGCAAGCCGCTTTAAAATTTAAAATTTTAAAAGACCCGCTACCGTCCGCCGCGAGCGGTAATGAAATTTTAACGCCGCGTCTTACAGCAAAATTTTAAA
>NZ_CALIMW010000300.1 GCF_938045405.1 uncultured Campylobacter sp. | reverse complement strand
ATCTATCTGACAAAGTTTATAAGGATGTCATCGCTACGCTTTATGACGGATATAAGCAAGATGTTGGCGGCACTCCTCAAGCCGTGTGCGGATTTTCGAGCGATCTTGATTTTGCGCTAAATTTTGGATTTGATTGCGCTAGCAATAGTGCCGATGGACGTTGCTCCACGGCTACCGCTAGCAGGACCGGCGGAGCTACAAATTACGTGCCATATCCTAATAGACCTACCGTTGTCTACAATATCCCTGGTGGTACACAGTTTTTCGCTAAAAATTCTAACGAGTGCCTAGGCTCTACGGGATATGATAGCAGATGCTATACATATAACGCAAGAACCCTAAGCTCAACTGTTACCGGAGGTTGGGAGGAAGCTGCTTCTGCTGCCGATACGGGTTACGGCTTGCCTATACCGCTTAGAACGGCGCTTAATTATTATTCCGATGCTTCATTAATAGGCGGACTTATCAATAGACCGAGAGGTGGCACAGGAATTAATTACGATTCTAAGTCGAGCGATTTTAGAATTTTGGCACAAGGATTTAGAGAGGGGCAGACCCCTGGTTCAACTGTGTATTTTAATTTCGCTAGGATGCATAAAACCCCTAGCACTCCGGTGCTCATCTACGCTAGTGACTTTGATGTCAGAGATGCGAAGAAGGGCGATCTTAAAACCTATGGAAAGTTTTGGCCGTCTAAGTTCGATAGCTCATATAATGCTATCTCGGATACTAACTCCGAGGATTATAATGAAGACAATATAAAGATATCAAAGGAGGATTTTGATACATTTATCACTAGAAAAGTTGAAGATACGACGGGAGTTAAAAAAGCAAAAATGAGCGTTGCAAATAAAGCTGATTATATAGCCGCTGCTAATTCCAATAGTAAGACCTATGCAACAGGTAAAACCGTTATAGATTATAGTGACAACGTAGGCACTTATGCGCTATTCGTCTATGGTACGTCATATGACAAGAGCCTGGGATCTAGAGTGTATCAAGCCACTACCAGAACCGGGGTAACCGTGCCTATTTATGCGCAGATTTATTGCGGTAGAACCGATAGGTGCGCGAATATGCCTGCTCCTAGCGCAGAACTTGCTTATGAAGCCCCTGGCTCGAATATATTTACAGTGCTAGCGGCTCAAGATCATAGCCTAACCGATTTTACGAAGTTCGTAGTAAATACTAGAGCTACTTTAAATAATATAGGAGCAGAATTCGTAAGCGCTTATACTAGCTTTACGCCTACTGGCGTAACTGTTCGCAGAGGTAATGTAGTAAGCGGCGGCAAGGAAGATATAGCTATCCAGGCTACCGTACCAGGTCAGGCTAGGATACGTATTGAAACTAACCCATGGCTTATCCATACGCCTGCTGAAAATCAGAGAACTATGTTTACCGTACCTCCTACTACTGGAGCTTACTCTAGCAGGTTTCCTGGTGTGCCACAGTATTTCAATCCTCTTACTGTAAATGTAAGAGCTGTTAGACCTACAGTCTGGGGTGGAGAAGGTCAAGTCAAGTCCGGTACGGAAGACGATGTAGGATCATTCGCTGGCGGTAGTACATCGGATAATAGTACTAGCGACACTTCGACGAATAAACTAGGTACGGGCGATATTCGCGATATTTACAATCAAAAGACCGATTGGTAGTATCTGTGTAAGCTCGTAGCACAAAGGCTAGCCTCCCGGCTAGCCTTTTTTTATGGGCGAAATTTTAGTTTTCTTAGCGACGGATATTTTAAAATTTCGCTTTGCAAATTTTTGTCTGTAAATTTTACGAGATAAGATTTTTTAGAATTTTAAATTGCGAAATTTTGCTGCGAAACTTGGCGGTAAATTTTACTTACTAAGATTTGCGCGTCGTAATGACATATAATTTACGCGCTAATTTCAAGCAGTAGAATTCCAAAGCAAAATTTTGCAGTTAAATTTTACCGTACGAAATTCTCGATTGTTAGCATGGCAAGCTTTGCATGGCGCGATCGCGTAAAATTTGCCGGAAAATTTCACCACTTAGAATTTTTCTGCCCCCAAACATAGCTGCAGAATCCCGTTTCATAAAATTCCGCATTCCAACCCTCATCCTAAAATTATATCGCGGTAAAACGCACCGCCGATAAAACTTAAAATTCTATTGCTAAAAGCCGCCCGTATCCCCCCCCTATCCTTCAAAATTTTATTTCGTAAAATTCCAATCCGCCTAAAGCTACCGTATAAATTTCGCCTCATAAATTCTATTCGCCCATTTACCCATTTTTAAATGAAATTTCGGCACAATGCGGCTTAAAATTTCATCAGGAAAGCCACTTGAAAACAAAAAATATCAGAAATTTCAGCATCATCGCGCATATCGACCACGGCAAATCCACGCTCGCAGACCGCCTGATTAGCGAGTGCAACGCCGTCGAGGCGCGCCAGATGAGCAGCCAGATCATGGATACGATGGATATCGAAAAGGAGCGCGGCATCACGATCAAAGCTCAGTCCGTGCGGCTCGAGTACGAGCTTGGCGGCGAGAAATACGTTTTAAATTTGATCGACACTCCGGGCCACGTAGATTTTAGCTATGAGGTCTCGCGCTCGCTGGCTAGCTGCGAGGGGGCAATCCTCGTCGTGGATGCCAGTCAGGGCGTGCAGGCGCAAACCATCGCAAACGTCTATATCGCACTAAAGCACAACCTTGAGATTATTCCCGTGCTCAACAAAATCGACCTACCCGCCGCCGATCCGCAGCGCGTAAAAGATGAGATCGAGCACGTCATCGGGCTTGATTGCAGCAGCGCGATCGAGGTCAGCGCCAAGACGGGCGCGGGCATCAAGGAGCTTTTAGAGGCGATAATCACTCGCATTCCCGCGCCCAAAACGGACGACGCCGCGCCGCTTAAGGCGCTCATCTACGACAGCTGGTTTGATAACTACCTGGGCGCGCTCGCGCTTGCGAGACTCTATGACGGCGTGCTGAAAAAGGGCGACGAAGTCTATATCATGGGTAGTGAGAACCGCCACGAGGTGCTCGATCTGATGTATCCCAACCCGCTCGCGCCCGCCAAAACCCGCGAGCTTAGCAGCGGCGAAGTGGGCATCGTAGTAATGGGGCTAAAAAATGTCGCCGACGTGCAGGTAGGTGATACGATCACGCTTTTTAAAAATCGCGCCGCCGCGCCGGTGGGCGGATTTGAGAAGGCAAAGCCCTTCGTGTTTGCGGGCATCTATCCCGTGCAGACCGATAAATTTGAAGATCTGCGCGACGCTTTGGACAAGCTCAGCCTAAACGACAGCTCGCTTAGTTACGAGCCCGAGACGTCGCTGGCGCTAGGATTTGGCTTTCGCGTCGGGTTTTTGGGGCTACTGCATATGGAGGTCGTAAAGGAGCGGCTCGAGCGCGAGTTTGATCTCGATCTCATCGCCACGGCGCCGACCGTCACATACGCCGTGTATCTCACGGACGGCTCGTGCGTGCGGATACACAGCCCCAGCGAGCTTCCCGCGCCAAATTTCATCGAGCGCATCGAGGAGCCCTACGTCAGGGCGACCATCATCACCCCGAGCGAGTTTTTGGGCAATCTCATCAGCCTTTTAAATTTGCGCCGCGGCATCCAAACCAAGATGGATTACATCACGCCTGAGCGCGTCCTGCTCGAATACGACGTGCCGACAAACGAGATCATAATGGACTTTTACGACAAGCTCAAGTCCTGCACCAAGGGCTATGCGAGCTTTGATTACGAGCCGATCGATTATAGGCGCGGCGATCTCGTAAAGCTCGACATCCGCGTCGCCGGCGAAGCGGTCGATGCGCTCTCGATCATCGTGCCCGCCTCAAAGGCCGAATCCAAGGGGCGCGACCTCGTCAAAGCGATGAAGGAGATCGTGCCGCGGCAGCTTTTTGAGGTCGCGATCCAAGCGAGCATCGGCAACAAGATCATCGCGCGCGAAAACGTCCGCGCCATGGGCAAAAACGTGACCGCCAAATGCTACGGCGGCGACATCACGCGCAAGCGCAAGCTGCTCGAAAAGCAAAAAGAGGGCAAAAAGCGCATGAAAGCGATCGGCAAGGTAAATCTGCCGAGCGAGGCATTTTTAAGCGTGCTGAAGATCGATTAAATTTTATGCTTGAGCGGGTGATTTAAATTTCATCTTTTGCCGCGCGGCCGTAAAATTTGCTTTTAAATTTTGACGATCGCTAGGGCGGTTTAAATTTAGCGGCTCGCCGTTCGGTATGAAATTTCGTCTTTAAATTTTACGATCTTAAGAGGCGATTTAAATTTTATGACCGCACGGCTTTAACTATCGCTTGCCGCCTGAGCTGATACATTCGCTGTTGCGCGCCCATTTTGTGCCGCTTTAAGCTCTAACGCTCGCTGCTCGGTCGTAAAATTCTGCCGCATGCCGTTAGGCTAAAATTTCATCTTTCAAATTTAACATTCCGCGAGCGGTTTAAATTTTTACCGTCCGTCAATCATTGCGGTCGCGCCCGTCATCTCCTACAGTTGCACTCGCCGTGCCCGTCGCCTTCTGCAAAATTTTATCCAGGCGGCGCCCGCTATGAAATTTTATCCGCTGCGGTTTTATAAAATTTGATTAAATTTTACTTCGCGCCGCATGAAATTTCCATAGCGCGAGCTTTTATAACAAAGCGGCGTATAAGAGGGCGCGCCGATAAATCCCGCAAAAGCGCTAAATTTATCGGCGCGGCAAAAAGGAGAAAAATGAAATTTTTAGATCGCTTGGGCGTGGATAGGAGCAGTTTTACCGATCTGTTTTCGGCGTGTTTGGGTTGCGGCGCAGGGATGCAAGAGATGGGCTAGAAGCTGATCGTAAAGGGCAGGCGCCGCTCTGTGGATCTAAAGCGCGGCAAGATCAGTTTCGGCGACGATGCGCCGCGCGCCATCTGGTATATCGGCAGCGAAGCGAGCGACAACCGCACGTGGCTGTGGGGGTACGAGAACATAAAACGCCTCGATGAGTGGCCACTTGCCTTTGCGCGAGATGTGCGCGATTTTGGCTTGCAGCACGGGCTAGCGGAGCTTGGCACGCCTAAGCTTGCACTAAGTGCGGAGATAAACGGGCATGCTCCAAGCGCGATCGCGTGCGGGCTATCGCAGGAGCCGTTATGTTACTACCGCTGCCCGCACGCCGGCGGAGCGGTATTTG
>NZ_CALIMW010000299.1 GCF_938045405.1 uncultured Campylobacter sp. | reverse complement strand
TGTAAATTTTATTGCTCTCTAAAATAAAGATATCTTTGGGGTTTTCGACGATGCAAATTTTATCGCTCTCGCGCTCCTCGTCGGCGCAGTATTCGCAGATTTCGCCCTCGCATACCGCTCCGCAGATGCGGCATCTGTGCAGTCCGCGCACCGCCTCTTCGATATTGTGCGCTAAATTTAGCCCCAAAAAGGAGTTTTGTACGCTTACGTAGTAGGCAAAGCGCAGGGCGGACTTTTTGCCCACGCCCGGAAGCTTTTCAAAGCTCGCGACGAGCTCTTCGAACCTGTCTGTGCCGCTCATATGGCGCCCTTCGGCGAAAAGACGATCGAGAAGTAGTGTGTGCCGTCGCTGTAATTGTACTCGAAGCGGAATTTGTGTAGCTCGCAAATTTTATCGATGATGTAAAGCCCGAGCCCCATGCCGGTGGCTTTCTCGTCTTTATTTCTAATGAAAGCCTGCTTGTAGTGTTCGAAAGACTTCGCAAGGGCCGCGCCGCGGTTGGCGACGCTTACTTTGTTTTCATCGCAGATGATGCGGACTTTTTTATCGCTGGAGTATTTTAGGGCGTTATCGATTAAATTTTTAATCGCTAGTGCAAATAGCCCGAAATCCACGTTTATCACCGCATCGCACTCGATATCCGTGTTAATAAGCTCGTCCCAGTTATCGAGCATAGACATATCTTTTACTTGCTCTAAAATGAGGCTGAAATGATAATCCTGATAATTTAGCGAGTAGCTTTTTGAGAGCAGCTGCTCGATTTTAGCAAACTCGTTGATTAAAATTTCAAGCCGCTCAAAGACATTGACGAGCCGCTCTTTTTGTGTTTCGTCATCGAGCATTTCGGTGATTAGCCTGCCCTTGCCGATCGGGGTTTTGAGCTCATGCATGATGGTGCGTAAAAACAGCTGGCGCGAGCGGATCAGCTCTTGAATTTTAGCGATTGCGTTGTTAAATTCCTGTGCGACCTGCCCGATCTCGTCCTCGCTATGCGTGGCGGCTAAATTTACGTCCAAGTTGCCCTGGGCGAATTTTTTGATATTTTTGCTTAGTTTTTTTAGCGGCGTAAAACTTCGCACGATCGATAAATAAAGCGAGATCAAAACTGCCATCGTAAGCAGAAATCCGACCCAGAGCGGATCGTTTAAATTCTTCGTGCCAAGGCTTTCGAAAACCACGACGAAAGAGTTGTTTTTTATATTTAAAAACAGTGAATTATTATACTCGACCGAGCTAAACTCGCCGATAGAAGTGTCTTGGACGAAAAAAATTTTACCGCTCGTGATGATGTTTTGGATGATATTTTTGTCTTTTACAAGCTCCAAGCCATAGCTGGAGAAGTAGCGCTCAATATCGCTGGGAGGGGCATTACGCTTGTATAGCTCAAGTAGATTATTGACTGCATTTATTTGATTGGCCTGCATGCTGCCTAGAGCTCTATTCATCTGCATCCGTGCGAACGTGATGAAAAGCACGCAGACTAAGATGATCGCGATTACAAAAAAAACCGAAATTTTGGTGATTAAGGAGTGCTTCATCCGATGAGCTTGTAGCCGATACCGCGAACCGAAAAGATATGCTTAGGCGCTTTGGAGCTGTCGCCGATTTTGGTGCGTAGGCGCCCGATGATGACATCTAAGCTCTTTGAATCCTTATCTTTTAGGCTCTTGCAATGGTATACGAGCTGCTCGCGGGATACCGAAAAGCTATGCTGCTTGATGAGGTATTCTAAAATTTCATACTCCGCAGGCGTTAGCACGAGCGACTCTTCGCCGAAGTAAATTTCATGGCGCTTATCATCGATGCGAAATACGCTATCCGTGGCGGTTTCTTCCTTTTCGCTGGCTTTTTTGTAGCGGCGGATTAGGCTCATAATGCGCGCGTGCATCTCTTTTGGATCATAAGGCTTTGGCAGGTAATCGTCCGCACCGATCTGAAGACCTACGACGCGATCGCTTACGTCGCTTCTAGCCGAGCTGATGATGATCGGGATATCGTATTTCTCGCGGATCTCTTTGCAGACTTCAAGTCCGTCCATCCCAGGAAGCGTAAGATCCAAAATCAGTAGATCGTAGTTTTTGATCCCAGCGCTAATGCCCAGATATGGGTCTTCGAAGTTTGTAACTTGGATGTTAAATTTAGCCAGATATTCGGTTAGAAGCTGTGCAAACTCGCTGTCGTCTTCTATCATCAATACATTTATCATTTTTTATCCTTTGCATCGTTGATTTGAAATTTTAAATATTGCATTATACATAAAAATAGTTAAGTCTTAACTTGCGTTTTATTAAATTTAGATAAAATTGCCCCTTTTGTATAGTTTAAGGAGAATTTCGTGGAAGAAGATTATTATGAAATTTTAGGCGTGGCGCGCGATGCTGACGCCGAGACGATAAAAAAGGCATTTCGAAAGCTCGCTTTGCAATTCCATCCCGACCGCAACCAAGGCGACAAGGAATCGGAGGAGAAATTTAAAAAGATCAACGAAGCGTATCAAATTTTAAGCGACGATCAAAAGCGCAGGATGTATGATCGCTACGGCAAAGAGGGCATCAGCGGCGCATATAGCGGCGCGAGCGGCGGAGGATTTGATTTCAGCTCGATTTTCGGCGATTTTTTTGAGCAGGCATTCGGCGGAGGCGGTCGCTCACGCCCTAGCGATCCATACGGCATAGATACCGAACTGGCCGTAACGCTGGAGTTTAAAGAGGCCTTAGAGGGCGTTCACAAGGAGATAAAATACAAGATCAAAAAGCCGTGCCCTGCCTGCGACGCTACCGGCTCGAAGGACAAAAAAAGACATACTTGCTCCGCTTGCGGCGGCACGGGGCGCGTCGCGGTCAGGCGCGGATATATGAGCTTCATCCAAAGCTGCTCCGAATGCGGTGGCACGGGCGAGATCGTAAAAGATAGATGCAAGGATTGCAGCGGCAGGGGCTTTACCGAAGAGGACGTGAGCCTTAAATTTGACATTCCCGCAGGCATAGACGACGGACAGCGCGTGCGCCTAAGCGGCAAAGGCAACGTCTCCAAAACCGGCGAGATCGGGGATCTGTACGTGATAGTGCGCGTGAAGGAGGACAGCCACTTCCTGCGCGACGGAGATGATCTGTATATCGAGGTGCCGGTGTTTTTCACGCAGGCGATCTTGGGCGAGAGTATCGAGGTGCCGACGCCGCGTGGCAAGGCGGAGCTGAAGCTCAAAGTAGGCACGAAGGACAAGCAGCGCTTCACGATCTACGGCGAGGGCGCGCCGAATATCCGCACCAAGAAAAACGGCGATCTGATCGTGCAGGTAAACGTCCAGACGCCTAAAAAATTGAACGAGAAGCAAGAGGCGCTTTTGCGCGAGCTTCAAGAAAGCTTCGGCAGCAAGGGCGGAGGCGACGAGGGGATACTCGATAAGATCAAGAATTTTTTCAAGTAAACTGCCTTGATTTGCCTTGATCTGTTTTGAGCGGCGATTGTTTAAGCTCTAATTTAGCGGGCTGCGGAATTTTAAATTTAGCCGCTGTTCGTTTGGTCCTCCGCTGCTTGTTTGCTCGCTCGCTAGCCGTCGTTCATTTGATCGTAGCTTGTTTGATCTTCGCCCGCTGCTTCATGTGATTAGCGCCTATCGTTTAGCCACCGTTTGCTAAGCGCTCTCTGTCTGATCGTCGCAAACACTGCGCGGCTTTATAAGGCAATACTTGCGAGTAGAATTTTATCCGTGTCTGCGGCGATCTTTGAATGCTACTGCGACGTTAAACGACGGCTCGGAGCGGTTCGCGACTGCAAGCGACTACAAATTCAAAAAGGACGAAAATGGATCGCAAAAGCGGACCTGCAAATTTCAGATCTGCAGACGATGAGATGTTTGCGTTTTTATCGAGCTTGGGCGATCGCTGGCAGGTAAGCGAGGGCGGAGCGCGCTTTATAGAGAAAAATTTTACCTTCATCGGCTCCAAGCCCGTCTTGCGGGGTTTGAAAGATTATGCGACCGCGGATTGTAGGAATTTTACCGATGCTAAGAGTTTCATAGACGCAAACCCCGCGGTAAAAGCGAGGATTTTAGGCGGCGAAATCTGCTATCTAGGCGATAGTCTAACGGGCGCCGAGGTTAAATTTGCGCCTGAATATTTTTACGATTTTTTAAAATTTATAATGGAGCAGATCCCTGAACACCACTATTTTTTCAGTCCTACCGCGCGCTGGCTCCTGCTGGTTGCGATGGAGAAATACGTGGAATTCGCGGCTTTGGATTAATATTTGGATCCACGAAAATTTGCGAAATTTCGCGGCCTGTGCCGCGCAAGTTTGGGAAGGCTGCTGCGGCGTGGGGCGAAAGAGGAATGAAAGATCGGTTGAAATTTATCGACTGCGGCAAGAACCGCGACGCAGCGGCGTGAAATTTAAACGGGCGCTCCGTTCGCGAACTAGCCCTTGCCTAGCTTGATACGTGCCCTAAAATCGGGCATGATCTGCGCGATGAGCGCGTAAAAATCCGCTCCGTGATTTGCGTGGATGAGGTGCGCGAGCTCGTGCAGCACGACGTATTCGACGAAGCGCCGATCCCGCTCTATCAGGCTTAGCGAGAAGTTGAGATAGCCCTTAGCGTGGTTGCAGCTGCCCCAGCGCGTCTGCATTTTGCGCACCCGCACCCGCGCGATCTTGCGGCCTATTCGCGGGGAAAATTTCTCGATATAGCGTAGGTAAAGCTCAAGTGCAAAGGCCTTTTTAAACGCCGCAAACTCGCCCTCGCTCTCGCAAAAGATCGCGTCTCGTGACATAAAAATTTTATCTTTAAATTTAGAGCTTTGGATAAAATTTTTAATCGTAAAATCGGGCTCGTCGCGCTCCTCCGCTTGCGCGCTTTGCGCTACATTTTGCGGCGCGTTTTCGCTCGCGGATTTTGAAATTTTTTCGCTCATGAGCGGAATTTCCTCACTCGTATCAAAACTAAAATTTGAAATTTCTCCGCTCACAGCGGGTTTAAATTTTAAAATTTCTTCGCCCGCGACAGGTTTAAATTTTAAAATTCCGTCCCTTGCGGCAGGATTAAATTCAAAATTTTCGCCGCTTAAGGCGGAGTTAAATTTGCCCGCATCACTGCTTTGTGAAACGCATCCGTCCGAGTGAAATTTTAAAATTTCAAGCTGCACGGTAGCGCTAAATTCCGCTCCCCTCGGCGCAGAATTCTATCCACTTTAAATCTCGCGAGCCGCGAATCCTGCAACGGTAATTGCCCACAGGAACAGAACAACCCACAGAATCTTAATGTGCGGGTAGGTAGCCTTCTGGTTGATCTCGGGGGAACCGTCTTTGCCTTTGCTCATCACATGCTCGACTTTGGCGTTAGTAGCTGTTCCCCAGAAGTCGATAAGAATAATGCGAATACCGTTGAAGGCATGGTACACGATGGCTGCCACAAGCGCAGTCTCTCCCAGACCCATCACGGGGTTTTTGTAGAGACCGAGAACGCTGTTGTATGCCTCGGGAGAGATACGGACAACGGCGGTATCAAGTACGTGAACCAGTAGGAAGAAGAATATAGCGATACCTGTCACACGATGAGCGACCCAAGACCACATGCCCCATCGGCCGCGGTACAGGGTCCCCTTTGAACTATTCAGCACTGAATAACCTCCTGTCGCCGCTGAGACGACGTCGGGGTCTGTGTGTTTAACCTCGGCGGGAAGCGCGCTCAGCAACTCCTGTGATTTCATATTGTTAATTTCAAGATACCAGGTAATTCACAGGCTTATTGACACCTCGTCTCCTTATTTCGCAGGAAACTACAAGGTTAATTACGAAATAGTTATTTTGCGATACCCCTCCGTGAGCTGAGTTCATGCGGAACTAACCTTTACCTAATGTGATGCATCTCTTGATATTTTTTATCTGAGACTTTCCTGGAAATCACTCTAAGAATTCGGCATATTACAAAAGCCCCCGGTATTCTGGAACTGATGAATACTGCATTAACCCGTTTCCGCCCGCTTATTCCAGCTGGCGGTGTTGGTTCGCGTTTGTGGCCGCTTTCGCGTGCTCAGGCGCCGAAGTTCCTTCTCGACCTCACAGATTCAGGTAAATCGCTCTTGCGTGATACTTACGACCGTCTCATTGATTTGAGCAACGGCTCCGTCATGGTCGTGACCGGCACTTCTCATGCCAACGCTGTAACCCAGCAGATTCCCGAATTACGAGCCTCCGACCTCGTCTTGGAGCCCTCCCCGAAGGATTCTGCAGCCGCTATTGGTTTAGCGTGCGCTATTATTCACGAGC
>NZ_CALIMW010000298.1 GCF_938045405.1 uncultured Campylobacter sp. | reverse complement strand
CGCGATCAAATGCGGCTCGAACATGATCCGCCTGGGTAGAATTTTATACGCCTAGGCCCCGAGGGACGGGCCTAGGGGCGGACGGCGTTAAATTTAAACTCGGCGCAATAATCGGTCGCACACGGCTCTGCGCTATCCTCTACGCAAGTTCGGCGCTCAATCGCAATGTAAAATTCTGACGCAACAGGCTCGGCGTGATATTAAATTTACGCCCCTTGTGAAATTTCAATAAGCTCGGCGGCGATAAATTTTGATGTAGTGTAGGTGGCGGAAATTCCAAGTAAGCACGGCGCTGTGATACCGAAACTGAAATTTTGGTGCGCCTTAGCGACATAAAATTTTAAAGCGATATGGCGGCGCTAAATTTTAAGCGACGCGGCAAAAGCCCGATCGATAAAATTTAACCAACGCCGAAATTTTAAAACCTAACACGCTTCGCTGCTGTAAATTTAAAACAATGGCAAACGTAGAGCAGTTGCGGCGCAGATGACAGATAAAGCGAAGCCCATCAAGCAGTGTAAATTTAAACCACTTCAGCGCTACAAAATTTCAAAGCGGCAGCGCAGACGACGCAGCTCGGCGAGCGATGCAATGTTTGCGGAAACAGCGTTCGGCGGCGCGCCGATAAAAGGCGAGGTGCAATCCTTTATACTTTTACAACAAGCATTACGATATGTCTGATCTGCGCTCACACCCGCGTTTAAGGCACGCGGCGCTGCTGCTCTTTAAAATTTTAATCCCGTAAATTTACTCGCCCGTTTAAATACCGAATATAGAAGCGCGATATTTGGGCGACCGTATCCGCGTCCGCCGCCTTGTATCTTGTATTTTAATATCTATTTTGCAGGCTCGCGCTTTTTTAAGCCGCAAATTCAAAAATACCCAATAGTTTTAAATTTACCCGCTGCTACCCGCTTTAAATTTTAGAATTTCGCCTATTTTTTATCGCGCCGAAAAGTATCGCGCAGGTAAAACTCTCCGCGCTCCAGCGCCTAAAAGCGCAGTCGTAGCAGCTGATCTCGCCGCCGCACACCATCTCCTCTTCATCGTTATCGAGCCTAAAATTTGCGCAGTTTTCGGCGATTTTGCGCGCTTTTTCGTAGTCAAATTTGCCGAATCTAAACTCGCCCTTTTCGTTAAAATTTGTGCGCATCAAAAACCTCTAAGCTCCTTTACGCTTAAGTTTCTAAAGCCGCCGCCAGCTTCTTTTTTGACGAGCAAAGTCGCCTTGAAATCCAAAAATACCGGCTTTAGCGCGCCGATTAAATTTACGCGCTCATCTGGCGAGAGAGGTTTAAAATTTTCATCCGCGACCGCCTCGATAAAATTTAATCCCAAAAGCTCGGCCACGCTCAAATTTGACTCTTTTAGCTCAAATTTGCCTCTGATCTTGCCGTCGTTTCCGCTAAGCCTAAGCCCGATACCGGCAAGCGCGCCGATGACGCCGCGAGCGCCGCTTTTTAGCTCTTTTAAAAATACGTTTTGTGTGCTTGCTGTCTCAAACGCCTGCTCCATGCTTAAAAATATCTCCTTTGCGCTTCTGCCGAAATTTATCAGTTCTTGTACGTTTAAGATATCTTTTTCAAAGGCCGCCGCGATGCCGGGCTCCGCGCCGGACGCGCTTTTGCGCTCTAGAAGTCCAAGCGCGAAATCCAGCACGCGCTGCTTTTGCGACTCGGTAAGCCGGGCCTCCAGGCACATAGAGCTGTTGTGCGAGGTGTAGTTGATGCGAGGATCGAGCAAGAGCTGATGGCGCGTGACGAATGAAACTGGCGCGAACGAGCCCGCAAACGCGGCGATCTCTTCGGCAAGCAGGCCCGTAGAAATATCGCCGCCAAGCTCGTCCGTGTCGTCAATGCAAAGTAGAAATTTAAATTTCATTTTAAAAGCCTTAACATTTAAGTCGATTTTAAATATTTATAAAATAAAATTATATTCAAATATTTTAATAAAATTTATTCCATAAAATGGTATTTTACACAATATATAATAAAAATTTTATTTTAAGGAGTTAGGATGAAAAAGATTGGCTTAATCGCCTTCTGTGCCGCGATGGCGCTTCACGGCGAGGTGTTTACGCTCGGACAAATCGAGGTCGTAGAAAACGTCGGCGGCGTGCAAAAAAGCGACACTAACGTCGTAACCATCGATGAGCAGCAGATGCAAAAAGACGAGATAAAGCGCCTCTCGCAGGTCGCTTACAGCACGCCCGGCGTTTACGTGGATAAAAAAGGTCCGCGCGCCGAGCAAAATTTCTACGTTCGCGGTTTTGATTCGCGCAGAGTGCCGCTTTTTATCGACGGAATTCCGGTTTACGTGCCTTACGACGGCAATGCGGACTACGGCAGGGTTTACACGTTCGATCTAAGCAGGATCGATATCTCAAAGGGCTCAAGCTCAGTGCTCTACGGTCCAAACACCATGGGCGGTGCGATAAATTTAATCACCAAAAAGCCTAGCAAGGAGCTTGAAGGGAATTTGGGCTACGGCTTTGAGACGGGCAGAAGCGGCAAAACCTACGGCAACAATGTCGATTTGAACGTCGGTAGCAAGCAGGAGCTGTTCTACGTACAAGCAGGCGGTAGCTTTATGGAGGACATGGGGCAGCAGATGTCACGTAAATTTAAAGGCGACGCAAACGGCAATGAGGACGGCGACAGACGCGATAACTCCGTGCAGCGAGATAAGAAATTTAATATCAAACTCGGCCTTACACCAAACGAGACCGACGAATACGCGATCGCCTACGTAAACCAAAAGGCAAGCAAAGAGCAGCCGATGTATGCGGGAAGATATACGACTTTTAGCCAAAAAGACCGCAAATGGGAGTGGTATCAATGGGACAGACAAAGCATCTATTTCCTATCGCATACGGAATTTGCAAATAGCTTTTACATAAATACTAAGGCTTTTGCCGATGAGTTTAAAAATGGAATGTTTGATATCGATAAAAAAGAGGATAGCAAGTATAAGGATAACGCATACGGATTCGGTTTGGAAATGGGCGGAGACGTAAGCGATAGCAACACGCTTAAATTCGCCACAAACTACAAACACGATAAACACTCCGGACATAAGATCCACTATACCGGAAGATTCGGCACCGAACCTACCGTTACCTTTATAGATAGAACCTACGGTTTCGCGCTTGAAGATACTCACAAATTTACCGATTTTACCAAACTGATTTTAGGCGTTAGTTACGATACGAGAGATGCTATTAAGGCCGAAGACTACATCCAATATAAAGGCGGCGGAGGTGGAGCCACCAACCCCGCTAACTGGAAGCTAACCTCGTTTGACGTAGGTAAGAAACATGCCTTCAATTATCAAACCGCTATCAAACATAGCTTTGACGGCGAGGATGAGCTAAGCTTAAGCTACGCCAAAAAGACCTATTTTACCAGTATGAAAGATAGATATAGCGAGAGATTTGGGCGAAATTTCGCAAATCCGCACCTAAAGCCCGAAGTAGCAAACCACTACGAGGTCGGCTACCAAAGGAATTTTGGAGAATTTTTAAGGCTGGAAACTTCGGTGTTTTGCTCCAGAGTTAAAGACGCTATCGGCACGACCAGCGTTACTAGGTTTGCGCAAACCAGAGATATGAACGTAAACGTCGATAAGGCTCACTACAAGGGCTTTGAGTTCGCCGCAGCATATTTTGCGACACAAGATTTGGAGCTTGGCGCAAACTACACGTATATGAACGCCAAATACAAAGAGAGCGGCGAAAGCACGATCGTCTATGATCTGCCGAAGCACAAAGGATTTTTATACGCAGATTATAAAATTCTGCCTAAATTCGGCGTTTACATCTCTCAAGAACTTAGCTCGAGCTTGTGGAACAGAGTGCCTACCGGTAGAAGTAGTCATATAGATCACAAAACGGCGGGCTTTGGCGTAACCAATCTAAAGCTTACGTATGAGCCCGTTGAGAGCTTAAGCGTAGAGGCGGGAGTATCAAATCTGTTTGATAAAAACTATGAGTATAGAGAGGGCTATCCTGAGGAGGGTCGCGTATTTTTCTCAAACATCAGATATAAATTTTAATTCAGGTTTAGACGGCGGCGGCATTTTGCCTTTTCATTGAACTCCGATGGCGAGCGGTTTTGAGCCTCATCTCATACCGCCCGCCCCTTTTAAATTTAACTTTTCAAATTTTAAAGCTCAAATTTTGCGCCGAACAATATAAAATCACCGTCTGTAAATTTTCAAATTTAGCAGCTAAATAGGCGTCTAGCGAAGATAAATCTATTTTAAAATTTCTTTTGCTATACTTGCGAAATTAAAAATTTTAAAGGCATGATCATGAAAAAAATATTTCTATTTCTCTGCGCAGCGAGTATGCTTTTTGCTCTAAGCGAGGCGCAGATCAAGGACTACATCGCTCAAAACAGCGAAAACATAGAGCAGCTGCAGGGCACTCCGACTAAAATTTACGCTAGCTCGCCGCCGCTTTTATATATGCTTTACGCGCTTGATCCCGCTAAAATCAGCGGAACTAATTTCGAATGGAACGACTACGAGCGACCCTACGTCAAAAAAGAGGTGCAAGAGCAGCCCGTCGTGGGCGGCTTTTTCGGTCAGGGTAAAATTCCAAACGTCGAGATGCTGCTACGCCTAAATCCCGATCTCATCCTCGTAAACGCAAGCTCGCGCAACACCAAAAAGATAAGCGAGGTCTTCGGCTCGATCAAAAAGCCGATGCTCTATCTAAGCGCGACGAAGCTCGAGGATTATCTGGACGGGTTTGAAATTTTAGGCGAAGTGACGGGCAAGCAGGAGCGCGCCGCACGTCTCGTAAATTATGCGCGCGAATCGCTAAATTTGACCGCGCAGATCGAGGAATACATCAGGAAAAATAATCTGCAAAAGGTGAAAATTTACTACGCGCAAGGTGGCGACGGGCTAGCGACCGAGTGCGCGGGCTCGTGGCACGCGACGCTCATCGAGCGAGCCGGTGCACAAAACGTCCATACGTGCAGCGAAGATCCAAATGCCAAATCTTTCGGGCGTGTAAAGATCAGCTTCGAGCAGCTCGTTAAATACGATCCCGACGTCATCCTCGTCTACGAAAAAGAGCTGTTTGATAAAATTTACGGCGATCCGAAGTGGCAGCTGCTGGGCGCGGTGAAAAACAAAAAGGCCTACTACATCCCGCGCGAGCCATTTTCGTGGTTTGACCGACCGCCTTCGTTTATGAGGTTTTTGGGGCTAAAATGGCTGGTAAATTTAATCTACCCAGAGGCGTTTAAATTTGACATGATCCGCGAGACGCGCGAGTTTTATAAGCTATTTTTAGATCTTGAGCTCACAGATGCGCAAATTTATAAAATTTTAGGACGGGGCGCCGAGTGAGTAAAGAAAGATGAGCAAAAGGGCGTTTGCGTTTTTAGCCCTACTGCTGGCGCTTTGCATCGCAGGCTCGCTGCTGCTGGGCAAATACGGCTTTAGCGCGGGCGATTATGCCCGCTACGTCACGGCGCTGCTACGGGGCGAAAGCTTAAAAGATTTCGAGGTCATGCACACGCTCCTGCTCGAGATCCGCCTGCCGCGCATACTTGCTTGCGTGCTCATCGGCGCGAGCCTAGCGATCAGCGGCGCGGCGTATCAGGCAATGTTTGTTAATCCGCTCGTTAGCCCCTCGATACTGGGTGTTCTAAGCGGCGCGGGATTTGGCGCAGCGGTCGGGATGTTTTTTAAGCTCAATGAATATCTCATCCAGCTTAGCACCTTTAGCTTCGGCTTTCTAGCCGTGGCAGTGGCGCTAGGCGTTTCGGCGCTGTATTCGCGCAGCGGTAGCGTCATCGTGCTAGTTCTTGGCGACGTCATCAGCGGCTCGCTTTTTACCTCGCTACTCTCGGTGCTAAAATACGCCGCAGACCCAAACGACGCGCTTCCTGCGATAACCTATTTTTTGATGGGCAGCCTCGGCTTTGCGTCTAAGAGCTTTATTCAAATTTCAATCCTGCCGATGTGCGCGGGCGTTTTGCTGCTGGCGCTTAGCGGCAAATACCTAAACGCGCTAAGCCTTGGCGAAGAGGAGGCAAAGAGTCTGGGCGTAAACACGGCGCGGGTTAAAATTTTCATCATCCTAGTTGCGACCTTCGTTAGCGCGCTTAGCGTGACGATCGCGGGCACCATCGGCTGGATCGGGCTTATCGTGCCGCACATCGCGCGCTTTATCTTCGGCGCCGACAACCGCGCTGTGCTTGCTAGCTCGGCGATGATCGGCGCGATATTTCTGCTCTTTTGCGACAGCTTCTCGCGGCTCATCTTTACCTTTGAGATCCCCATCGGCATCGTGACCTCGCTATTTGGCATCCCGATGTTTATCATCGTGCTGCGCCGCGCCAAGAGGAGCTTTTGATGCGAGAAAATTTGATAGAAGTGCGAAATTTGCGCTTTGCCTACCAGAGCAAACCCGTGCTAAAGGGCATCAGCTTTGACGTCGCGACGGGCGATACGCTAAGTATCCTCGGCGCCAACGACAGCGGCAAAAGCACCCTGCTTCGCATAATGCTCGGGTTTTTAAAATTTGAGGGCGAGGTGCTAATCGGCGGCAAAAGCGTGCGCGACTACGGCAAGCGCGAGCTAGCCTCCCTCGTCGCCTACGTGCCGCAGACGCACGCGCCGTCCTATGACTACAGCGTCTTTGATGTCGCGCTGATGGGCGCGCTGTGCAGGACGCCGTTGTTTTCTAGCTTTAGCGTGGCGGATAAAAAGCTAGCCGAGCAGGCGCTGGAAAAGATGGGTATCGCGCATCTAAAAAACGCGCCCTACACAAAGGTTAGCGGCGGTGAGCGGCAGCTGGCGTATATCGCGCGCACGCTGGTTCAGGGCGCGAAAGTGATCTTTATGGACGAGCCTACAAACGGGCTGGATTTTGGCAATCAGATCAAGCTGCTCGAGATGATAAAAGCGCTGGGAGATGAGGGCTACACCTTCGTGCAGACGACGCACTACCCGCGGCATGCAAAATTCGTTTCAAGCTTGACGCTGTTTATAAAAGACGGCGAAATTTTAGCTTTCGGGCGCAGCGAGCAGCTCATAAACGCCGAAAATATCGATAAAATCTACGGCATAAACTACGAAAGATATGAGGATAGATTATAAATTTTACGAGCACGTAGCGCCGTTAAATTTAGCCGAATTGGGGTAAAATTGCGCGCATTAGACGAGTTTTTAGGCGGCAAACGGCGCGCCCTATAAAATGCAAGCTTGCGGATCGCGACTACGGCAATGTAAGCGGCAAACCGAATTGCTAGCGAGCAAAACGTCTAAATTTAAACGATAAATTTAAAGGAAAATCATGACTCCGCGAGAAATATTTTTAAACGGCTGCAATGAGATCGCGGCAAATTTTACGGACTTCAAGTCCACGCAAAAGGGGCAAAGATTAACGAAGATCGCAAGCGACAAAGATATTTCGTTTGAGATTTATTTTGGCTCCAGCATGCGCAACTACTCCGGTAGCGTGAGCATCCTGCCGCAGGTCGCGATCTACCGCAAGCGCCTAAAAAAGCTGATGCAAGAGAAGCTGCCCTACTCGACCGACCTTGTTTTCGTATCGTATCTGAGCTATCTCACGCCGCGCAAACAGTTTCGCGACTGGCAGCTCGCGGGCGCTAGCTTCGAGCCCAGCGTGCGGGAGATTAGCGCGGCTATCAAGGACTACGCGCTGCCTATTTTTGAGCTTTTTGAGGATAAGCAAAAGGCGGTGGAGTTTATGATGCAGCGCGGGGCTAAATTTAACAAAAATCTAAGCGCCTTCGATCTGCGTCCGATCTACTTTATCTATTATTTCGGCGGCAGAGATGCGGCGGAGGCATTTTTCAGCGTCTGCCTAAGCGATTGCACCTACAAAGGGCGATTTTATAAGCTTTACGAGGAGCTTGCAAACGGCGCGGAGGCGGATTTTAGTAGAAGTTCGTTTTGGAGCGATACGGAGGCGAAATTTGCATTTATAAAGGGACTTAAAATTTTAAATGGCTGAAGCTTTAATTCAAATTTTAATCGTAATTTTTAGCGTCTTGCTTCTGGGCGAAATTATTTGGACGCTCTTCTGCCACAACCCTCGCAAGCTTAGCCCGCGCGAGCTTGCCGCGATAGATGGGATAAGCGAGGTAAAAAGGCTTTCCGTGAGACCGTTTTTGTTTTGGCTGGAACGGTTTTTTATCTCGTGCGAGAGCCTTTGGTTTGATCAGGATTTCATCTACGTTTTTGATGGACAGAAGCTCGCGGCGAAGTATAAATTTGAGCAAATTTTGACGCTTGAAGTTACAAAAATACGGATAAATCATGCTAGGATTTGGCGGATCCGCTTTGCGAGCGGCGCGAGCGAGCTTGAACGTGGCGGCGCGGACAAACCCGAGCAAGACGGCGCGAGCGAGTATAAATTTGCACCCGCCGCTTCGATTTTTACGCCGAGCTTTAAAGAATTTTTGCAAATTTTACGCGAGAAAAACAGAGGCGCGATCAAGACAGAGCCGAGATTCTGGGAGACCGTTTAGCGCGGCAGAATTTTACAAAACAGATTTGCAAAAAATATAGAAAAGGCACGCAGCTTTCAAGCGCGATCGCCGTAAAGGGCAGCAAAAGCTACGCGCGAAACCGCAAGAGGCGATAATAAATAAGGGGGAAAAATGAAACGCTGGAGCAAGCTTACAAAACAACTTTACGAGCTCGTGGATGAAAACATTGATTTTAAGCTTCACTGCACGGTTTATCGGATGCAAAGCAGGCGCGGCAGCACGGATTTGCCGCGATATTTTATCACGCTTGCGGGCGAGATTATTTTTGATTACCCGAAGGATTTCATGCTAAAAAGCGGCGGCGTAAAAAGCTTAGCACGGAGCGCTCTAACGAAAATTTATCCGTATGGTAACGACATAAGCGACATCGGCGAGCTTATACGCGAATATATCGACACGCTCAAAGAGGAGCTGTTTGCAAAGCACTTTGGTGCCGACGAATGGGGGCTCGCAAATATCCTAAAGGCTGCCGACAAACGCATCGGCAAAAGGAGGCTGCAAATTTTAGCCAAAAACAGGAAAAATCAAGCGATGCAAAAGGTAATAGCGGCTAGATTGGGAGCTTTGCAATAAATCCACAGCGGCGATTTAAATGCGGAGCGAACAAGTGCGGGCGACAAACTAAAAATTTTGATTTATGAGTGGACTTTTAAAAATTTAGCTACGGTCGTTCAGTGAAAATTTAAAGTATCGTAAGCGGATAAAATATATAAAAGCGAGCATGTATCGTTGCTTTTGCTTGACGGTTTAA
>NZ_CALIMW010000297.1 GCF_938045405.1 uncultured Campylobacter sp. | reverse complement strand
TGGCTTCGTTAATCGAGTAGAGGTTAAACTCGCTGTGTTCGACCATAATGAGCCTCTTTGCGCCGAATTTCAAGCATTGCTTACAAATCTCGCTTCCTATCGTGCCGCCCGCACCCGTTACTAGCACGATCTTGTCTTTGATAAAATTTTCGATCGCCTTGGTGTCGAGGTCTTTGGGCTTTCGCGCGAGCAGATCCTCGATCGATACATCGCGGATCTTTTTGCTCTCATCCTCCAAAAGCGAAAAGAGCTTGATATCCTTTAGCCCGTACGCAAAAAGCTCGTCGTAGAGCTCCTTTAGCTCGTCCGGATACAGCGCCAGCGCGATAATCGCGGTTTTGGCGCCGCTGTCTTTGATCATCTGCGGAATTTCGCTCTTGGCTCTGACGACGTAGTTTTCGCAATACGTCCCTACTAGCTCTGCTCGCCCGTCCACGACACCCACGGGATAGTAGTTGATATATTTTTGCCGCATCCCTTTTAGGACGTGAAAGGTCTTACTCGTAGCGCCCACGACGATGCAGGGCTCGTTATTCGTGATGTTTTTCTTCTCGCTTAGAAACATCCGCTTTGAAATTCTAATCCCACCGATTAAAATAAACGAGATCGCCGCGTCGATGATGATGACCGAGCGCGGGAACGGGTTAAAAACTTTACTCGCCAAGAAAAATAGGATCAAAAAGGTAAGCGCTGCCATAACGTGCGCATAAAAGAGCTTCCTCGCTTCGTATAGTCCGAAAAATCTCCACGGAACTAAATAGATCCGCAAAAACCAAAAATAGAAAATTTTAATCGCCGTAAGGCTCGAGGCGCTAAGCAGGGCGCCTTTATAAAATTCGTTCGGTATATCTCCGCTAAATCGCAGCAAAAACGCGATATAAACGGAGAGGATCGAGATAAAAATATCTCCTAGCAAAAAAAACGCGAAGCGGCTAAATTTAGTGGGTTTTAACAGCATCAGATGTTTTCTTTTACGATTTTTACGACGCGCTCGATCGTCTCGTCGCTCATATCGGTGCCGCTAGGAAGGCAGATGCCGCGACTAAACATATCCTCGCTCGTGCCGTCAACTACGCTAAGCACGCCTGCAAAGATGCTTTGCAGATGCATCGGCTTCCAAAGCGGACGAGATTCAATGTCGGCTTTATTTAGAGCGTCGATAACCTTTAGATGGGCATCCTTTTTCTTAAATAGAAGCGTCGTAAGCCATCTATTGCCCTTGCCGCCTTCTACTTCGGGCATAAACTCCACGTCGGTGCCTCTAAACAGATCCTCGTAAATTTTAAAAATTTCGCGTTTTCTTTTCACGCGCTGCGGCAATACCTCCATCTGGCCTACGCCGATAGCGCCTAAGACGTTGCTTAAGCGGTAGTTGTAGCCGTAGTCTTTGTGCTCGTAGTGAAGCAGCGGCTCGCGCGCCTGGGTGCTTAAAAATCTAGCCTTAGCCACTAGCTCCTCATCATTTGAGATCAGCATTCCGCCGCCAGAGGTAGTGATGATTTTATTGCCATTGAAGCTTAGCGCGCCGCATTTTCCGATACCGCCAAGTGCTTTACCCTTATAAAATCCGCCCAGCGCCTCTGCGGCATCCTCGATAACATCAATGCCTTCGTTCGCGCAAATTTCGCATATCTCATCCATCTTCGCAGCCTGTCCGTAAAGGTGCGTAACGATGAGCGCCTTTGGCTTTTTCGGCGATTTTTTGATCGCTTCTTTAAGCAGCTTCGGGCTTAAATTCCAACTCTCGTCGCTGTCTATCAGCACCGGCACGCAGCGCTCGTAAAATATCGGATTTAGCGACGCCATGAAGGTAAATGTGGAGCCAAGCACCACGTCGCCGTCCTTTACGCCGCTGCAACGAAGCGCTAGATGAAGTGCCGCCGTGCCTGCGTTTAGCGCCAGCGCGCCGCGCGTGCCAGTATAGGACTTCACTGCGTCTTCAAAGCGATTGACATATTCGCCCAAAGGCGCGATATAGTTGCTCTCAAATACCTTTTTTATATACTCAAGCTCATCGCCGCCCATATTAGGCGGGCTTAAAAATACTCTTGCCATCTCTATCCTTCCTTGATTTAAAATTTAACCTCGCGCGATGCAAGGCTAAATTTAGCTTTCGGCATTAAATTTAAATGCTCGGATTTTATCACTTTTAATGCTATAAATTTTAAATTCAGCCATTTTTTTTAATCACGCGAGCAGGCACGCCTACGGCTACGCTATCGCTAGCTATGTCGCGCACGACCGCAGCGCCCGCGCCGATGATGCAGCGCTGTCCGATCTTTAGCCTCTGAATGACGCTAGCGCCGATGCCCACGTGCGAAAACGCCCCCACCTTCACGCCGCCCGCAAGCGCCGCGTTTGGGCTAATGTGCGCAAACTCGCCGATCTCGCACTCATGCTCGATTACGACGCCTGAATTGATTATCGCGCCGCGACCGATTTTAGCTCGCGCATTTATCACGGCGCCTGGCATTACGACCGCGCCCGCGCCGATAACGGCGCTTGGGCTAACGATGGCGCTTTGATGAATTAGCGTCGCTATCTCAAAACCCGCGCGCGCTACCTTCTCTTGTATCTTTGCGCGGGTTTTATTATCGCCGATTGCGATTATTACGGGGTGCTTCGGCAGATCCTCGCTAAATTTCAGCCCCGCCGCGTCGTCTAAAAAAACGACCTCGCTAAATTTAGCCTCGCGCGCGGCTAGCGCGACGTCGGCGACTACTAGCCCGTGTCCGCTCGCGCCGTAAACGTAAATTTTAGTTGTGCCCATTAAATTTCTCCGTAGTCGCCATGCCCTCTTTATTCACGCCCTCTTTCGCAAGCACTTTTTTAATCGTCAAAAGCGCGATCTTAAGATCGAGCGCGAAGCTTAAATTTTGCGCGTAATACGTGTCGAACTCAAATTTTTTCTCCCAGCTGATCGCGTTGCGTCCGTTTACCTGCGCAAGCCCCGTGATGCCCGGGCGCACGCTGTGCCTAAGGCGCTGCTGCGGCGAATAAAGCGGCAGGTACTCGATCAGCAGCGGGCGCGGCCCGATGAAGCTCATATCGCCCTTTAGCACGTTGAAAAGCTGCGGCAGCTCATCCAGGCTTAGCGCGCGGATCTTTTTACCGTAATCGTTCAGCCGCTCTTCGTCGGGTAGAAGCTCGCCGTCTGCGCCGCGCTCGTCGCTCATCGTTTTAAATTTGTAAATTTTAAAAATTTGCTCATCAAGCCCAGGGCGAGATTGCGTAAAAATCGCGCTTTTGCTAATGTGCTTGCGGATCAAGAACCACGTAAGCGCCATCACGGGCGAAACCAAAATGATCAAAACCAAAGCCGCCGTAAAATCGAGCGCACGCTTTAAAAAACACCTATACATCGATAAATTTCCTATAAACCTCTAAATATTTTTCCGTGACGATCTTTTCGTCGTAATTTGCAAGCACCATCTCGCGCCCGTTTCGCCCTAGCCTCTCGCAAAGCGCAGCATCGTCCAATAGAATTTCGATCTTTCGCGCAAGGCCCTCTGCGTCGCGAGTGCGGCAAATTAAGCCGTTGACGCCATCTTGCACCGCCTCGACGCAGCCGCTACAGTCGCTTACCACGCAGGCTCGCGCCATGCTCATCGCCTCTAAAACCGTGCGCGGAAAGCCCTCCTTGTAGCTAGGAAGTGCCAGCAGGTAACTAGCCTTCAAAAGCTCAGGCACATCGTTTCTAGCGCCTAGATAATGCACCGCACCGCTTTGCAAAAATGCAGGATCAGCGGTGCTTTTATTGCCCGCAAAACCCTCGCCCACAAAGACAAATTTCGCATCCGATCGATCTTTTAAAATTTCTGCTGCTTCGTAGAATTCTCTCACGCCCTTATGCCACATCGCGCGAGCTATCATCAGCACGATCTTTTTGCCGTGCAAATCCTCGCCCAGATCCGCCGCACTAACGATTTTGGGGTTGAATCTTTCAGCATCTACGCCTACACTTTTAATCCTTATGACCTTTTGCTTCGCAATAAGCCCGCGAGATAGCATATAATCGGGATCGGCATCGTTTACAAATACGCAAGCATCCGCCTGCGAAAATGAAAATTTATAAAGCTTCTCCAAAACCGCTCGCACAAGCCTTGTTTTAATATCATCGTCGATATAAAAGCTGCCCAGCCCCTCGACTAAGTTTATCACATATTTTATACCCGCCTCTCGAGCCGCCAGTGTACCAAACACGTTTGATTTGTGCGCAGCTGTTTGCAGCAGGTCCAAATTTAGCCTCTTTAGCTCGCGCGCAAGGGCTTTGGTGTTGCTAAATACGGTAAGCGGATTCAGGCTAGCTCGATCAAGATCGTAGGTTACGGCATTAAAATCGCGTGCCAAATCCTGCGTATAAGCGCCTCGAGGAGCGATTGCAAAAACCTCGTGTCCGCGCTCTTTTAAAGCCTGCATTATCGGGCGACGAAAGAAATGTAAGCTCATATCGGCATGGCTTAAAAACCCTATGCGAGCCATATGCTGCATTCCTTGCTTGGCGTTGCGAGATTAAATTTCATAAATTTCTCCTTAGCTTGCGGCAAAATTTTATCTAGCGCTTTAATTTATAAACTTTCACAGCAGGGCTTAAGATCACAGGCTCGAATAGCTCGGGCCTATATCTTTCAAATACAAAAAGCTGAATGTAGCTTGAGTTTAGCATCGTCTTATCTAGCAGTAAAAATCTCCCGTAATCGCGCATGAAAATCACGTAAAATTGCGCGCTGCTGTCCATATTAAACTCCTTGACCGAAAGCTTGCCGTTCGCGTCGTAGCTCGTTTCGTAAAAGGTATTGATCGCGAATTTTCTGCCGCTATATTCTAAATTTAAAAGGCTAGACGAGATCGAAAAGCCGTTGTCCATATGCACGCCGCTTTGATCCTGAACGAACCTATCGCTCGTTATGAAAAACAGCTCACTTAGCTGCTTGCCGTCGGTGATGTCGATGTTTGAAAACTGCGTGACGACGGGGAAGATATTCATCATACGATCGGGCAAGATGTAATAGATGTCGCGCGTAGGCTTCGGCGGCTTAAAATCAGCCAGTCCCAAGCTTAAGATAAAATCATTGACGTCGGTCGCGTTATAGTCTTTTAAAATTTGCTTTAGCTTGTTTGGAATTTTTTCGCTATATCCGCGCTCGGTGTATTCGACATCCAGGCGCGCCATATTTGCAGAGCTCATCTGATCTCTAAAAAGCGCAAAGCTAACAGGGAAATTATCGTTGCCGAGGTGTTTGCCGCCGTCGATGAGGGTCTTTACATCGCTGTAATAGCGTATGCCGTATCCGTAGTCCCACCACGAAAGCGCGTAATCCTCGCGCTTCGCTTTATCTTTAAGCTCATCGAGCACCCGCACTTCGCTTTGATAAAAGACCGTATCGACCTTGTACGAGACGATGTGCTGCCATGCGGGGTAAATGGCAAGCGCCGTTAAAATAAGCAGTATCGCGCGCCCTGCGATCTTTGGCAGATCCAAGCGCTTTACGCAAAAATACAAAATATATCCGAAGCTCAGCCCCATCACGCCCACAGCGTAGATCGTAAATCTAAGGCCCGCTTTGTTTGCCGCAAAGCCCAAAAGCAGAAGCGGGATCGAGAGCAAAAATTCCTTATGCCTAAAGCAAAGCACTACGTATCCGATCGCTGCGATCACGAAAACCGCGACGTGCGAGCTGATGCGCTCCATAAAGATATTAGTCGGCACGATGCCTGATTCTTGGATTGTTTGATTGACGTTGAAAAAATGAAATGCCGTATCGGCGTTGTCCGCAAAGGAGCGGAAGATATAAAATTTCGCCTGAAAGATGATCGGGCTAAGACCTCCGTTTGCGACGAAAAAGACTACGGCAAGTGCGCCGATAATCGCTAAAATTTTAAAATTTAATAGCTTTCCTCTAAATGCAAAGAGCCAAAATAGCGCAAGTGAGATTAAAATTTTAGCTATCAAAGGCGTGGAGCAAAGCGCGATCAAAAAGATAATCATCGCTTCGTAATTTACCGCACTTTTTCGCTTAAAAATCAGCGTGTAGGCAAAAAACATGGCGAGCATCATGGAATTTAGCGAAAAGCTGGACGGATACCACCACATATAAAATATCACAAACGCGCCCAGCCAAAACAGCGTGCTGCGCGAGCCGCGCGTGCAAATGCGGATGAGCGCCCACAAAATACACATCGCAAGCACGATATTTAGCATATCGGTGTCGTAATACCCCGCCATCGTGCGGTTGTAGTAGCTATTCGCCACGCTCGCGACAAGCGCGCCGATGAAGCCCGCGCGCATGCAGCGAAACTCGCTTGAAATTAATAAAATCGGCACTACGATGAGCGAGCTAAACAAAGCCGGCAGATAAACGAATATCGTCTCGATTTTAAAGGGCAAAATTTCAGCCAAAAACGCCGTCACGATCGAAAGCGGTGCACTAAAGTAGCTAAGATCGTTGGGCTGATGAAAGCCAGCGAGTCGGTCGCGCGCGCCCTCTGCAAAGGCGTAGCCGTCGTTGGTGTTTATCATCAGCTCGCCGTCCCAAAAAAAGTAGTTCGGAAATCCGCTCGCCCAGTGCACCCACCACATACGAAACGCCACGCTAAAGGCAAACGCGAACAAAATCATCAGCAAAATATGCTTGGAGAACTCATAATTTTTTATAAAGCCAAAAATTCTGCGCCTGGCAGGGAGCACGCCAGCTGACTGATTTTTAGAATTTTGGGAATTTTCTGCTGTAGAGTTTTTAGAATTATCAGAATTTATACCGTTTGTAGAATTTAAAGCACTTGCGGAATTCACATTTTTAAATTTAGCCAAATTAGCAGCTTTTGCGGAATTTTTATTTGTAGAATTTTTGCTCGTGGAATTCGCAGTGTCCTTTAAATTTGAGTTTGTAGAATTTGCGCCTGCGGAATTTTCAGAATTTACCGAGGTAGAATTTCGTCCGCTTGATTTTTTAGCCTTTTTGGATTTTTTTTGTGCTCGCATTTTTGCAGAAACAGCGCGCGCTTGATCGTCGCTTAAATTTTTAACGCCGGCGTGCGCGGAATTTTTGCTCGCAGAATTTTTTGCATCAAGTGCGGAATTTTTATCGCTCTGAGGCGCGGTATCCTCGCTACCCTTAAGCTCGGCATTTTCGCCGCTAAAATTCTCTCCGCCGCCTGCGGAATACTCTGCGTCAAAATTTCCCTCACTAGCAAAATTTTCGCTTAAGGCAGCTTTGTCGGCACCCATTGATTGCGCGCCTTTTTGATCGTCCGATCCTTCGTCGATCTCTCTGACGCTAAAAGCCTTTTTTTCTTCACCCACGCCTATTTTCCTTCGTCGATTTGTTCTATTTTTGCGATCAGCTCGCTTGCTATCCGTTTTTTATCGAAAAACGAGGCTCTAATTTTAGCCTTTTTCTCATAAAATTTTACATAATTTTCATCATCCAGCGCTTTTTGCATCGCCGCTTGGGTGCTTTCTAGATCGTTCACGCCCACCAGCACGCCCCATTCGCTCTGCCCCATAAGCTCGCGCGCGCCGCTTTGATGATCGCTTGAAATCACGAGCTTGCCGCAAGCAAGAGCCTCGATTAGCGCGTTTGAAAACCCCTCAAAAAGGCTTACGAAGACAAACGCGTAGCATCTGGCCATATATTTATACGGGTTTGCGTCAAAGCCCAAAAGCTTCACGCGACCACCTAAGCCCAGCTCCTCTATCAGAGCCTCAAGCTCGACTCGCAGCACTCCGTCACCTAAGATCAGCAGGTCTTTGTCGTTATTTTTTAAATTTGCATACGCGCGGATCAAAAGCGCGTGGTTTTTACCCGCATCGAGCCTGCCGACGCTTAGGAAAAACGGCTGCTGCTGCGCGATAGGCTCGCTAGCTTTGCGACTGATCTCATCAAGATCGATCGCGTTGTATAGCACGCTCATCTTGCGCTCGTCAATTCCGAAATTATCCGCCAGATCGCGCAGGTTGCCGAGCGAGTTTGGAAAGATAAAATCGGCCTTCGGATAGAGCTTACGCAGCAAAAGCTTTGAAATTTTAGATTTGAAGTTCGCATCTTTATACAGCACCGACGGCGTCGAGCATTCGTTAAAAATCATCGTTCCGCGTAGCCCGTAAACCCGCGCGAGCGCCGCCACGTAACAAGGGCGGTTCATCCAAACGAAGTGGATATCGATGCCCAGCCTCTCGCATAGCTTTTTGTAGCGCAGCGCCAAAAACGGCAGTTTTGCGAGTTTCAGCAGTCCATTTTCAAAAGGGGCTGATTTTTCGATGAAATGGATCTGCACGCCGCTTGGAATTTCATAAAAAATCCTCTCGTTCATCAGCACCAGATGCACCTCGTAGCGTGCCGTAAGCTCGCCTAAGAGGTTGCTTACGACGCGCTCGGCGCCGCCGCCTCCCATCGAATATATAAAAACGCTTAATTTCTTCATCCCTTTACCTTTTAAATATCGCTGCCGCGCCATAAATTTAAGCTTTAGTTTCGCTTTTTATGCGAGCATACGCCGCGCATTCCGTTTAAATTTAGCGCGTTTTGCGCTGTTCTAAGCGGCTAAATTTCATCGCGCGATGCGCTTTGTAAATTTAAACGCGCTACTACGCTTGGCGCAAGAGCCTATCTTAGCACACCGAAGTTTAAATTTATCCCTGCGCGGCGCTAGGGCATCGATAAGCGGCTGCTATTTGCGCGCAAACCGATCGATCAAGCCCTGCCAGAGCTCGACTATGCGCTCTTGCAAAAACTCGTCTAAATTTTCATTTGCATTTTGCACGAGAGCGTCTCGCAGCGCCTCATCACGCATTAAATTTTCAAGCTTGCTCGCAAGTTCATTCGCATCGCCGCGTTTAAACAAAATGCCGCTAAAGCCGTCCTTTATGAGCTCTTTTGCGCCCGCCGTGTCGCTGCTAAGCCGTGCGCAGCCGTAAAATGCAGACTCGATCAGCACGTTCGAAAGCCCTTCATTAAGCGAACTGAGCACAAAAATTTTGGCTTCTTTATACAGTTCGCTCACGTCCTGCTTATGCCCTAAAAATCGCACTTCAAGTCCAAGCCGCGCCGCTAGCTCGCGCAAGCTTTCGCGCAGCGAGCCGTCACCCGCGATTAAAATTTCCCACTTCTCAAGCAGACTTTTATCGATCCTGCTTAGCGCATCAAAGTAAATTTCATACCCCTTGACGGGCTCGAGCCTACCGACGCTTAAGATCACGTTTCGCTTGGCGCTTTTTGCGTCGCAGATCTCGCCGAAAAAGGGGTTATGCACGACGAAGCAGTTTTTGACAAATCGCGAATAGTACTCAAAGTCCGAGCGCGTAAGCACCGTAAGCGCGTCTGCTTTTTTATAGCACAGATCGCGCACGCGGCTAAAAAGCCCGCTTCGCAGATAATCGTGCGCGTTGTGCTCGGTCGCGATGAGTGGAATTTTAAGTCCGAAATTTGCGATCACGCACGCTACGTTCGTCCAGTCCATAAAGCTGATGATGACGCTTGGGCGCTCGCGCTTGAAACACTCGCGCAAAATTCTGTATTTATCGAACCTGCCGCCGTTTTTATAAACGTCCAGATGCAAAAATTTTATCTTTTCGCTAAATTTATACCTGCCCTCGTCGTTTTCCAAAATCGCGATCGTAACGTCGTTTGCGCGCGCAAAATGGTTCGCCAAAACCTGCAGCACGCGCTCGGCGCCGCCGTTTCTAAGAGCTGCGATGATGAATAAAATTTTCATTTTAACTTCCGATAAATTTTATAAAATAGCCGCAAAAGCGCGGGGCTAGCGTAAAATAAGACCATCATCAGCGTCTGCGTGCGGCTTGCATGCGCCGCAAAAAATCTAAAATCCAGCCGCTCGCGCACCAAAGCGTGCAGTGAGCGGATCTGATCCGCAGCTTCTGCAGCGCTTAAAGGAGAGCGGGGATCTGCGATCTTTCTTTGCGACGCAGAATTTTGCTTAGAATTCCGCATATAATTTTGCTTGGCGGAATTTTTAAATGCGGAATTTTTACCGCATGCGCAAGATAAACTATCAGCTCCATGCAAATCTGCCTCGTTTGTCAAACCGCACGTATTAGCCTCGGAAGGAGAAGTCGCATCCCCATCCGAACTTGCAGGATCAAAGCTCGATTTGATAATTAAAAACGCCGTATTCAGCGCGGACTCGCAGCGAGTAAAATTAGCCTCACGCGCCAAGCTTGGATAATTCACAGCGATCGCCTCAGTATAGCGGCGCACCGCAGCAATGACTGCAAGATGCCTGCGAGCGAATGAGTTTACGGTCGAGCCTGCCCTTACGCGATAAAAATATAAAATTTTATCCGTGCACGCCGCAATAGAAGCATTAAAAATATCAAAAAATATCGCCACATCCTCATAGATCTGCCCCGCAGGAAAGCGCAAAGCAGCGAAAATTTCGCGAGCAAACAGCGCGCGCCAAACCGCGGTGCTAAAATACGGATCCTGCGTGCAGCTGCGTCTAAAAAGCTCTTGCGGCGATATTTTGTATTCGCCTGCGTTGGCATTCGAATTTGCAGCTCCTCCTGGATCGCTAATCTCTTTAGAATTTTGATTTTCTTTAGAATTTAAAGCCGCCTTGAAATTATTTATTTCGCTCTCGTCGCTAAATGCCGTGTAGCCGCACATAGCGATTTTGGTGCAAAATTTCTGCGTCAGGCGAAAAAGTGTCTCAATCAAATCAAGGCTTATCAAATCGTCGCTGTCTACGAAACTGATAAACTCCCCGCGAGCGACATCCAAAGCAGCGTTTCGCGCGCTAGCCTGCCCGCCGTTTGGTTTATGCAGCACGCGCACACGGGGATCGCGCGCAGCGTATTCGTCGCAAATCGCCTCGCTGCCGTCATTTGATCCATCATCTACGAGCAAAATTTCTAAGTTCGCATAGGTCTGCGCCGTGATGCGTTCCACGCAAGCGCGTAGGAATTCTTTGACATTATAAACGGGGATGATGACCGAGATTAAGGGATTTTCGCTCATTATTCCTCCCTGTGTATCGTAGCGGCTATGAAATCCAGCCAGCGTCGCCCGATCGTTTCAATTTTAAAGCTCTCCTCGCGCTTAGAGGCATTTTGCACGAGTCGCTCGCGCAGCTTTTCGTCGCTCATTAGAATTTCAAGCTTTTTTGCGATGCTCGCGCTATCGCCTACAGAGCACAAAAACCCATCTACGCCGTCGCTTATAAGCTCGCTAGGACCTGCGATGCAATCCGTAGAAATTCTAGCGGTGCCGAAAAATATACTCTCCATCAAAATATTGCAAAAGCCCTCCATCTTGGAGGTTACAACTACGATTTTAGCGCGTTCATATAAGCTTTCGATATCGCGCACAAAGCCGATGAACTGCACATTTAAGCGCAGCTTCGCAGCTAGGCTTTCAAGGCTCTTTCGCTCCTCTCCGTCGCCTGCGATCACCACCTTCCACTCTTTTAAAAGATTGAAATCTATAAGCGCAAGCGCCTTAAGAAGGACATCAAAGCCCTTATAGACATTGAGCCGGCCGGCTGCTAGGATGATATTTTCTTTAGGCGGGCGAGCCTCTTTAGCATGGCTGATCTCAAACATCGGATTAGGCATAATCACTCGATTTTGCACATATGTGTAATGATCCAGATCGAATTTACTAAGCACACTAAGACCTGCAGCTTGCGGATAAAAGATCCGCTTGAGAGCTCGCCAGATCGGACTTTTTAAAAAGCGATGATTGGTGTGTTCGGAGACGATGATTTTCTGCCCGACTCCTAGATTTGCGATAAGCGTAAGGACATTGGTATTATCTAAAAACGAGATTACTACGTCAAATTTACGACTTTTTAGAAGCCCATGCAAGGCTAAAATTTTATCGTAGCGCTTTTTTATATTGCCAAATACTCCTAAATCGCCTACTCCTAAATCCAAGCTAAGAAGCTCGATCTTAGGATCTAGCGCGTAAAACGGCTCATCTGCGTCAAATTTTATCACACATACTTCATTCTCGCGGCAGAAAAAATTTGCCAGCACGCTTAGCACGCGCTCGGCACCGCCCTTGCCTAAAGCAGAAATTACCATAGCTATTTTCATTTTATGAGCCTAAACTTGTTTTTAAAAATTTCATCGAGTCCTCTCTTTTACGGCGCAACGCCTCATTTACACCATCCCAATCGATAGTCGCGTCCAACCGCGCGTCTTTGGGATCTTGCAGAGCTCTATCTTCAAGCCCGAACGAGCCCAAAAGCGAGCTAAAGCGCGACGCGCCGCGACTAGCATTAACGAGCACAAAAAACGGCTTATTAAAGATTATAGAAAATACGCAGCCGTGAAATGAGTCGGTTAGCACAAACTCCGCGCCCGCAATAGCGCTTAGCCACGCTTCTATGCCGATGCGGTTGTCACGGTCGTTCACCTCATCTATCTCTAGTCCGCTTTGCTTCTTTAATAGTTCTATCGCCGCTTCTGAGCGAGGCGATGGATCTAGGATATAGGCAAAGCCCTTACGCTTTGGCGCATGGCTTAAAAATTTATCGTAAATCTCTTTGTTAGCCAAAAGCGTAGGATCTAGCACCCAGCTCGCATCTACGCCAAAGCATTCGCGCGCAAGCTTTACACCATCGCGCTCGCGCACCGAAATAGCTTTAAATTTAGCCAAATTTGCAGTGTGAGCTTTTAAATCTGCGGGGTTTTTAAACCCACAGAACCTATCTCCGCCGAAGCTTGCAGCATAGGCGATCCGCGTGCAGTTAGGCGGCAAAAATCCAAGGCTAAAGCAATCTGCAAAATCCGCAAAATAGCTAGGGCGAAAAACCTGATCGCTTCCTAAAATCACCGCTTCAAAGCGCTCTTTCTCGCACAGCGCCTTTAAATCCGTAGGCGTGCAAACAGGCACGGTTGAAGGAATATTTTCGGCCACAAACTCGCTAGTATCGCGCTCGTAAGAGGGATTAAATTTCGCGCCGCAAAGCTCCTTTTTTAGCGCGCGCGCCACTAAAAATTTAATATACGCAATCGATAGTTTACTTCTTTGCAGGCGCAAGTTTATGAGCCGCGGCTCATGCCCAAGCTCCACTAGCACGCGGCTTAGCGCGTAAGCTTGTAAAATTCCGCCGTAATTATTTACTAGCGGCAGGGTAAAAATCCCGATCTTCATGCAAACTTCCTATAAATTTTATATGCCGCGATCTTTGGTAGCGCCAAAAGCGCTAGCGCTTTATTCGCAGCGGCAATTTTTTTAAGCCTAGCAGCGATGAAATCATCACAATCAAAATGCGTAGCGCTATATCGCTGGATCTGAAGCTTCTGGCGCAAGATGTAACGCTTAAGCGGGTTTTTCGCGCCATAGAAAATTTCGTTTTTGCACTCCACCTGGCTTTGTTGCGAGCGCTGCACCTCTGCTGTGGATATCCGCTCGCAAAAAATCGCCTCGCGTGCCTGCTTCGTAGGCTGCGAAAATAGCGCGTCGATCTGAGCTGCGCGCGTAATTACGAGCGATGTGCCGCGCCACTCGCTCATTTCGCTTTGCAGCCACGCATCCATCAGCACGATGTCGGCGCATTTGGCAAAAACGTCGGTGCAGGCGTTGCACGCAAGTGGGGTAAAAGCGCGCGAGCTCCAGTATGCAAAGGCGCTACTACTGCGATCGTCTATCGCCTCGCTGCCATCTGTAGCTCGGAATTTAAAGCCAAAGCTCATCGCACTTTTGCCCGCGATTTTATATCTGTAATTAACCGTCGTGAGCTGCTTACGCTCTTTAAACGCAAGATCTGCCAGCTTATACGTAAAAGCAGCACCCTTGCCCTGTCCGCAAACCAGCCCGATAATAAAGCTTATGCGGGATTTAAGGCGCGGATTTTTGCTCGCAGCAAGCCTTAAGGCCTTAGCAAAGCACGGCAGCGCGCTAATCGCGTATCTGCCCTCGCGGCGCGACATCTCCTTTAGCACTGCTTCAAGCGTGAGCGGATAGTAAGCGGACGAGCGCGCGCGAGTAAGCTCATCGGCATTTTTTATCACGCTAAATTTAAATAGCGGCACGGAATTTTCGCCCGCATAATTTCGCGCATTTTTGGAATTCTCGCAAGCAAAATTCTGCGTTGATACGGAATTTTTACAAGAAGCTTTAGAATTCTGCGCGAAATTTTCATTTGTAAAATTCTGCATGGAATTCTGCGTAAAATTTTCGCAAAAGGAATTTTGCGCACTCGTAAAATTTATAGAATCATCGTCCGCCAAATTCTGCGTTAAATTCGGAATTGCGGAATTCTGCTCGGAATTTTTGGTTGCGGAATTTTGCAAATTCTGTGGCTGCGCTAAATTATTGCAGGCAGAAAAATCACGCTTGGAATTTTGGGCTATAAAATCCCCCTCGTCCGCAGGCACGGCGCAAATTGCGTAATCAATGAGCCCGCGCGCAAAAAGCTCGCGAAAAATATAATCTCCCGCACCGCCGCTTGCACTGCTTAGGCGCTGCGCTTCATCTTTTTTGTAGAATTTGTAAGTGGCTAAAAATCTGCCAAAATCAGGACTAAAGCTTTCCAGCTCTGAGTATGATTTAGAATTTAGCTCATTTTCAAGCATGTCTTTTTCGTAAAACGGGCAGACTTTTAGGCAGATGTCGCATTTGTCGCGGCACCCTTCGCCCTCCTCAGGCGCGTAAAATCCATTGCCTCCAAGCCGCATTTTTAGCACGCTAAAAGGGCAGCTGCTCGCGCAGACGCCGCAGCCAATACAGCGGTCTTTCGTAACCACTTCGCTAATTACATTGAAGCTCAAGCCCGCCTCCTTATCTTAGCTGCAATGCCACCAAAAATCGCGCGTTCGTAGTCATTCATCGCCCAAAAATATGCGCTTAGCACAAACATAGCCGAATAAAGCCCGCCGCAAATTAGCAAAAAGCTCACTCCATGCAAGCCTAGTGCATAATTTATCGCTAGGCTTACTGCGATTGCGGGAGCAAATTTTACTACCATCGCACCGATATTTCGCCAAAATTTAGCGATGTCAAGTCCGATTACACGAGCATAGTAGATATTCATCACGCAGATATTTAGCAAGGTGATCGCAAAAGCCGTGCCGCACGCAGCGCCCACGCCACCGTAAGCCTTAGCTAGCGGGATAGAAATAGCGATATTTACGAGCGTGACGCAAAACGCGGCGATTGAGCGAAATTTGACTTTGTTTTTTGCCTGAAGCACGGCTAGGCCTAAATTTTGAATCAACGGCACGCTTACTGGAAGCACCAAAATAAGCGCGATTGCGTATGAAATTTCATAATTTGCGCCAGCCCATAGCACGATAAACTCCCGCCCAAAAATCACCAAAAGCGACGCGATAAAAAATATCACGTAAAATTGCAGCCTGCCTATCTTGATAAATTCCGCGCTAAGCTCGGAATCAGTGGAGTTTGCAGAGACCATTTTGGCGATTTTAGGAAGCATTACGCCGCTAATGGTGAGCGAAAGCGTGACGAAAGTGGCATTTATCGTGCTTGCTACGGCATACGTGGAAACCGCTGTAGCGCCTGCGACCGCGCCTAAGATAAAATTATCGACATTCCAGTTTACTTGATCGACTACGATGCCTAAAAATATAAAAAACGAGTAGCCAAAAATTTGCTTAAGCGTGGAGGCGTCGAAATTTCGCACGCTTATCACGGGCGAGACTTTGCGCTTGCAGTAGATGAAATCTGCCGCGACGCAGATTAAATTTACCGCCGTAGCGATGATTACGATCGCGATAGCCTTATATCCCAAAAGTAGCGCAGGCACCGCAGCTAGCGGCAGAGCGATCGTACGAAAGATCCCAATTAGCTTGATAAATACGAAATTCTCATGCGCCGTAAGGATCGACGAATAGATGCTAAAAGGAAAACTAATCGCTAAATTTGCAGTTAGTAGCATTAGCATAATGCAAATTTCGCCCATCTCACTAGTACTTAGCTTAGCGCCAAAAATCGCGTGCAGATTAGCTAGCAGCGCAGCTCCTGCAATCACGATCACCGCGCTCATCACTAAATACACGCTAAAGATCGTGCCGTGCAGCTTATGCATGCGCTCCACTTCGCCACTTGAGGCGTATTTGGCGGTATAGACCGTCACAGCGTTGCCAAAGCCTAAATCCAAAATCGCCAAATAGCCGATAACGCTGCTTGATAAAGAATATAGCCCAAACTCGCTCTGCCCCAGCGCCCGCAGAAAAAACGGCGTATAAACCAAAGTAAGTATCGTAGAAACAAAGATATTCACATACGATAGCACGACGCCGAGCTTGCGCTGCGCGGCTTCGGGGGCGTTTAGAATTTTAAGCAAACAAGGCTTCCTTTTGCTCGCCGCTATTAAACGCGGCGGAGTAAAATTTTAAAATTTCAAATCGCACTTTCACGCTAGAACCTAGAGCTTCTTTTCCCAATTAAGCGCGCTTAGGATGATCTCATCTAAGCTCTCGTGCTCGGGATGCCACGAAGTTTTGGTGCGAATTTTATCCGCGTTTGAGATGAGGCAGGCAGGATCGCCGGCTCTGCGCGGAGCGATCTGCACTTTAAAATCCACGCCGCTTACTTTTTTAGCTTCATTAACGACCTCTTTTACGCTAAAGCCCGTGCCATATCCTACGTTAAAGACCGCGCTGTCGTTGCTTTGCAGATAATCAAGCACCGCCAGATGCGCGCTTGCGAGGTCCTCTACGTGGATGTAGTCGCGTATGCAGGTACCGTCCTTGGTGTCGTAATCATCGCCAAAAATACTCATCTTATCGCGCTTACCGACAATAGTTTGGGTTGCAACCTTGATAAGATGCGTCGCGTTCGGGTAGTTTTGCCCGATCGTGCCGTCGCTTGCGGCTCCTGCGACGTTGAAGTAGCGCAAAATTCCATATTTAAAATTTGGATTTGCCGCCGCCGTATCTTTTAGCACCCACTCGACCATCAGCTTGCTTCTGCCGTACGGATTGATCGGATTTTGCGGAGTTTCCTCGCTTACTTGCGGGATGTCGGGCTCGCCGTAGGTCGCCGCAGTGGAGCTAAAGATAAAGTCTTTCACGCCGTATTTGTTCGCAAGCGCGATCAAATTCATCGCGTTGGCGGTGTTGTTTAGATAGTATTTTAGCGGATTTTGCGTGCTTTCAAAAACCTCGATAAACGCCGCAAAATGAATGATCGCATCAAACTTCTCGCGCTTAAAAAGCTTCTCGATTGCGGGGGTATTTTCTAGGCTCTCTTGCACGAACTCAAACTCGCCTATTTTGCGAAGCGCCTCGATCGCTCGCATCGAGCCTTTGCAAAGATTATCCAGTATGACGACGTCGTGGCGGTTCGCTTCTAAAAGCGCTTTTGCGACGTGGCTGCCGATGTATCCCGCGCCGCCTGTGATTAAAATTTTCATCTATTCTCCTTCGGATCAAATTTATCAAAATACGCGATTATAGCCCCTTAGATTAAATCGCTGGTCGCACGCGCAAAAATACGGGAAAGCGCGGCTTTTTCTCGCGGGTTAGGTTTTGGTATTGATAGGTGATGATCGTGCCCACCTTAGGCGGATTTGCCCGCATCTCATCGCTAAAGCCCGTGCCTACTTTAAATTTCACTCCGCTACGTAGATCCACGCAGCTTAAAGAGCCCATCTTGCCCTCGTTTTTGCCGTAGCCGGGGTTGATTTTTACGACCTTGCAATCGCTATCGTGCGTCTTTTTGTATTTTAAAATTTTATCGCTGCGCCCGCTTTCATAAAGCGCGTTTGGATCGCGCAGCACGACCCCCTCGCCGCCTGCTGCGATGACGCGATCAAAATACGCCTGCACGTCGGCGTGCGTACTTACCGGGGTCTGCTGCACGATGAGTAAATTTTGCGCGCCGCTTGAAGCGATAAAATTTCTTAAAATTTCCATCTTTGCGCTTAGGTTTTTCTGCTCCTTCGGCAGGTCAAACGCGTAAAATTTTACCCTGCTCCACCGCTCATCGGGCACGCTAGAAGAGACGATCGAAACGAGCTGCTCAAACTCTCCGCGCGCCGTGTATAGCTCGCCGTCCACGAAAAACGGCGGAAAGCCCGCGCTCCAGCCCTCAGGAGCGTTTATGATCTTGCCGCGCCTGGAGCGCAGATTTTTGCCGTCCCAGATCGCGCGCACGCCGTCTAGCTTCTCGCTAACGACCCAGCCCGTGATATTCATGCCCGGGACATATTCTTTAAGCAACATCGGTTTAAATTTAGCCTCGTCCGCGACCGCGCCGCAGGCCAAAAATAGCGCACCCAAAACCGCGCCTTTTAAAATTTTAAAAATTTCACTTCGCATATGCCGTTAGCTCCCTTTCTATAAAGTCGCAAAAAACGGGCGTGTAGCTCATGCCCGCGCACTCTTTTTGCAAAAATTCGCCCATCACCGCGATATAATTCAAATAGTCGTCCTTGGTGATCTTGCCGCGCAAAAGCTCGTATTTCAAAAACAGCCAGTAGGTGTTGAGCACGTCGGATCTGCAGTACTCGTCGATCTTGACCTGCTCGCCTGCGTAATACAGCTGCAAGACCTGATCGCCGTGCACGTCGTATTTGCCAGGAAGGCCCACGCTAGCGCAGATATGATCGAGCTTGAGCCCGCGCACGGCGCCAAAATCGCTGATGTGATCGAGCAGATCCAGATGGAACCGCCCGTCGTAGCGGCTGCGGTAGTTCTCCCATTTGCTCTTGTTGTTATCGCGATCGTTCGTCTCAAAATACGCCGCGGCGCTTAGATCATAGCACATCGCGCGCGCCATAATCATCGGCAGATCAAACCCGCGCCCGTTGAAGCTCACGAGGCGCGGATTAAAATCCTCGATGAAGGCTAGGAATTTTGCGATTTTATCGCGCTCGCTCTCGCCCTCAAGCGTCGAGACGCGCAAAAATCTGCCGAATCCGTCCGCCATCACGGCGCTAATGCTAACGACGCGGTGGAAGCAGACGGGCAGGAATTCGCTGCCGGTTTTTTCTTTGAAAATCTCCATCGCCCTAAGCGAGAGCAATTTGTGGTTTAAAATTTTGCTTTTATCTGCATTAAAGATCGGTTGCTCGCCGTAAATTTTAAAATTTAGCGCGAGATCTTGCGCGGAATTTGAAGCGAGATTTTCGCTCTTTGAGCTTTGGGATGCGAAGCTTTGAGGCGTAGAGCTTTCCGCTGCAAAATTCTGAGGTGTGGGGCTTCGGAGCTCGGAATTTTCCGTCGCAGAGCTCTGCGCTGCGGAGCTTTGAGGCGCGGTATCGTCATAGGTTAAATTTAGCGACACAGAATTTTTGGGCGCCGTATTTTGCGACATGGAATTTTCGCTCGTAAAATTTCTCTGCGCGAGATTTTCAGCGGAATTTTCACTGGCGAAGCTTTGAGACGCGACGTCTTGCTGCGTAAAGCTTTGAGGTGCAGAATTTTGCTCGGAATTTTCTATTTTAAAATTCTGCTCCGCCGAATTTACAGCAAAATTTAAAGGCGCACTTTGCTTCTCGCCGCCGATCTTTTGCGAGAGCTGCGCGTCAAGAAGCTTTGCGAAGCTTTTTTTATCGAAAGGCTCAAAGCAGTCCGCGATCGCGTCCTCATCCAGCACCCGCATC
The DNA here is from genome assembly GCF_938045405.1 of uncultured Campylobacter sp. GTDB lineage: Bacteria > Campylobacterota > Campylobacteria > Campylobacterales > Campylobacteraceae > Campylobacter_B. The sequence continues at coordinate 14,749 of NZ_CALIMW010000297.1, read as the reverse complement.
AGCGCCGCTACGTCGGGGATCGTCTCGCAGTCGAATACGCAGATATAATCCTTTTTCATTAAGCTCCTTTATAGCGGGTTTACCGCTTTTTTCAAAAACGGCTCTGAAATAATCCTCTATCTCCATGCCATTTTTAAGTATGCTCGCTAGACCTAGCTCCTCGCTCATCCAAAGTTTTCATCGCCGCTTCCAACCTTAAAATTTTATGCTGCCGCATTTTCGCAGCAAAAAGGGGCGCGCGGAGGCGCGGCAAATTTCGCTACTGCTAGCCGCGGCGCAATTACCGCGAACAAAAGCGTGCCGGTCGTTAAATTTATCCTTCGATCAAGCGCTTGATACCCGGCAAAAGCTCGCCTGACACCTCGCAAATCCTGCTTCGCAGCACGCTAAAATCGCCGCAGTAATCGCCCAGAAGCTGCAAAATATCATCTATGATGGCTTGCGAGCGCTCGGTAAGAAGCAGCTCCTGCAAAAGGGCGAAAATTTCGCTCTCATGCGCCAGCGTGCAGCCGTAGTAGGGATCAAGGTAATAATCCAGGCAAAAACAGAAGCAAGGCTTTCTGCTCTCGTCGCTTCCGCGCAAAACGGCGGGTCTATGGCGGCGTTTTGCAGTTTCATTGCAAATTTATTTATCAGGCGCGCAGTACCGAGCCAAAGTCCGCAAGTCGCGTCGCCCGGCTACGGCTTTTACCGCATCGCAAGGCAAAACGCGCCGCTATAAACGACATCCGTTATACCTAGCCGTCGGATCGGCCCGATCGCCCTTTGCGCCGCTTTACTCGGTCTTGGCCGCATCCCACGCGAGGATCGTCTTACCTTCGGCGTCGGTGGCCACGTCGCCCATACCCATGATGTTGTAGCCGCAGTCGACGTAATGCACCTCGCCGGTCACGCCGCTAGCAAGGTCGCTGAGTAGATACATCGCGCTTTTGCCGACGTCTTGCGTCGTGACGTTGCGCTTGAGCGGCGCGTTGATCTCGTTGTAGCGTAAAATCATCCTAAAGTCGCCTATTCCGCTTGCGGCAAGCGTCTTGATCGGGCCCGCGCTGATAGCGTTTACGCGGATACCGCGCGCGCCAAGATCGTGAGCGAGGTAGCGCACTGAGCTTTCAAGTGCTGCTTTTGCGACGCCCATTACGTTGTAGTGAGGCACGAATTTCGGCCCTCCGAGGTAGGTTAGCGTGAGCACCGAGCCGCCATCTTTTAGCACCGGAAGCACCGCGCGCGTGAGGCTCAGTAGCGAATACACGCTCGTGCCCATCGCGATATCAAAGGCCTCTTTTGTAGTATTTACAAACTCGCCCTCTAGCGCTTCTTTGGGCGCATAGGCCACGGCATGCACGACGAAATCTATCTCGCCCAGATCCGCTTTTATGCGATCCGCAAGGCCGTCAAGGTGAGCAGGATTGTTTACGTCAAGTTCGTAGACGAATTTGCTGCCAAACTCCTCTGCGATCGGCTCTACGCGTTTTTTTAGCGCGTCGTTTAGGTAGGTAAACGCCATCTGCGCACCCTGCTCGTGACAAGCTTCGGCGATGCCGTAAGCGATGGATTTGGCGTTAGCGACGCCGACGATGAGGCCTTTTTTTCCTTTTAAAATCATTATTTCTCCTTTCTATTTTTGCTTGGCTTTTTCTACTTATTCTGCGTTAAAATTTAAAAAATAATGCTCACGAACCATATGTTCGCTCCGCTTATTTTTTAAATTTTGCCTTGACTAAGCGAAAAATCCTTCGCAATTTGACTTAAAAATTTTGCAACCCAAATTTGAAACCAAATTCGATAGCGGCAGTATCGTGAGATGGATTTTAATGTTGTGTAGAAATTTTAAGTCAAGACTAGGCGCATAGCCTGTCGCAGACTTAAAATTTCCAACTCATTAAAAGACGCTCACGAGACGACGCGTATAAGCTCCAAAAACTTCGAGGCGTCCCAGCTTGCTGTGCCCACTAACACCCCGTCGCAACCTCTTATCGCGCAAATTTTTGCGATATTTTCAGCATTCACGCTGCCGCCGTAAAGTAGCGGCGCGGGGCTTTTAGCACGCAAGAAATTTAGCATTCTTTCGATCTGCTCGCACTGCGCGCTTCTGCCAGTGCCGATCGCCCAGACGGGCTCGTAGGCTAGTACTAAGCTCGGATATTTCAGATCGATACCCTCAAGCTGTGTCGCTACAAACTCCTCGCTGCGGTTTTGCGCAAATGCCGCCTCATCCTCGCCGACGCAAAAGACGATGCGCCAGCCCTGCGCCGCAGCAAAACCGAATTTCTCTCTTATCAGCTCCGCGCTCTCGCCCAAAATGGCGCGCCGCTCGCTGTGACCGATAAGAACGGTTTTGACGTCAAATTCCGCCAGCATATCGCCGCCGATCTCGCCCGTAAAGCTGCCGTGCGCGGCAGGATAGAAATTTTGCGCGCCTTGAGTAAAATTTTTCACCCTCGCGCAAAATGCGCTAGCAGGAGGAAAAACCAAAATTTCATCCTCGCGCGAAATTCCGCCCGCTAAGCCTTCATCTAAAGCTTTAGCATACCGCTCAAAGCTAGCGCGAGTATGGTTACATTTAAGATTCGCCGCCAGTATCATCGCAGCTCCGTTTTAGCAGTAAGCACTCGCACGCCCGGCAGCTCCTTGCCCTCGATGAGTTCTAAGCTCGCGCCGCCTCCGGTAGAAATAAAAGTCATATCATCAGCGTTGCCAGCGCGTTCGACGACATCTGCAGTATCGCCACCGCCCACTACGGTCGTGGCGTCGCTATCTGCGATCGCGTGCGATATATGCAGGCTGCCGCGAGCGAATTTATCGATCTCAAAAACCCCCATCGGTCCGTTCCACCAGATCGTTTGTGCATCGTCTAAGGCTTCTTTAAAAAGCGCTACGGTCGCAGGTCCGATATCTAGCCCCATCCAATCGCTTGGAATTTCTTGGACGGTAACCTTTTTTGTAACGGCGTCTTGCGAGCATTGCGGAGCTGCGACGGCATCAACGGGGATATAAATTTTAACCCCAAGCTCTTTGCCGCGGCGCAATATATTTAGTGCGTCAGATATAAGATCCTCCTCTAAAAGCGAATTACCGATGTCATATCCGACGGCTTTTAAAAAGGTAAACGCCATGCCGCCTCCGATGATGAGCTTATCGACTTTAGGAAGTAAATTTTTAAGTGCCTGAAGCTTGCCGCTTACTTTGCTGCCGCCCGTTACGGCTACAAAAGGACGCGCAGGATCTTTAATAAGGTCTTTGGCGAATTTTATCTCTTTTAGCAATAAAAATCCCGCCGCCTTATGCGCCTCATCGTAGAATTTCGTAATCGCCTCTACCGAAGCATGCGCGCGGTGGCATACGCCAAAAGCATCGTTGATATAAAATTCCGCGTAGCTTGCGAGCCTCTTAGCTAGTGCTTCGTCGTTTTTGCTCTCGCCCTTTTCGAAGCGCAGATTATCTAGTAGAAGCACTTCGCCCTTTTTAAGCGAATTTACCGCAGCTCCAGCTTCCTCGCCCGCGACGTCGGAGACAAATTTTATCTCGCGCTCCAAAAGCCTAGATAGCCTCTTTACCACAGGCTTTAGGCTAAGTCTTTCTTCGTATCCGTTTTTTGGGCGCCCTAAGTGGCTGGCTAAAATTACCGCACAGCCCTCGTCTAAGCAATATTTAATCGTAGGGATAGACGAACGAATGCGGCGATCGTCCGTAATATTGCAAAACTCATCCATCGGCACGTTAAAATCACACCTGATAAAAACGCGCGCGCCGTCTTTAAATTTCAAATCTTTAATCGAAAGAATTTCGCCCATCTTATTTCCTTCTTTTTGCCGCATATAGGGCTAAATCGATGAGGCGCTCGCTATATCCCCACTCGTTGTCATACCAGCTCATCACTTTTATCAGATTGCCGTCAATTACCTGCGTGCAGTCGCTAGCTACGATGCTGGAGTATTCTGAAGTACAAAAATCGCTGCTGACGCGGCTATCGTCGTCTACGAGCAAAATTCCTTTCATCTCTTTAGCGGCATAGCGACGGAAAATTTCATTTAGCTCCTCGGCGCTCGTCTGCTTGTGCGTTAGCACCGTTAGATCAACCATCGAAACGTTAGCCACCGGCACGCGCACAGATTGTCCGTGCATCTTACCACTTAGCTGCGGAAGTACCTTACTAATCGCTTTTGCCGCACCCGTCGTAGTCGGAGCGATATTAAGAGCTGCGGCGCGTGAACGGCGAAAGTCCTTGGCCTTTACATCGACTAGACTCTGTCCATGTGTATAGGCATGAATCGTCGTCATCAGACCCTTTTCGATGCCAAGCTCATCGTCTAAAATTTTTGCAATCGGAGCCAGGCCGTTAGTGGTGCAGCTAGCGTTTGAGATGACGCGCTGTCCTGCATAAGCGCCCTCATTAACGCCGATTACGAAAGTAGGCGTATCATCCTTGGCAGGCGCGCTCATTACGACTACGCCGATACCGTTATCTATGAACGGCTTGCATTTTTCGCTCGTTAAAAACGCACCAGTACATTCAAGCACAGCTTCTGCACCATCGCCCGCAAAATCAAGCTCCGCAGGCTCTCTGGTGGAATAGACGCGGATCTTTTTTCCGTCTACGGCTATGCATTCGTCGCTTATAATTTCTACTTTTTTACGAAACTCGCCGTGAACGGTGTCGTATTGAAGCAGGTATCTCGTAAGCTCGCGCTTAGCGGTATCGTTGATCGCCACAAGCTCTACATCGTCCCTGCTTAGCGCAATTCTAGCCGCGCACCTACCGATCCTTCCAAAGCCGTTAATTGCGATTTTTACTGCCATAAGGTTCTCCTTATTTGGGATGTTTTCAGCTGGAATTTTACTAAATTTGGGTTAATCTTTGATTAAATAAAAAGTCGCGAAATCTAGGATTTACTTTTTGGCTATATAATTCGCGAACTTTTTTTAAAGGAGAAAAAATGAGACGAATTGTATTCTCGTCATTAGCGGCAATCGCGATTTTAAGCGGATGCAACCAACCTAAGGCCGATACGGCTCCGCAGCAAAAGCAAGAGTCCGTAGCGCACACGATCGTATTTCTACTCGGAGATACCGGAGATAAGCGCATCAGCCTTAGCTCGAACGATATGTTCGCAACAGGCGTGTTAACCGATGAAAAGGGTAAAAAGCATAATCTTAAACGCGCGGCTTCCGCAAGCGGCATAATGCTTACGAACGACGAAGGTATCGAGCTTCTTTTCAAACGCGGAGAGGGAGTGTATACACCGGGAAAAGGCAAGAAGGATATTCCGGTAACCTACACCGAGCACGAGCACAAAAGCGGCGAAATGATGTAGCCGCGGCGGGGTTAAATTTAAACGCCCTAAAAAACGAATTAAATTTAACCCCTCATTTCTAAATTTCGACTTCTTTATCCATAGCAAAATTTAACCCTTGTTTCGATCTCTTTGATCTGTGATGAAATTTAACCTTTTATTTTCGCTTCTTTCATCTACACAAATTGAGCTTTTTTGCGAATTTAAGTTTGTGCTCACCGAAAGCAAGCTCCGCGAGTTCAAAATCATTAAATTTTACGAAATATCCATTTGATCTGCGCTTTATCGGCGAATTTTTGATTTTCAACCAAATTTCACTTCAAATTCGCTAAACTGCGACGAAATTTTAGCAGGCCAGTGCAAATACGGCGCAAAATAGATCATTTAGCGAGATTGCCGCATGGATAGCATTAAATTTTACCTAAACGATTACGAAATTGAGGGTGAAAGCTTTACCGAAGTCGTCGTTGCGATAAACGGCGAGCCTCTGCTCGAGCTAATTAGGCGGTGTGAGCAAAGCTTTGCCGCAAAGGACGGGCAAGCTAGCATCGCGGGAAGCTATGCTTATTTGAGCTTGATCGATTTTGAGGAGCTATTTTTGCGCGCCGCGCTTGAGGCTGATCTGGCGCAAGATGAGCGAGATGTCGTTCTACTGGGCTGTCCGTGCGGGATCTGGAGCTGCTGGTATCTCGCGCTTAAGATTAAATTTGAAGCGAACGCGGTTAAATTTAGCGACTTTGCAAACCCGCGCCGCAGAGATTGGCGGTATGGGCTTGAGTTTAAATTTGACCGCGTGAGCTTTGTGAGCGAAATTTCTAAAATCGCCTCTTTTAATAAGCTCTAAAATTCGGCAAAATTTAACGGTATGCTCGAAACTGCGCCGAAACAAACCTACCTTTTCCTCGGCAAAATTTAGCTTTAAAGCGGAATGGCTGCCGCGCGAGCTCATAAGATTAAAATTTTCGCCTCGCCACTACGCAAAACATCCAGCAAAATATCATAAAATTTACCCAGCCTTAGTTTTAAAATTCCGCCCCTTTTGATGACGACAAAAACCTGCCCGCCTCGCTCGCCCAGCGCGTCGTAGAGCGCGTCTAAATTTGCGACGTATTCGGGCTCGAAATTTAGCGCTGCGGCAAACAGCGCGAAAATTTGATCTTTGCGTCTGATCTTTGCGCCGTCGATGATGATCTTTGCGGCGCTGCGCGTTTTAAAATTTAAACTCATTGCACGCGCTCGAAGCTTTCGTAATGATCGGCGGTATAGAAGATCAGCCCGTCGTTTGAAAATATCAGCCGCTTCGCGCCGCGCGGGCCGCCGCGATACTCGATGTCGCATTCGCGCCAAGTCCGTCCCTTTTTATCAGGTAGTCTACGCTCAAAATTGCCGAAGCGGTCGCCGCCGATGCTCTTACCGCGCGCGTATCGCCACAGATCACCGCCCTGCCAGCCAAGCTCACCGGCCTGCTTTTTCGTGATGAAATTTTGCGGCAAAGACCCCGTACGACGGATATGAGCGCTCACGCACTCCCTGCTTATGCAGGGCTCGTCCGCAAGCTGATTTTTAAAATTTTCGGCGGGATTTTGTGAATGTGAAGCTTCGTAATCTACGCTGCTCCGCCTGTGGATATCCGCCTCATCTTTAGGATTTGCCTCGGCGGGCTCGTTTTCTCGCGGATGAGATTTTAAATCTCCTAGGTCTGCCTCGCGCTCTGCTTCGCCGTCTGCGTTTCTTGCGCCGCTCTCATCTTTTGCACCGACGCTACTTGCAGGATTTTGCGAGCTTGAAATTTTACGATCGGTGCTGCTTACAGAATTTTGCACGCCGCCTTTACGCGACGCAGCATCCAGGGTTTTGGAGGTAAAAATCCGCTCATCTTTAGTCGCGGGGCTGCGCGAATTGGAGATGAAATTTAGCACCAAAAGAAGTGCTGCGAAAATTGCGAGCGGGATCAGCTTTTTTGCCACCGCTAGCCTCTTTTACGCGTGGCGAAGCGAAAATAGAGCACGATCGCCGCTACTATCGCGCCTAGAGCCAGCGGAGCGATCCACGGCGCGTCCTTGATATGCATATAGAGCTCGCGCACGAAATCACCCGCGTAGTAGCTCAGTAGCCCTACCACAAGCGCCCAAATGAGCGAGCTTACGGCATTGATGACGCTAAATTTTAAAAATGAATATTTTGTGATGCCGATCGCGATCGGTACGAGGGTTTTGAGGCCGTAGATGAATTTTTTGATTAAAATTATGCGGTCGCCGTATTTGCGAAACAAAATCTGCGCCAGAGCAAGGTTGCGGCGCTGTTTGCGCAGATAGGGCATGATCTCTTTTTTATTGTAGCGGCTTACTAAAAACAGCCCCGAATCGCCTATGAAGTTCGATATGCAGGCGATTACGATGCATAAGACGATATTGAGCTCACCGGCCGAGCTTAGCACGCCCGCCGCCGCAAGCGCCAAAAATCCTCCGCCCAGCGAATACAAAAACAGTATCAGATACCCCCACGTATGGAGGTTTGCAAACATCGATTCCATCGAATCCTTTCATTAGATCGTATAAAATTCTATAAATTTTGACTAAAGCAGCTTTAAAATTCGGCGCGAAAACTTCACTATAACGTCCCACGACGCCACTTGATTTTGCTGTGACATTAAATTTAAAATTCCGCGCAGCTGTCGCAAAATACAAAATTTCGCCGCAAAATATTGAGCGAAATTCTAAAATAAAATTTCTAGACATCAAGTAAAATCACCGCAAAATTTAGCGGTAAAATTTTGCGACTATAAATTTAATGACAAAATTTCGACTTCTTTAGAATTAAAAGTAACTTGCGAATTACGCAGGACTTACGCGATATCCTCAAATGCCTCCCACCCCGCGAATTGCAATAAAATTACGCACCCAAGTCTATTATTCTGCAGAAATTACGCGAGCAAAATTCCAAGCCGCTAATAAAACGCCCATAAAGCAAAATTTTTCGCTAAGCTATGCGCCTTAGCATCTTTAGCTAAATTTTACTCATCTGCGCCGATTACTCGCATCAAAAGCGCATAGCCCTCGGTATTTGGATCAAAAGCGCGGTCGTTTTTGGTCTCTAGCACCGAACCGCCCAGGCTCACGCCCGCAAACAGCCCGCCTTTATTCGTAAAGACGTACATATCTTGATTTAGCACATCTAAAGAGCCAGAATCGGCGCTGTAGTTACCTGCAACTGCCGTAGCGTCGCCCGAAAGCGTGATTTGGGAATTTCGCATTTTTTGGATTACATCGTCATGCATTACGAAAATGACTAGATAATTATCCTCATAGCCGATCTGAAGTCCTACGCTAGCGCTGCTGATCTCAGCACCGCTTACACTATGCGCGCCGTCATTATTGTAGATGATGATCCCCTCGCCGTACATTCCGCCTATGATGAAGCCCAGCTTTTTTACGCTCGGAAAGATCACTATCGCGCGGGCTTGTTGCGCTAGATACTTGTACTGCGAGTTTGTGCGCATTACCGACGAATAGGCGCTTGCGCTGTTGATGATGAGCTCATCATCGGCAAATGCCGCGTTAAAAAGCAAAAATAAAACGATTATAAATTTTTTCATTTCATACTCCTTATTTGGCTATCTCGACCGCGCGAAGCTCGCGTATGACGTTAACCTTGATTTCGCCTGGGAATTGAACCTTATCTTGGATCTCCGAAGCGATCTCTTTAGCGACCAAAACCGCCTCATCGTCGTTCATAAGCTTAGCATTTGCAATGACGCGGATCTCGCGGCCTGCGTTGATCGCATAGGCCTGCTTGACGCCCGTTTTACTCATCGCGATCGCTTCGATGTCGCTAACGCGCTTTAGATAGCTCTCTAGCACCTCTCGTCTAGCGCCCGGGCGCGCGGCGCTTAGCGCGTCTGCGGCACAGACTGCGGCACTTTCTACGCTCGTAGCCTCCTCGTGACCGTGGTGGGCGTAGATAGCGTTTATCACCACCGGATGCTCTTTGTAGCGGCGGCAAACTTCGGCGCCCAGATCCACGTGCGAGCCCTCGTACTCGTGAGTTAGCGCCTTGCCGATGTCGTGAAGTAGGCCTGCTCGCTTAGCTAGCTTTTGATCTCCGCCCGTTTCTGCGGCGATGATGCCCGCAAGATGTGCGACCTCAAGGCTGTGCGCAAGGGCGTTCTGCCCGTAGCTGGCGCGAAATTTAAGCTTGCCGATGAGTTTTAAAATTTCGGGGTGAATTTTGCTAAGACCTAGATCCATTACGATATTTTCGCCCTCTTCGGCGATACTAGCTTCAAATTCGTCGCTTACTTTTTTGTAGATGTCCTCGATGCGCGCAGGCTGAATTCTGCCATCCTCGATAAGCGTTTCGATGACGCGAACGGCGATGGCGCGACGGTAGAGGTTGTGAGAGCTTACGATGATCGCATTCGGGGTATCGTCGATGATGACGTCCACGCCAAGAGTCATCTCAAGCGCCTTTATGTTGCGCCCCTCCTTGCCGATGATGCGGCCTTTAAGCTCGTCATTTTTGATATTTACGACGTTGATAAGTCGCTCGGCGGCAAATTCGCCCGCAAAGCGCGACGTAGCCTGCGCCAAAATATAATTTGCCTTTTTTCGCGCCTCTTTTTTGGCTTCTTCTTCATATTTTCGCACGATGTGAGCGATGTCGGTGCGGCTTTGCTCCTCGACCTTCTTAAGCACCTGCGCGCGCGCCTCGTCCTGCGTAAAGCCCGCCACGCGCTCCAAAACTTTAAGCGCTTCAGCTAGCTTCTCTTCATAGCTTTTCTTTAAATTTGAGCCCTCTTCGTAGAGGAATTTCGCCTCTTTTTTGGCGCTTTCGAGCTCTTTTTTGCTGTCTTTTAAAATCTCTTGCTCGGTTAGAAGCGCGTGCTCCTTTTTGCCGAGCTCGTCAAATTTAACGTTAAATTCTTTCTGCAGTTTGCTTGCCTTATCTTCGTATTTTTTCTTAGCTTCAAACTCCGCTTCCTGCACCGAAATTTTAGAATTTCGCAAGATGCCCTCGGCTTCAAATTCTATAGCTTTGGCTTTAGCTTTAGCTTGTTCTACGAAAAAATCGTAATTGGCGTTATTGATCTTTCTAGCTACTAAGTATCCTATGCCAGCGCCCACCGCAAGAGCGCACAAGGCGATTAAAATCTCTATCATACTTTCCTCTTTTTAGGTAATTTTGGCTCGGAGTTATGTAAAAATCACCCTTTACGTCGTGATCAAGCGATAAAATTTCGCTGCAAAAGCAGTCTTTTATACTCACGAACGCGATTGCGGGCTTAAGCTTCAGACCTGAAAAAAACATATCGTAAAATCCTTTCCCATGTCCTATTCTAGCCATTGCGCCATCCACTCCGATAGCTGGAACCACGGCTAGATCGACCTTTTTAAAATACCCGTTTTGCGGAAGCGTCTGGCGCAACCCAAAGCGCGAAATTTTAAAAGGCTGGCGCAATCTTACCATTTTTAAACTAATATCCACCATAAACGGAACGTAAAATTCGCAGCTTTTTGATAGCTTTTTTCTTAAAATCAAAACGTTCGGCTCGTAGCTCATCGGCAAAAATATCAAAATTTTACGCGCTTTTAAAAATTTTATCAGCCGCTCCAGCCGCCATAAAAGTGCGTAATGCTCGCATCTAGCCGCGCGCGCGGCGTGAGATTTTAGACGCGATTTGCAAATTGCTCTAAATTCATTCTTTTGCATAGCTTAAGCCTTTTATAAAATTTTAACGCTTATTTTAGCTAGTTTTTGTATAATCTTGCGATTAAATTTTAAGGTTTATTATGAAATTTCGTTTTTTTCTAGCACTTTTTACGGCTGTTTTGTTTCTTGCGGGTTGCGGCGATGATGAGGATAAAAAATCAAGCGATACCCCGACCGAGGCCAACGCCACGCAGCCGCAGCCCGAAACCGAAGCCGTGATCCAAGTCGATTATACCGCTCCTTTTACCCTTCAGCTTAGTAACGGCAAAATTTTAAATATGCAAAAGACAAAACAGGGTTTTAACATCGATAATAACTCCACCGTGACGCTATTTGCGTTTTTTACGCCGTGGTGCGACGCCTGCGCCGTGCAGGTAAGCGCGCTAAATGCCGCCAAACAAGCCTACTCCGGCAAGCTTGACATAATCGGCGTAATGATCGGTGACGCAAATTTAGACGATGCAAAAACCTATGCAAGCGCGCACGAGGTAAACTACGCGATCGCTTACGGCGAAGGGACGGACTTTTTTACAAAGGCGCTAGGCGGCATAAACGAAGTGCCGTATATGGCGATATACGACGAAAAGGGCGAGTTTAGCGCGCAATATTTCGGGCTGATGCCGGAAGAAATTTTAATGACCGAATTGGAGAAAATTTTCTGATGTTCGAATTTTTTAAAAAAGGGCTTAGCAAGACCATAGACGCGATGCGAGGCGCGAAAAGCGAAGATAAAATTTCAAAAGAAATCCTAGAAGAGATGCTGCTTGAAGCCGACGTAGGCTACGAGCTCGTGGAAGAAATTTTAGAAAAACTTCCCGAAAAAAAGCTAGTCGCAAAAGATGATCTCAAGGGCGTTTTGAAGAGCTATTTCGATTACGAGATCGCTAAAGCCGCAGATGAGAAGCCGTTCGTAGAGCTCATCATCGGCGTAAACGGCGCGGGCAAAACTACGACAACCGCAAAGCTTGCAAATTTATATAAAAATAGCGGCCAAAGCGTGATTTTAGGCGCATGCGATACCTTTCGTGCGGGCGCGGTCGAGCAATTAAAAAAATGGGCGCAGATTCTAAATTTACCGATCGTAGCGACCGCGCAGGGGCACGATCCCGCTGCTGTGGCGTTTGACACCGTAAGCTCGGCTAGCGCTAAAAACATCGATCGCGTCCTGATCGACACCGCCGGACGTCTTCAAAATCAGAAAAATTTAGCCGCGGAACTAGAGAAGATCGTGCGCATCTGCGACCGCGCAAAAAGCGGCGCACCGCACCGCAAGATCATCGTGCTCGACGCCACTCAGGGCAATCACAGCGTCGCGCAAGCTAGGGCGTTCAACGAGATCGTAAGGCTCGACGGCATTATCATCACGAAGCTCGACGGCACGCCCAAAGGCGGCGCACTTTTCGCCATAGCACGCGAACTGCGGCTGCCGATACTTTTCGTCGGTGTGGGCGAGCGGATGGAGGATTTGGCGGAATTTAACTCGGATCAGTTCGTAGAGACGCTGGTGGAGGGAATTTACGCTTAGGCTCTGCGTAAATTTACATATTCTCGCCGAACAAGCTAAAAAATTTTACGCGCCGAAATGCTCGGCAAATTTTGCCGCTTTATTATCTTAGAATAAATTTTGCTTAAAATTTTACGATTTTCGTTTAGGATTTTGCAAAATTTTAGCTCACGCACCGCATAAAAACGCGCCCGCCCGCGTCCATTCGCACCAAAATACGCAAAATCCCGCCGCCCACAACGCGGCGCTCCTACAAGAATTCCTCAATGATCTCAAGCCGTTTAAATTTTACGGTTATCCTCTGTCCGCTCGCAAAGATAAAATCATACTCGCAAACGCTTCTAGGCTTTAGCGAAAATTGATGAACTATCAGATCGTTATTTTTAAAGCTCTTGTCGTCCATTTTGAAGCGGATGGCTAAGACGTTTTTGAAAACTAATTTAAAATTTCTATCTCGGTAGGACGATAAAAATTTCATCGTCAGTCTATCTTCGTTTTTTAAAATGCCAAATTTAAATTCAGTCAAAACGGCGTCGTGAAGGGTCTCTTTTGTATTAAACAGATACCTTTTCGGATCCAAGACGAACTGCCTGATAGGCTTTGCTATTTCGTTTTCATTCTTGCGAAGCGACTTAAAATAATCGTCAAAATACCAAACATTGCCCCTTCTTTTTATTTTCGCCGTGATCATCCGTTTGTCCATTTGCGCATTTTTCCAAAATTTCACTCACGTGCACTGCATAAAAAACCCGCTCACCCGCGTCCGTTCGCACCAAAACGCGTACAAGATCCCGCCGCTGCCGAAATATACCTCGCCGCCTTGCTCGCAGCTTGGAAGCTCTCTGTCAAGCTGCATCAAAAACTCCATCTTTTCGCCGCATATCGGACACGTCGGCACCTGCGCACCCTGTATCCACGAGGGCTCGCCGCCGATGCGCGCGAGGTTTTGCCTGCTGTTTGACATCCCCCAGTCCTGAGCCGCCCAGCGCGCCGGCGTGGGCGCAAGTACTACTTCGCACTCCTTTATCGGTTCGTCAAATGCGTATTCGACCTGCGTCCTTTCGCCGATACGTCGCGGCATACCCTGCGCGTCGTGCTCGTAAAAGACTACCTCGCCCTCGTTTATCTCTCTAACATGCGCGGCGAGGATTAGGCGAGGCAGCGAGCGTACGGGCAGTTCACGGGGCAGCGGATCAAGCGTGATGAGATGAAATAGCGGATTTTGCACATCGCCGTCCGCCTCATCCAAAACCCCGCCGAGCCTATATCCCGCCTCGCCGCCCTCAAACCGCCAGGTCGGATGGTGCTTCGCCAGATGCGGCGCATAGGGCGCGCCGAAATAGCCGCGCGGAAAGATTATATGATACACGCGCTGGCTGCAGTATCTTTTGAGCCTGAATTTCTCGCCGCCAAAGCTTATTTCATAGTTCGGCGCTTTTTGTGATTTGTCGGCGGCTGGCTCGTTTGAATTAAATTTAGAGCCGTGTTCAGCTGCGCACGCTTTAAAATTTTGGCTCGCTGCCGATTTTAACTCGCCAGCGTTAAATTTAACGGCGCTTGCCGCATCGCACGCTTCATCTAAATTTTTACGCGATACGTCGCGCTCATCCGCTTGCAACGACGCTGAAGTACCGCCGCCCGGCTCGTTTGACATCTGCGATATGTCGCGCTCGCTAGGTTGGGTTTGCTTGGCGCCGCCGCATTTGCCCGCATCCATTTTTAAAATTTCATTTGCTGCCATTTGAGCCGCGCCGTCTGCGTCAAATTTAGTCCGCTCAAAAGTAAATCCCACGGCCTCCAGCCAGTAGCCTATATATTCGAGTAAATCGCACGGGCGATCGAAAAAATCCTCCGCAAGCGCGAACTCGCAGGCAAATTTTACGTTTCGCGGATCGCGGGTTTGCAGCAAGCAACTAAAAAATTTTTTGCCGCTCATCCCTGCTCGTCTGCGGATCCGCAAGCTTCTCGCGCCAGATTTGCGAGCTCTCGTAACTAAGCCCGCGCCACGGATACTCCGCGTAATACGCGCTCTCGTTCGGCTGCAATTTAAAAAGCTCGTCCAGATATGAGTGCAAAAGCGGCGCGAACTCGAGACTTGCCGCTGCGATGACCTCTTCGGCGTTTTTCCAGCGCGCGCTCTTTTCATCTCTGCCGCGTTGCCGCGCATTTTTGCTTGCGCTTTCGTCCGCCCGCGCCGAGCGCACATCCTCTCCCGTCTGTGCCGCGCTTTTGCTCTGCTTCGTTT
>NZ_CALIMW010000296.1 GCF_938045405.1 uncultured Campylobacter sp. | reverse complement strand
ATGCGCTATCCAATAAATGCGCCCTTAAATACGACCCGCCTAAATTTTAAAATTTTGATTGAGCCGCTAAGGTCTAAATTTTAAAATTTAAGCCCTGCGGAGCCCGGAATTCCTCGCTAGGTTTAAAATTTAAAATTCTTCCGCTGCTATTTTAAAATTTCAGCTCCTACCTATCTAAATTTTACCCGCCACGATGCATATTTCGGCTCGGTAAATTCCGAAGCTCAATCCCTTTGCCGCATCTTAAATAGCTCTTCAAGCGGATTATTATCTAGGCTTGAAATCTCCTCGATGCTTCCTTCAAAAGCGATTTTTTGATTATCCACGATCAAAAACCGATCCAAAATGTCAAAGATACTATCCACGTCGTGCGTCACCATCACGACCGTGACGCCGAGGCTGTCCCTAAGCTCGCAAACAAGCCTATCAAGGGCTCTGGCGCTGAGCGGATCAAGCCCCGAGTTCGGCTCGTCCAAAAATAAAATTTCAGGGCTAAGTGCTAGCGCGCGAGCCAGCGCCACGCGCTTTTTCATACCGCCGCTAAGCTCGTTTGGGCTAAGCGCGGCAGCCTCTTTTTTAAGTCCCACCTTTTGGATCCAAAACATCGATAGCTCATCTATCTCGCGCTCGCTAAATTTAGAGTATTCGCGAAGCAGCACGCCTACGTTTTCGAGCACGCTCATTGAGCTGTAAAGCGCACCGAACTGAAACATCACGCCGCATTTTAAGCGGATCTCGTTTTGCTCCGCTTCGCTCGCGCGCCAAATATCGCGCCCAAAAATTTTAATCTCGCCGCTTTGCGGGCGCTTTAAAAATATGAGCGTTTTCATTAACGTCGTTTTGCCGCTACCGCTGCCGCCTAAAAAGCCGTAAATTTCGCCCCTTTTGATGCTAAAACTCACGCAATCGTGCATAACGCGCGATCCGTACGCGGTAGTAATGTCGTGCGCGACTATAATTTTAGCGCTTTCGCTAGATTGCACTTGCTCGCTCATAACCCGATTTCCGAAAACAAAACCGCAAATACCGCGTCGATCGCGATAACCCAAAATATCGCGTTTACGACGCTAATGGTAGTGTATTCGCCGATGCTTTGGGTATTTCCTTTGACCTCAAAACCCCGCATGCAGCCGATGATAGCGATAAATGCCCCGAAAAACGGCGCTTTAATCATACCTACTAAAAAATGCCTAAGCTCTACAGAAGCCTTAAATCTATCCAAATAATCGCTAAAGGCTATGTCTAAATACGCGTCACACACGATCATCTGCGCAAGGATACTCACGCCGTCTGCGATAAAAATAACTAGCGGCATGATTAGTACCATCGCGATAATGCGCGGCATCGCAAGAAAATAAAACGGATCAAAGCCCATCGTCCTCATCGCATCGATCTCTTCGGTGATCTTCATCACGCCGATCTGCGCCGTAAAGCTCGAAGCCGAACGACCTGCGATAACAATAGCAGCGATTAGAGGCGCTACCTCGCGAAGCGTCAAAGCTCCCATTATATCGATGATATAGATGCTGGCGCCAAATTTAGAAAGCATATCCGAGCCTATGTAAGCAAGCACGATACCGATCAAAAATGCCGTCAATGAGACTATGAAAAGCGCGTCTATGCCGCTATCTTTGATGAAATTTACGGTTTCTTTGAAGCGGAATTTCATCGGATGAATTATAAAAGCTGCGAGTTTGGAGAAAAACTCGCCCAAAAAGCTTGCAAGGCTTAGCAAGCCTAAAATTCCAAGATGGCAATAAAGCCCGATCTGCGCTAAAAAATTTAGCCTGCGAGATTCGGGTACGTAGCTAAAATCGATTGTTTTATCATCCATAAAACTTAGAATTTTGGCAGCTTTGCAGCTATCCTCCACAAGGCTGACTCGCTTACCGGCAAGGGCATTTTTGATCATCAGTGCCATGAAATAGTCTAAATTTGAAATTTCGCTTAAGCTTAGCTCCAGCTCGTTTAGATTTTTTACCGCTTTTTTTAGTGCAAGTAGCTGCGATCGCGAACTTTTATAGTTCCACTGCCCGCGTAGCGATAAGGTGTTTTTCCCGCCCGAGCTTTCGAGCGAAAAGGCTAAATTCCGCAAAAATTTCTCTCCAAAATCAAAAAATAGGGGAAATTATAATATAATCAACCTTGGCATTTTATAAAATTTAATGGAGATTTATGCTCAGAGGCTTTTTTACAAATAGCGCAGGCACGCTGGTTTCGCGAGTTTTGGGTTTCGTGCGCGACCTGCTTACCGCATCGGTTTTGGGCGCGGGGATTTATAGCGATCTATTTTTCGTAGCGTTTAAACTGCCCAATCTTTTCCGCAGACTATTCGGCGAGGGAGCCTTTACGCAGGCGTTTTTGCCTAGCTTTACCGCCGCGCGTAAAAAAGGAATTTTTGCCGCAGCGGTGCTAATAAAATTTAGCATTTTTATCGCGCTTTTAACGGCGCTTGTACTGCTTGCTGCGCCCGTTTTTACTAAAGTTTTGGCATACGGATTTAGCGCCGAGCAGATCGGTCTTGCGGTGCCGTACGTGCGGATAAATTTTTTCTACCTTACATTTATCTTTGTCGTTACGCTCTTTGCCTCGCTGCTTCAGTATCGCGATCATTTCGCTACGACGGCGTTTTCGACCGCACTTTTAAATTTAGCGATGATCGTGGCGCTTTTGCTAGCTCGCGGCAAAGACGGCGCCACGGCGGTACTCTATCTTAGCTTCGGCGTCGTAGCGGGCGGGCTTTTACAGCTTGCGGTACACATTTATGCACTGAAGTTCACCGGTATGCTACGCGTCTTAGCTGGCGGCTTTGCGCGGCTTGCGCGTGGTGATAAAGCACAAACGCAGGGCTTTTATAAAAATTTTTTCGCAGGCGTGCTCGGTGCGTCGGCGCTTCAGCTAAGCTCGTTTATAGATACCTTTTTTGCGAGCTTCCTTGCTAGCGGCAGTATCAGCTATCTCTACTACGCCAACCGCATATTTCAGCTGCCGCTCGCGCTTTTTGCGATCGCGCTTAGCACGGCGATCTTTCCGCGCATGAGCAAATTCGTAAAAGCTCACGACGACGCGCAGGCTCTGGTGCTCGTGGAGCGCGGATTTTACTTCCTTTTGACGCTGCTCGGGCTCTCTGCGATAGGCGGCGTGATGCTGCGAAACGAGATCACGCAGCTGCTATTTGAGCGCGGAGAATTTACCCGTCAAAATTCTATCGAATGCGCCGCGGTTCTCGGCGCGTATATGGTAGGGCTCGTGCCGTTTGGGTTGTCTAGGATTTTTTCGCACTGGCTGTATGCGAATATGAAGCAGAAGCTAAGCGCGAAAATTTCGATCTGGTGCGTCTTTATAAACGTCGCTTTGTGCGCGCTGTTTTTTAAACCCTTCGGAGCCGTGGGGCTTGCGTTTGCAAGCACGATAACGGGGGCGTTTCTGCTCGGCTTTAATCTCTATTTTTTTGGATTTAATAACTTTTTGGCTATAATCCGCGCAAAAAAAATTATTGCGATCGCGGCGCTTTGTGCGGGCGAAGCGGCGATTTTATACATTTTAAAAGGCTTGTATTATGGTAATTTATGATAGTTTGAGCAAAAAGAAGCTCCCTTTTAAGCCCATTAGCGAGGGGCTGGCGCGCATTTACGCCTGCGGCCCGACCGTTTATGACGATGCGCATTTGGGGCACGCAAAAAGCGCCGTGAGCTTCGATCTGCTGCGCCGTGTACTGCAAGCGGAGGGCTATGAGGTTAAATTTGCGCGAAATTTCACCGACATTGACGATAAAATTTTAAAAAAGATGGAGCAGACGGGCAAAAGCCTGAAGGAGATCACGGAGCTTTATACTCGCAGATATTTGCAGGATATGAGCGCGCTAAACGTCGAGAACGCGAGCATTTCGCCCAAAGCGACCGAAAATATCGCCGCGATCTGCGAGCTCATATCCTCGCTTCTTCAAAAAGGCTTTGCCTACGTGATCGCGGGTGACGGCATCTACTTTGACACGCGCAAGGACGGGGATTATCTAAGTCTTAGCGGCAAAAAAGAGGGCGCCGGCAAAAACATCGCCCGCGTCGCCTCAAACGATGCCAAACACGACGAGAAGGACTTTGTGCTGTGGAAATTCGACGAGAATTGGTTTGATAGCCCGTTTGGCAAAGGGCGCCCGGGCTGGCACAGCGAGTGCGTCGCGATGATTTTGGCGCACCTTGATAGCGGCGATCCGCAATTTTGCATCGACATTCACGCAGGCGGCGCCGATCTGCTCTTCCCGCATCACGAAAACGAAGCCGCGCAGTGCCGCTGCGCCCGCCATAGAGCGCTAAGCAAATACTGGCTTCACAACGGCTTCGTGCAGGTGAATAACGAAAAGATGAGCAAGAGCCTCGGCAACTCCTTTTTTGTAGGAGATGCCCTAAAAATCGCACCCGGCGAGGCGCTGAGATTTTATCTCTTAAGCTCGCATTATAGGGCAAATTTTAATTATTCGGTGACCGATCTGCTTGCGAGCAAAAAGAGGCTCGATAAAATTTACCGCCTTAAAAAGCGCGTCCGTGACGTTTTGGCTCCCGCTGCAGGGCAAAATTCTGTCCCCGAACTGCCTGCTGCAGAGGTTAAATTTAGATCGGAGATGATGGAGTTTTTAAGCGACGATCTCAACACCTCAGGCGCGCTTGCGGTGCTTGATAGCTTCGTAGCAAGCGCGAACGAAGCGCTAGATCGCGCGCCAAAAGACAAGGCGCTAAAAGCCCGTATCGCCGCAAATTTGGAGTTTGCGAAGCAGACGCTCGGAATTTTATATGAGGATGAGACCGAATACTTTCGCTTCGGCGTGAGCGAGCAGCAAAGGGCGCAGATCGAGGAGCTGATAAAACAGCGCGCGCAGGCGAAGGCGGAAAAGGACTTTGCGAGCGCGGATGCCATCAGGGCGCGCCTTACGGATATGAAGATCGAAGTGATGGATACGCCTAGCGGCACCGTTTGGGAGGTCGCAACGGAGTAGAACGTAAAATTTTACGTTAAATTTTACGATTTTTACGATGCGAAGCGCAAATCAGAACGCTAATCCGCGCATAAATTTTAGCGCGATTTTTATTTGCGGCATTTCGGGTACGGCCGCGCGGTTTTGTTCAGTGATACGGTGCAGGAGCGATGCGATGTACGGCACGACGCAGCGGCGAAGGCGCAAGGCGGGTGCAATTTTCATTCGGCGGCGCAGCTGATACAACGGCGCGATATAGCGCAGTACAGCGGTAGCACTACGGCTCGTCTGTGCGTAAATTTTAGTGCGATTTTATGGCAATTGGCGATGCAAAGTTGCGATGCAGCGCAGTGAAAGTAGCACTGCGGTAGCCTGTGCGTAAATTTTAACGCGACTAGGTGCAGTAGAACATGCTGTGGTGACATGCAAATTTTGGCGCGATTTTTATAGCGTATTGTACGCGGGTGCACGCAGCAACGAAAGTCACGATTTCATTCGGTAATGTTGCTGATATAGTGGCGAATGCGCAAGGCAGGTCGCGATTTTATAGTTAGTGCGGTGGTGCAAAAGAGCAATGCAGCGCAACGATGCGAAGTCGCGATAAACGCGATGTTATATTATGATACGGCATTTGTGAGCGCTTTATAGGCACCTTAAAGAGCTCAATGTTTTAAAAATGGCTTTCGAAAGCGAAAGATCGCGATAAATAAAAACTCGCTCGCTTTAAGCGCTTAACGCTTTAAAAGCGGCAAACAAAAAAAGCTAAATCTCGGCGTCGTCCGCACGGTCGCCGCATGCGAGCGAGTTGATTTAGCGAGCTTGCGAAGCGCAAATTAGGCCCGCGCCGCCCCATAAATTTCGTGCTGCCTCGCGGCCGAAATTTTAAAATTTCAAGAATTTTGGGGTTGGAAATTCTAAAATTTCAAGAATTTTGAAATTTCATGAATTTTGAAATTTCATGAATTTTTGGATTTTAAATTTTAAAAATTTTATAAAAAAGGATTGCATTTGAACGGCTTTAAAACTTTACTATCGCGCTTTAAGCCCTATTTTAGGGATTATAAGCCGCAGTTTGCATTGGCGATTTTGGGTATGGTGATGACGAGCGTGGCGACTGCTGCGAGCGCGAAGCTGGTCGAGCCCGTTTTAAATAAAATTTTCGTCGAAAAAAACGAACCGTATCTCTACACGCTTCCGATCGCGATCATCGTGGTTTTCGCGATGAAAAGCGGCGGCGCGTTTATGCAAAACTACTTCACCGCCTTCATCGGTCAAGACACGGTGCGCCGCTTCCGCGATAGGCTCGTCGCAAGCCTCGTGCGGCTGGACGTGGATTTTTTCAACCGCTTCCGCACGGGCGAGCTCATCAGCCGCACGATCAACGACATCGAGCGTATCCGCGTCGTGGTTTCAAATATGATCCCGGATTTTTTCACGCAGATTATTACGATTTTGGGGCTTTTGGGCGTCGTGATCTATCAGAGCCCAAAGCTCTCGTTTTTCGCACTCGTAGTCTTTCCGTGCGCGATATATCCACTCTCGCGCCTTGCAAAGCGGATGAAAAAAATTTCGCGCGAGTCTCAAGAGAAAACCTCCGATATCTCCTCGGCGCTCAGCCAAATTTACTCCAACATCGAAATCGTCAAAGCAAGCAACGCCGAGAGCTTTGAAGTGGAGAAATTTAACGCCGAAAACAAGAAATTTTTCGGTCTAAATTTAAAGGCGGTCGTAACGACGTGCCTGGTAAGCCCGATCATGGAGATGCTAGGCGCCGTGGGTATCGCCGTGGTGATCATCGTCGGAGGACAGGAGGTCATCGCGGGCCAGATGAGCATCGGCAGCTTTTTCAGCTTCCTTACGGCGCTTTTTATGGTTTACACGCCGATAAAAAAGGTCTCCTCGCTCTACAACAATATGCAAGACGCCATCGCCGCGAGCGAGCGGACGTTTGAGCTCATAGATTTGGAGCCTACGATCGTAGGAGGCGGCAAGCAGATGGGCGAGATAGGCTCGGTGAGCTTTTGCGACGTGTCGCTAAACTACGGCAACAAGGCGGCGCTGAAAGATATAAGCTTTGGCGTCAAAAAGGGCGAAATTTTAGCGCTCGTCGGAAACAGCGGCGGCGGCAAAAGCTCGGTCGTGAACCTGCTGATGCGCTTTTACGACGCAAGTAGCGGTAAAATTTTATTTAACGGCAACGACGAGATCGGCGAGTTTAGCATCCCTAGTCTGCGCGAAAATATCGGTCTCGTAAGCCAGCGCGTCTATATTTTTAACGACACGATCGCGCAAAACGTAAGCTACGGCGCGGAATTTAACGAGCAGCGCGTTATAGAAGCGCTCAAGCTCGCCAACGCCTATGAGTTCGTAAGCTCGATGAAGGATGGAATTTACACCGTGCTTAGCGAGTTCGGCGCAAACCTTAGCGGCGGGCAGCGCCAGCGTATCGCCATCGCGCGCGCGCTGTATAAGGACCCGCAAATTTTAATATTCGACGAGGCGACTTCGGCGCTGGATAACGCAAGCGAAAAGGAGATCTCAAACGTCATCGAAAAGATCAAACAAAGCAAAATCGTCTTTGTAATCGCCCACCGCCTATCCACGATCGAGCGCGCCGATAATATCGCCGTGATGAAAAACGGCCGAATACTTGCCATCGGCACCGACGCAAAGCTAACGGCCGAATGCGAGGAGTATCGCAGCCTAAAGGGGATCATGCAAAACGGCTAGAGCTTTAAAATTTTGCCCCTTTTGCGCCCCGGTTTTGTTCTATAAAATTTTGAAATTTTATCTTTAGAAGCAAGTCGCATAAATTTATCCGCAAAGATTGAAATTTTACCTTTAAATTTAGCCGCGCGGATCGCTGCTTTAGCTTGCAGTGCTTTTCAATAAAGCTCGTCTCTTTGGTGCGACGAGGCACGACTACTAGAGCTTTAATGCTTGGATTAAAATTTATCTTAAATTTTTAGCGCTTCGTTGCGGCGCGTCTCTAAATTTAAACGCTCGCGCCGTTTTAAAACCGCTGCGGTAAAATTTTATCGCACGTTGGGCTTTTGGGCGCTACCTGCACTTGATCTTCGGCATCTGTGATAAAATTTTAGCTTTATTTTCCTTTATAAATTTTCGCATCTTTTTAAAATCTCTATCCGAATCGAAATTTTTCAAATATTTTTTACATAAAAACCGAGCTTTAATCAATAAAAGGCTACAATACGCCAAATTTAATTCCAAGGGAAAGTCATTGTTTGAATCTATGCGCGCAGCACGCTCGCTAAGCCCCCTATTTCTGGGGATTTTCTTTATGTTTATCGGCGACGCGCTAGTCATCGCAAGCGCGGGCATCATGCTAAAAGAATCCGGCCACAGCGAGCTTGAGATCGGAGCGATTTCGGCGTTTTTCTTTTTAGGAGCGATCTTTAGCGGCTTTTTCGTGCCTTCGATAATCGGCGCGCTCTCGTACGTGCGGGCATACGCGGTCTTTACAGCGCTTTTCGGAATTGCTGCAATGCTGCACGATCTTGGCTCAAACCTCGTATATTGGGCGATTTTACGCTTTATTTTGGGCTTTTGCTACTACGCGCTTTTGATGATAATCGAAAGCTGGATAAACTCAAAGATCACAAACTCCATCCGCTCCCGCGTGCTGGCGATCTACGAAGCGGTTTTTTACGGCGCGTTTGCGATAGGAGTTATAATTTTGGCGCTAAATTTCGGAACGATGAAGGTCTTCGTGCTAAGCGCATTTTTCATCATCCTAGCACTACTGCCGGTAAATTTAATCCGCTTCAACCCTCCCAGAGTTCCCGCTCGCATGCGCATCTCGATGCCGCAAATTTCGATCGTGCCGCCGCTTGCGTTTGCGACGGTGGTTTGCGCGGGCATTTTGATTAACGGCTTTTTTTCGATGGCGAGCGTTTTCGTGCTAAGCGCAGGGCTTGGAGTGGGCTCGGTGGGTGCATTTATGGGATCGGCGATGGCAGGAGGCTTCTTAGCGCAGCTCGTCTGTGGCACTATTTCAGATAAGTTTGGTCGCAAACGCGCCATAATGATAGTTTGCGTCGTGGGTCTTACTTCCTGCGCGGCGCTATTTTTTGCTAAAAGCTTCATCTTAACGTGCGCACTTGCGCTGATGTTGGGATTTGGCGCCTTTCCTTTGTATTCGCTCGCCATCGCGCGCGCAAACGACTCCATCACCGGCGAGGGTGCATCTCGCGTGCAAATTTCTGCGGCGATGCTCTTTATCTATTCGAGCGCGTCGCTCTGCTCGCCTTTGATAATCGGCGCGATGATGAAATTTTTGGGCGCAAACGGCTTTATCTGGGTATTTTTCGCAGCGATGAGCTTTTTATTCGTATTTGCTATCTTCCGCCCCGAGATCGCGCCGAAAAGATAGCTTTAAAATTTTAAATTTTTTCGTAGATCAAAAATCTATAATAAAACGCCGCGATTGCAAACATAAAGCCCATGCTGAAGGTGATTTGCGAAAGCGAAAATCCAAGCTCGAAAAAAAATCCGATCGCAGCCGACACGAGCGTCGCGACGATGAAATACGCCATGTCGTTGTAGGCGATAACGCGCCCGAAAAACTCCCTGTCGACGTGGCTTTGCAGCTGCGTAAAAGAATACGACCACACCGTCGTGATGAAAAATCCCGCCGCGATCATGCCCGCAAACGAAAGCCAGTAGTTAAATTCCAGCACCGCCCACAGCGCGATGCCCGCAAACTGCCCCAGCAGGATCCAAAAAAAAGTGTGTTTGTTTACGATCTTGCTTAGCCATATCTGCCCGAAAAATGCGGCCGCCGAGCGCGACATATTCATAAGCCCGATGACTAGCGAGGCGCTTAAAATTTCTTTGTATTTATACTTCGCAAGAAGCGCGATGAGATTGTCGTAAGTAGTGACGGCGACGAAGGCGTGAAGGACGATGAGATGCACGACCAAAGGATGTGAGCGCAGGTAAGAAAAGCCCTCCTTTAGCATCTTAAACACCGGCTCACGCGCGTTTCTTGCAAGGTCTTTAAAATTTAGCTGCAGCAGGATGAAAAACGAAAAAACGTATAAGCAAAAATCCAAAATAAATGCCGCTCGCACGCCGAAATAGTGGATAAAAATGCCCGCGCTCGCCATTCCAAAAGTATATGTGATCGTCCAGATAATGCCCGTCATTTCGTTGGCAAGCTTGAGATAAGGACGGCTTAGAAATTTCGGCAGCGTCGAGGATTCGGTCTGA
Organism: uncultured Campylobacter sp.; assembly: GCF_938045405.1. Lineage (GTDB taxonomy): Bacteria > Campylobacterota > Campylobacteria > Campylobacterales > Campylobacteraceae > Campylobacter_B. Next base: position 34,285 of record NZ_CALIMW010000296.1, on the reverse strand, counting down.
AAAAACAGCGTGCCTGCGACGCTTCGCACGACCACGATCAGAAGCAACAGCCACAGATAATCTAAACTATCTATAAAAATCAGCATGAAAATACTGATCATCTCGGTTATAAACATCGCCGTCATCAGGGGCTTTGGTTGAAATTTATCCACGATGATGCCGTTGATGGGTGCTAAAAAAACGTTCGGCACGAACGAAACGACGCCCACCGCCGTGATCGCCCACACCGGCGCGCCAAGCTCGATTAGAAGCGTAGCGACCCCCACCACCGAAAACCACAAGCCGAACATACATATAAAACCCGCCGAAAAGAGCAGTCGGTAGTTGCGCGAATGTCGAAGCAGGACTATGTATCTGATCATAAAATTTTATCCCGTAAATTTAATATAAAAAATCTAGCGAAATTGTATCACGGCGCGCCTTAAAAGCCAAAATAAGCTAAAAATGCTATAATTGCGAAATTTTAATTCAGGAGTGAAAATGGAAGGGTTCGTAACTACGGTAATAGTATTTTGCGTCCTCATCGCGGCAATTCTAAAGATGGGGATCAAGATCGTCTCACAATCGGAAATTTTAATCATCGAGCGGCTGGGTCGCTTTCATAAGGTGCTTGACGGCGGCTTTCACATCATCGTGCCGTTTTTTGACGCGGTGCGCGCCAAGATGAGCGTGCGCGAGCAGCTGGTGGACATCAGCAAGCAGCAAGTCATCACCAAAGATAACGTCAACATAAGCGTCGACGGTATCGTGTTTTTAAAAGTCATCGACGGTAAGATGGCGCTTTACAACGTCGAGGATTATCGCCGCGCGATTTCAAATTTAGCGATGACGACGCTACGTAGCGCGATCGGCGAGATGAGCCTAGATAGCACGCTTAGTTCGCGCGATCAGCTAAATTCCAAACTGCAAATTGCTCTGGGCGACGCCGCGGATAACTGGGGCGTAAAGATCATGCGCGTGGAGATCTCCGAAATTTCGGTACCGCACGGCATCGAAGAGGCGATGAATATGCAGATGAAAGCCGAGCGCGAAAAGCGCGCGATCGAGCTTAAAGCCGAGGCTGAAAAAGCAGCCCTCATCCGAAACGCCGAGGCGCTAAAGCAGGAGAAGGTGCTCGAAGCCGAGGCGATCGAGCGTATGGCGGATGCGAAAAAATATGAGCAGATCGCGCTCGCGCAAGGTCAAAAAGACGCGATGGACAGTATAAATTTAGCGATGAGCGCTTCCAGCTTTGCGGCGGAATACCTGCTCGCGCAGGGTCGCGTAAACGCTTTTAGCGAGCTATCCAAAAATCCGAGCAAGGATAAAATTTTGATCCCTTACGAAACGAGCGAGCTGCTCGGCTCTCTTAGCGTGCTTAAAGAATTCCTCGGCAAAAACGGCGCGAAGGAGCTCAAATGAACGCGCTGATTTTTATCATAATCGGCGTGATTTTGGCGATCGTCGAGCTTTTGGTGATGGATTTTACCTTTATATTTTTCAGCGCCGGATTTTTCATCACGGGGCTTTTGAGCTTCGGCTTTCATCTTGATTGGGACGTGCAGATTCTGCTTTCGTTCGTACTCTCTTTCGTGCTTCTGATCGCATTTAAAAAGCCGCTAAAATCACGCTTTTTCAAACCAGAAGAGAAGCATAAAGATAATTTTTTAGACGAAAGCGGCACCGGCACCGTCAAAAACGGCATGGTCTATTTCAAAGGCACGTTTTGGAAAAGCGATGAAATTTCGGATCTTAACGAGGGCGACCGCGTCGAAATTTTAGGCGTAAAAAACGGCCAGATCGTGATTAAAAAAGATAGCAGTCGAAATTCTAGCGGCGCAGACGGGATAAATTTAAATGACGGCTACGCAAATTTAGGCGGCGCGGACAGCACGAGTGCCGACGATAAAAATTCCAATGCCGACACGAGCGATGTAAATTTAAAGGGAGCTAATGGCTAGAATGAGCGCCGATGAGGCGCTAGAGCTGATCGAGCATGCCGATCTGAACGAGCTTGGGCGAGCGGCGTTTACGCGCAAGCGCGAGCTGCATCCGGATCGCGTCACGACCTTCATCATCGATCGAAACATAAACTACACCAACGCCTGCATGGTGGATTGCAAATTTTGCGCATTTTACCGCCACGCAAGCGACGCAGACGCCTACGTGCTGAGCTTTGAGCAGATTAGCGAAAAGATCGAGGAGCTCATCGCCGTGGGCGGCACGCAAATTTTATTTCAAGGCGGCGTCCATCCGAAGCTGAAAATCGAATGGTACGAGGATCTCGTGGAGTTCATCCGCAAAAATTACCCCAGCATCACGATCCACGGCTTCTCGGCGATCGAAATCGATTATATCGCGCGTCTTAGCGGCATCAGCACGCTCGAAGTGCTTCGCAGGCTGCAAGCCAAGGGGCTTTACTCGATGCCGGGAGCCGGAGCCGAAATTTTAAGCGACCGCGTGCGAGACCTCGTAGCGCCGCGCAAAAGCGACAGCGCCACATGGCTTAGAGTGCACGAGGAGGCACACGGCATCGGTATGAAAACGACCGCCACTATGATGTTCGGCACGCTGGAGAGCACGCGCGAGATCGTAGAGCACTGGGAAAAAATCCGCGAGCTGCAAGACCGCACGGGCGGCTTTCGAGCGTTTATTTTGTGGAGCTTTCAGGGGCAAAATACCCGCCTTTTGCGTGAGCACCCCGAGATCAAAAAGCAAAGCCCAAACCGCTACTTGCGCCTACTCGCCGTCTCGCGGCTATTTTTGGATAATTTCAAAAACATCCAAAGCAGCTGGGTCACGCAGGGCAGCTACATCGGGCAGCTGGCGCTGAAATTCGGCGCGAACGATCTGGGAAGCACGATGATGGAGGAAAACGTCGTAAAGGCCGCGGGCGCGAGCTTTCGGATGAGCAAGGACGAGATGATAGCGCTGATCCGCGACGTAGGCGAAATACCCGCCAAGCGCAACACCAACTACGATATTTTGGAGACTTACGCTTAAAATCGAGCTTTGCGTGTTTGCGGCAGGAATTTATGCGCTTACGGCTAGAATTTAGCGGTAGAATTTTATCTTAAAACAGATGGCGAATTTTTGCGATCGTGGAATTTTGCAACGAAATTTAAAATTTTGATATCGGTACGGGTTTAAATTTACTGGTGCGAGCGGAATTCGCGCGGTAAAATTTCATTTCGCTGCAGAATTTCGCCTTAGAATTTTTTGGACGTGAAATTCCACGCCGCAAGATCAATGCGACGTAGACGGCGCGTAAGAGACATTTCGTTTACAACGCTTGCCGTGTTCGAGCACGGATATATTTCTGCTAACGCGTTGCGGCGACGCGGCGTTTCGGGCGCTGGAATTTTACAAAACGTGCGGTGCGATTAAATTTTAAAATTTTAAGCAGGACGGGCAAAACTGCCCTAGCGTGAAATTTTAGAAGCGAGTTTGAACTAAATTTTGAAAACTTGTTTTAGCGAAATTTTTAAAACGAGCCCGGCGCAAATTTCAAAAGCGGCGTGCTTGGCTGCGCCAAAATTTTAAAACCGCGCCTGCAAGAGCGATAAAATTTAAAAATTTTATAAAGGAAAACGATGGAAAAAAAAGAGATTTCACTTAAGACCAAAGGCGGCAAAAGCGCTAAAATCGACTTTTTGTATCAGTTCGACGATTCGCTGCCGGTGGCGAGCTTCAAGCTAATTTTTAAAGCAAGCGGCGCGGTGAGCGAGAAGATATCGGGTCTTGCGCGTATCTGCGCGGGCGTTTTGGGTGAGGGCTCAAAGACGCTGGGAGTGAGCGAATTTCACCGCAAGCTCGATATCCGCGCGGTCGAGATCAGCGCCACGAGCAATTTTGAAACCTTCGGCATCCAGCTAAACTGCCTAAAAGAGCACTTTGATTTCGGCTTAAACATGCTGCGAGAGCTGCTTAAAGAGCCCAATTTAACGCCCTCGGTGCTCGAAAAGCTAAAAATGCAAACCATAGGCGAGATCGCCGTGCTAAAAAGCGAGTTTGATTACATCGCGACATGCAACCTAAAAGCACTTCTGTATCCGCGCACGAGGCTCGCTCAGCCGCTCATAGGCGACGAGGCGAGCATAGAGCGGATCACGATGAAGGACGTGCGGGAGTTTTTCGCCTCGCTGAGTTTAGAGAATTTATACGTCGTTTTATGCGGCGACGTGAGCGATAAAAACCCGAAAATCGCGGAAATTTTAAGCCTTTTTGCAAGCGGAGAAAAGCGCGAGCTGCCGTTTTTCACGCCGAGCGATGCGAAAAAGATAAAGATCCAAAAGGAGCAGACGCAGCAGGCCTACATCTACTTCGGCGCGCCCTTTACGCTGCCAAAGGAGCAGGAGTTTATCGCAAACACCGCGCTTTTCGTGCTCGGAAGCAGCGGTTTCGGCAGCAGGCTGATGGAGCGTATCCGCGTTAAGCACGGACTTGCGTACTCAGTCTATGCGCGCGGCGATTTTGAGCTTAGCCGCCGCGAGTTTTGGGGCTATCTGCAGACCAAAAACGAAAATTTGCAAAACGCCGCCACGCTCGTAAAAGAGGAGATCGCGAAATTTATCGCCTCGGGCGTGAGCGAAGCGGAGCTGAAAAGCGCAAAAAAATTCCTGATCGGAAGCGCAGTGCTGCAAAAAGAGACGATGTTTAAGCGCGCGGCGATCGCGCAGAGCGAATATTACAAGGGCTACGCATTCGGTGAGTTCGAGCGAAATTTAAAGCGCATCGAGACGCTAAAACTCGGGGCGCTCAACGATTTCATCAGATCGCACGATGAGATCATGAACCTAAGCTTTTCCGTCATTTGCGACGAGGCCGCCGCGAAAAAGGGGCTTAAAATTTAGTCCGTCGCGGTGCGTATCTGCGGTCGGCATAAATGAGTAAATTTTAAATTTATAAAGCGGCGCAGACGGCGCTAAATTTTACTTTTGCGCTGCGTTTGCGGACAGCTTGTGCGTTTAAATTTAAAACCGCGTTTGCGTCGCGCTAAAATTTACGGGGCTTTGCAGAAACGATTAAATTTACGAGCCTTGAAAGAACGGCTAAATTTAAAGGCGCCGTGTGCGGCTCGGTAAAATTTCAGCGCACAAAATCAAAGCTCGATTTCGCACGCCGTCTGTAAGCCACGCCGTGAAATTTGAAAGATGTTGCGCGCATGCATCTCTTTCGGATCGTACGGCCCCGCAAATCGCGTCGTGAAATTTCAAAAGCGATCGCGCGCCGTTTTAAAACCGGGTGCGCGCCGCAAAGTATGGCCGCCAAACAAAACACGCGCAAACGAGTAAAATTTATGGGCGAAGCCGGCGAGTAAATTTGCCGCAATGGGCGAAATTCCGAGCAAATTTAAGCAAGCGTTCGATGCGGCGCATAGAATTTCGATCAAATTTAGGCGAGCGATCTGCACGGCGCATAAAATTTCACAGCGCGAGGGCTTAAGCGCCTATCAAATTTAAAGGATGAAAATTGATTTTTGAAGCAAAAGACGCGGCGGCACTGCAAAAAGCGGGCATTACGACGCTTTTGGATCTGGCGCTGCTTCTGCCCAAAAGCTTCGACGATCTAAGCGTGGGGGACGCGCCGTGCGCGGGCGAGAGCACTGCGGAGGTCGAGTGCCTCTTCCAGCACAGGCGCGGCTCGATGCTCATCGTCACGGCGCACTGCCTCAGCTGGGAGCGCGAGATCAAAATCGTGATCTTCAACGCCAAAAACTGGCACTTCGGCGCCTTCAAGCGCGGCAAAAAATTTTTCATCCACGGCAAATGCGACGAGAGCTTCGGCTCGTGGCAGTTCGTAAACCCAAAAATCGTAAGCGAGCCGGGCAGGATCGCGCCCAAATACAAAGCCGCGCTGAGCGACGCGGCGGCGCAAAAGCTGATCAAAAAATATCTAAGCGCGGGCGCGCTTCTAGACTGCGGGCTGCGCGCGGACGAGGCGGCGGTACTGCTCGCGCTACACGAGAGCTCGCCGCGCAGCGTGCGAATGCTAGCCGCGCTAAATAGGCAGCTCAAGGAAGGCGGCGCGGAAAATTTTGACGAGCGCGACGACGTTTCAAACAGCGGCAAAATTCCGAATGGGAATGAAATTTTAAGAGGCGAAATTCCAAGCAGCGATAAAATTTTAAATGATGACGGAATTTTAGATAACGGCAAAATCTCAAGCTCGCAAAACTCCGCCGCCGCCGAAATTTTAAACGGCAGATCGCAAAATGATGAAATTTCAAGCTATCCGCAGAATGGCGGAGTTCTTGCCTGCGAAGCAAGCCGAGGCGCGGCGAATGAAATTTTAAGCGGCGGAATTCCAAATGGCGCAGAAGCCTCGCCCAGCCAAAATATCCACAGCGGAGAGGCTGTGAGCGATAAAATTTTGGACGGCGAGGAACCTCAGGCGCGCGAGGAGGAGATTTATAACGACGAAAATTTTAACGTCCAAAGCGACGAGGATTTTCTTGCCGCAAACGGCGCCGAGGCGCGTGAGGATGAAATTTCGGACGACTTCAAAGCCGATAATGAAGCGGCGGCGAACAGCAATAAAATTTCAAACGACCTAGTATTCATCGCCCAAACAGCGACACGGTCAGCAGACGTTCAAGCAGCAATCGTGCAACCCATGCTAGAGCATGTCGCGACCGCGCAGTCCATAGCCGAGCAAGCCATAGTCGCGCAACAAATTGCAAGTACCCAAGACGTAGATACACACCCCACAGAGATTCAAACTTCAGACGTTCGAATCACAGATTTGCAATCCGCAATCGCCCAAACTCAAGACGTAGGTGCGCAACCCGCAGCAATCCAAACTTCAAGCCAAGTAGCGAGCGCGCAATTCGCGACCATCCAAACTTTGAGCACGCAAGCTGCGGGCGCGCAGCCTGCGTGCGATCAAATCAAAAATGTTCAGGCAGCAGTAGCTGTGCAGACCGCAGAGCCTACGATCGCTCAGACCGCAAGCGCCGCCGAGGCTGTTCAGGACGCGCTCGCCGCACCGATGAGCGCTTCGCGCGATTGTGCCGTGCAACCTACGCATTATCAAACTGAAACTATCCAGACCGCAGCCGCCCAAACTACAATCGCTCAAATTGCAAGCGACACTGGAGCTGTCCATGCCGCCGATGCCGTCAAGAGCGTGGCTGTCGCAGAGATGAGCGGTGCTGCAATTTTACGCACACTGAAATTTGTAGAAATTCTAAACTACTTGCAAAAGCTAAGCGCGAAAAAAACGAGCTTCCCTGCGCAAATTTACCCGCTGCACGACATTTCAGACTGGCTTGCCTCGCTTCCTTTTGAGCCTACGCGCGATCAGTTAAGCGCGATAAAGGACATCGCTAGCGATCTGCAAAGCCCTCTGGCGCGCCGCCGCGTCGTCATGGGCGACGTAGGCAGCGGCAAGACGCTCGTCATCCTCGCTAGCGCGGCGATGAACTATCCGCGCATCAGCTATCTGATGGCGCCTACGAGCATCCTAGCCGAGCAGATTTACGCCGAAGCTCTCCGTCTGCTGCCGCCACAGATTAAGGTTCTGCTCGTAAAAAGCGGCGATCGCGAGCCGAATTTTGCGGGCGCGCACCTTATCATCGGCACTCACGCCCTGCTCTACCACGAGCTCGCGCCGTCAAATCTCATAATGGTCGATGAGCAGCACCGCTTCGGCTCCAACCAGCGCGAAAAGATCGCGCGCCTCACCGAAAACGGCGAGTTTCGCGCGCATTTCATTCAGTTTAGCGCCACGCCGATACCGCGCACGCTAAGCATGATCCAATCCGAGCTCGTGAGCTTCAGCTTTTTAAAACAGCTGCCGTTTGAAAAGCAGATCAAAACTAAAATCCTGCAAAACGACGGATTTGCGGGCTTTATGCAGGATCTGCGCCGTGAGCTCGCCGCGGGCAATCAAGCAATCATCGTCTATCCGCTAGTGCAGCAAAGCGAAAGCTCGGTCTATCAAAGCCTTGAGGAGGCGGCGCCGTTTTGGAAGGCTCAGTTTGCGGACGTGATGATTACCCACGGCAGCGACAAGGATAAGGAGGAGGTTCTGCGCCGCTTTCGCGACAAGGGGCGGCTGCTGATAACCACGACGATCGTCGAAGTGGGCATCTCGCTGCCGCGGCTTAGCGTCATTTTAATCGTGGGTGCCGAGCGGATGGGGCTCGCGTCGCTTCATCAGCTGCGCGGGCGCGTCGGGCGCAAGGGACAGGCGGGGCGCTGCTACCTCTACACCAAGCTCAAATCTCCGCCGCAGCGCCTGCGCGAGTTCGCAGCGACGCTGGATGGATTTAAGGTCGCAAATATCGATCTGAAAAACCGCCAAGGGGGCGATCTGCTGGGCGGCTCGGTGCAGCACGGCGCGATGTTTGCGTGGTATGATTATGAAGAGGACGTGACGGCTGCGGCAAAACAGCGACTGAAAGACACAGGACGGGGTGCATGAAATTCTACGAGATGCGATAGAATTTAAACGTAATTTTAGTCGCGGCAAAATTTTACGAAGCGAATGCGATTATGAGGTAATGGGCGATCTGATATAAAATTTGAAATTTCACGGCGCAGATTGCATCGGATAAAATTTAGAGCTTTACCAAGCGTCGTTTGCTTTTAATTTCTAAAATTTATGCAACTTAAAGTCCAAAAAAAGGAGAGCAAAATGGCTTACGTGACCTACGACAAGGCAAAATGGCACTGGGGCGCGAAAAATGCGCCGACAGATATCCCGCAGGAAAACGGCGCGACGCACATCGCGTTTTTCTTCCGCTGGTGCATGGAGCGCAAGCTCTACTCCAAGGACTTCGCGGCGGATTTCGCGGACGATATAGCGCGGATGGACGATAGCTTTGATTATCGCGGGTATTTCTTTGGCGCCATGGACGGCGTGCTAGGCAGCGACGAGCTAAACACCGCCGGCAAGGCCTTTGCGAAAGCCTACTACACCACGGACCGCACGAAATTTGCCAAAACGCACGGCTGGTATTTGCAAGATTACGACGATTTCGTCGCACGCAAATTCGGCGATAAAAACTTCGACAACGCCTATTTTTACATAGAAAACTCGCCGCAAAATTACGCCGAAGTTAAAGAGATCATCGATCGCCGCTACGAGGAATTCTTGAGCTTCAAGGCGGCGAAGTAGAAATTTTACCGCGAGCTTAGCCGGTTTGAAATAGACGCCTAAGCCAAAACGGCGTGCGACCTGCGCCGCGGTAAAATTTAAAATTTTACGCAATGCGTTAAATTTTGCGCAGCGCGTAAATTTCGGTGGCGCTTTAATTTTACATAGCATGCCACGAGCCGGCGCGACGCATCGCAAATTAAATTTTAAAATCCAACCGCTTCGCAGTGCGGGATACATTAAACCTAGCGGCGCGCTGTTTTTATAAGCCTGGCGCTGTATTTGCAAGCTCTCAGAATGCAATATTAGCAGCCGTTACGCCGATCGTCGCGCCGTAAATTTTATAAACGCCGATCGTTTAAAATAATTCTCAAAGATCGCGCAATCCGCATTTTAAGAATAAATTTGAAATTTTAAAATCATCGCGGCGCGCGATGTAAATAAGCAGAACCGATACGTTGCTGCGAGCGGCAGGGCTTAAAATTTAGGTAAATTTAACTATAATCGCCGCAAAAATTTGAAAATTTTAAAATTTCACAAAGGATTTCATAGATGATCAAGGCACTCCGCGGTATGAACGATATTTCAGGCGAGCAAGCGCGCATCTACTCGCAAATTTTAAACGTGTGCGAGCGCGTGGCGCGCAATTACGGCTTTTGTCTCATCGAAACGCCCAAGCTCGAGCAGACCGCGCTATTTCGCCGCAGCGTCGGCGAGAGCAGCGACATCGTCGGCAAAGAGATGTATGAGTTTAGCGACAAAAGCGGCGATAGCGTCTGCCTGCGCCCCGAAGGCACCGCGGGCGTCGTGCGCGCCTTTATCGAAAAAAAGCTAGACCGCAGCGGCGGCGTGCATAAATTTTATTATCAAGGCTCGATGTTTCGCTACGAGCGCCCGCAAAAGGGGCGCCTGCGCGAGTTTCATCAATTCGGCGTCGAGTGCTTCGGGCAAAGTAGCGTCTATGAGGATGCGAGTGTGATTTTGATGTTAGCTCAAATTTTACGCGAGCTAAATGTCTCCGCAACGCTTAAAATCAACTCTTTAGGCGATGAGGAGTGCATGCCAGCGTATAAAACCAAGCTCGTAAATTTCTTGCAAGATCGCAAAGACAGGCTCTGCGAGGACTGCCAAAGGCGCATCGACACCAATCCTATCCGCGTACTGGACTGCAAAAACGAAAGCTGCCAGAAAATTTTAGCCGCCGCGCCTCTTATAACGGAAAATTTAAACGACGCCTGCGCCGCGGAATTTGCGCAGCTGCAAAGAATTTTAACCCAAAACGGACAAAAATTTGAAATCGATGCAAAGCTCGTGCGCGGGCTTGATTACTACTGCAAAACCGCCTTTGAGTTCGTCTCAAGCGAGCTTGGCGCGCAAAGCGCCGTAGGCGGCGGCGGGCGCTACGACAGACTCGTGGAGTTTTTAGGCGGCAGAAAGACAGCGGGCGTGGGCTTTGCGATCGGTATCGAACGAATAGCCGAAATTTTAAAAACGCGCGAAGCCCCTCAAGAGCGCGAGGGGATTTATATCGGCGCGCTGGATGAGGCGTTTGTTAGCACGGCATTTTCATTTGCGCTAAAGCTGCGAAAGTTTTGTAAAACTCAAATTTCATACGAGCCCAAGAGCCTAGCCAAGCATTTAAAAGCAGCTGACGGGGCGGAGGCGAAATTTTGCCTTTGCATCGGGCAGGACGAGTTTGATCGCGCCGAGGTATGGTGCAAAAATTTAGAAGATCAAAGCACCTTTGCGATCAAATTTAAAGAGGTTGAAGCATTTTTTAAGGATAGAGCATGAGCGATTACGGACTAAATATTTGGGGGAATTCCAACTTCACGATAGACGGGGGCAAACTATGCCTAAACTCCGATTTCAAGCAGCCTTTGGTGGATATCATAAAAGAGATCCGCGCAGACGGCGTGCGAGGCCCGATACTGCTGCGCTTCCCGCACCTCATCAAAAAGCAGATCGTTGAAATTTACTCAAATTTTAACCGCGCTATTAAGGAGTTTGATTACAAGGGAAAATTCCACGCCGTCTATCCGCTTAAGGTAAATCAATTCCCGGGCTTCGTTAAAAATTTAGTCGATATCGGCGAGCCTTACGGATACGGGCTAGAGGCCGGCAGCAAGCCCGAACTGCTGCTAGCGATGGCGTATAACAAATACGGCGCGCCAATTACCGTAAACGGTTTTAAAGATAAGGAGCTCATCAATATCGGCTTCATCGCCGCAGAGATGGGGCATAACGTAACGCTTACGATCGAGGGGCTAAACGAGCTTGAAACCATCATCGAAACGGCTAAGGAGCGGTTTGCGCCAAAGCCTTTCATCGGGCTACGCATCAGGCTGCATAACTCCGGAAGCGGGCTGTGGGCGAAAAGCGGCGGGATAAATTCCAAATTCGGCCTTACTTCGACCGAGCTTATAGAGGCGATAAACTTACTCAAGAAAAACGATCTCATCGAGCAGTTTACGATGATTCATTTTCATATCGGCTCGCAGATTACAGAGATCCACCCGCTCAAAAAGGCCCTTATCGAGGCGGGTAATATCTACACCGAGCTTCGCAAAATGGGTGCGAAAAATTTAAAATCCATAAATTTAGGCGGAGGTCTTGCTATCGAATACTCCCAAGCCAAAGAAAGCTCCAGCCGCAACTATACGCTAAAAGAATACGCCAACGACGTGGTTTTTTTGCTAAAATCGATCGCAGAGGATAAAAAAGAGGCCGAGCCGGATATCTTTATCGAGAGCGGCAGATACGTAGCCGCCAGCCATGCGGTGCTCGTAGCGCCGATTTTGGAGCTTTTTACCCAAGAATACGCCGAAGAGAAGCTCGCCCTAAAAAAGGATAATCCGCCGGTAGTCGCCGAGCTATACGATCTGTATAAAACTCTAAAGCCGTCCAACGCGCTAGAGTATCTGCACGATGCCATGTCGCACATGGAGAGCGTGCTTACCCTTTTTGATCTGGGATATGTCGATCTGATCGACCGCTCAAACGGCGAAATTTTAGTTCATCTAATAATGCGAAAGGCGTATGGAATTTTGGGCAACAAGCAAGAGTATAGCAATTTCTTAAACTCACTAGGCAACGCTCAAGAGCGCTATTTAGTAAATTTCTCGATCTTTCAAAGCTTGCCCGATTTTTGGGGCATCAAGCAGCACTTCCCAATCATGCCGTTAGAGAGGCTGGATGAGCGCGCCACGCTATCGGCGTCGATCTGGGATATCACCTGCGATAGCGACGGCGAGATAGAATTCGACAATCAAAAAAATCCGCTATTTTTGCACGATTTCGATCCCGAAAAAGAGGAGTATTTTTTGGGCTTTTTTCTTGTCGGAGCCTATCAGGAGGTGCTTGGCATGAGCCACAACCTCTTTGCGCACCCCACCGAAGCGACCGTGATCTTAAAGGATGACGGCGGCTTTGAGATCAAGGATTTTATCGAATCTCAATCGGTCATCGACATCTTGGAGGATATGGACTACGACGTAGTAGATATCCGCGAAAGCCTAAACGAGCGGATCGAAAAATCAGACCTCATAGACGCAAAAGAGAAAAAGCATATCCTGGGCGAGCTATATCTGTTTTTAAACGACAACAGCTATCTAAAGACGATCAAATGAGTTTTTGGCAAATTTTAAAACAAGACTTTACCGAGCCCTTGCGCCAAGACCCCGCATGCAACAGCGTATTTGAGATATTTTTCTGCTATCCCGGCGTCTGGGCGCTGATAAATTACCGCTTCGCGCACTTTTTCTACGAGCGAGGTTTTAAGCTTGTAGCTCGCGCGATCAGCGGACTTACTCGTATAATCACCGCCGTAGATATAAACCCGGGCGCACGTATCGGCTCGGGCGTATTTTTCGACCACGCTACGGGGCTTGTAATCGGAGAAACGGCAATCATCGGCGATAACTGTCTGATCTATCAGGGCGTCACTCTCGGCGGCGTGAGCTTAGAGCACGGCAAGCGCCATCCGACGCTGCAAAACGGCGTCGTAGTAGGCGCAGGAGCTAAGGTGTTAGGCAATATCACAATCGGCGAAAATTCCAAAATCGGCGCAAATTCCGTCGTCGTAAAGGACGTAGCGCCAAACTGCACCGCTGTAGGCGTGCCCGCTAGAATTTTAGGAAGCTGCGAGAGCGATCCTTTGGCGCATAATAAAATTCCTGATATCAGCCAAGAGCTTATCAAATATCTCATCAAGCGTATCGAAATTTTGGAAGAGTGCATCTGCAGCGGCAGAAAAGATATCTCCGCAATGGATGAGGATCTAAATAAATTCTACGAAGAGTATCTAAAATCATTAAAATAAGAGGGTTAAAGTGAAAAAAGCTCTATTTTTTACAATTTTTGCTATTTTATCGGCAAGCGGCAGCGATGCTAATAGCGCGAAAAATTCCGCGGACGATGCCAAAATAAGCCTAGTAAAAAGTCTATACATCAAGGATACCTATTTCGGCGATCACAAAAATGCCCTATCAGCTTCTTTCAGATCCGTGCTTATGCAAGATGAAGCATCTGCTGGCGAAGGTGAGGTAGGCTGCTTGGACTACGATCCGGTAATCGGCGGTCAAGATGTCTGCGACGACGCGAAATATGATTTTGAGCTAGGGCAGCGCGATACTGTCGTAGTGACACAGACCTGCCCCTACGGCGCGCAGACGATAATCTACAAACTCGTCCGTAGCGGAGGAGATTATAAAATCGACGATATCTACGACCAAGACCCAAGTAGCGGCAGGGCTTTTAGCGTCAAAAATCAAATTTTAAATTGTCTAAACCAATCCAAGGAGCATCAATGAAATTAACACTTTCAAGTCGCGTAAGCAAGCTCGGCGAAAGCCTAACGATCGCAATCAGCACCAAAGCCAAACAGATGAAAGCGCAGGGGCAAGACGTCGTAATCCTAAGCGCGGGCGAGCCTGATTTCGATACCGCAGAGGTCGCCAAAAAGGCGGTCATAGAGGCTATGGCTAAGGGCTGTGGAAAATATACGCCGGTTGCCGGTACGCCTGAAATTTTAAATTTAATCGCGCAGAAGCTAAAGCGTGATAATGCTCTAAACTACAGGCCTGATCAGATCATCACCAACGTCGGCGCCAAGCACTCGCTATTCAACGCCTTTAACTGCATCTTAAACGAAGGCGATGAGGTTATAATACCGGCGCCTTATTGGGTCACCTACCCAGACATCGTAAAATTTTGCGGGGGCAAGCCCGTCATCGTAGACACCAAGGCGGAAAACCGATACAAAATCACCGCCTCGCAGCTCAAAGCCGCGATCACGCCGCGCACGAAGGCGCTGTGCCTTTTCAACCCGAGTAACCCCGCAGGCGCCGTATATTCGCGCCAGGAGCTGCAAGAGCTTGCGGAAGTGCTAAAGGACACGGATATTTTAGTAATTGCCGATGAAATTTACGAAAAAATCGTCTTTGGCAAGAGCTTCATAGCCGCAGCAAGCATCAGCGAGGATATGTTTAGGCGCACCGTGACGATCAACGGGCTAAGCAAATGCGGCGCGATGCCCGGCTGGCGCTTCGGCTACACCGCCTGTGCTATCGATGAGCTAAATAAGGCGATGATAAACCTGCAAAGCCAAAGCGTCAGCAACGTAGCAAGCATCGTCCAGGCAGGCGCTATGCCGGTGCTGCGCGGCGAGGCGGATGATTATATCGAGGAGATGAGGCGCAAATACAAGCGCAGGCGCGATTTTGGCACGGACGCGATAGGTGCGATCCCAGGGCTTAGTGTCGTAAAACCAGATGGCGCATTTTATTTCTTCATAGATTGCTCTCAGGTAGAACCTGATAGTATGAAATTCTGCATGCAGCTGCTAGATAAAGGGCTCGTAGCCACGGTGCCAGGAAGCGGATTTGGCATGGATGGGCACTTCCGCATAAGCTTTGCGTGCTCTATGGAAAATCTAAAACGCGGCTTTGAGCGCATAGAAAAATTCGTAAAAAATTACCACAGATAGGCATGCTAGCGAAATTTTGATCTAAATTTGTCGTAGCTTAGCAGCGAAATTTTTACATAAAATTTAATGCGGCTTGGCGGCAAATTTAGTGTGGCACGGCGAGTTCGGTGCGAGATTAAAGCAAACCCAGTGCGACGCAGCATGAAATTTAACTCAAATTCCGCCCATCACAGCACGATACGGCCCGGCTTAGCTCAGATAGCGCGGTAGTTTAGTGCGGTTAAAATTAACGTTTTTATCCGAGGCGTTAAGTTCATTCCATGCTGTTTTATCCAAGAGTATTTAAATTTCGCCGTTTAATTCAAAATTATAACTATCGCGAGCTTGGCGATAAAGGCTAATTTGCTCTTGCTCTACTTAAGAACGATTAAGTTTCGCGCCGTTTTATTTAAAAGCATTAAATTTCATACTTACCGATGCTACTTCGATTTCCCCAATTCCTTTACGTTTTACTCAAGAGCTTTAGATTTTCATACCGCCGCATTACGGCGCCTGTCGCGCGAAATTTTATCTCGGCGGCGATAATTCTAGCGCGTATACGGTCCTGCGCGGCGCGCAAGCAGATCCGACCGCCAAAGCCCAAATCCGCTTAAATTTAAAATTCCTAGCCAGCTTGGGTTAAATTTCAAACCTAGCGCCCGTTTAAGGCGCATGCAGGGCGAGCATAAATACGCACGCCGCCCAAACGGCGCATAGACGAGACGATCCGCCTCGCCCTATCGCGCCGGCAAACCTAGATAAATTTCAAATGCGGCGGCGATCCTGCTGCGATGCACCGCGACATACTTTTGCAAATCTCGCGCTAAAAATACCGATTTGCGACTGTATTTCGGCGGCATGCCACGACACGTTTTTGCGAACGGCTCGTTTGTGGCGGAGTAGCAAGGGCGGCACGGATCAAATATACCGCGGTCGCGAATGAGCGAAATTGCCCGCCTAAATTTTATCCGTTCGTTTCCCGCGAGCGCTTGCATGCGCGGGCTTAATCGCGCTTTGATATTTTGATATACGGCGTAGCATCCGCGACGCAAAAAATACAGAGGCGCACAAATAAAGCGATCCGTGCAATACATAAGCGCAGCAAGTGTGCCGAGCGGTGCGGACGAAACGAGCGATGGGTGTGAGGCAATCTTTTAAATTTTACTCTCGCAAGCCTTAAAAAAATCTGCTACATCACGGCTCGACTTCTTTTTCTGCGTAGCTCGCCGCACTGCCAAAATTTATCGCATGACAAAATCAAGTAATCTAATCGCGCAGGTTCTGCCAAAATTACCCACTCAAACTTCAAAAAATCTCGCCATTTACTTTAAATTTTATCGCTAGGCCGCGCAAAATTTGCGTCAAATTTCATCGTCTCGCTAAGTTAAAATTTCGGCTCCTTTAAAATTTTCCTCTGTGCGAGTTCTCGGAATTTCTCCTTTTTTTGAAATTTTAACACACATTTAACTAAAAAATTCAATAATTTCAAATGTATATTTTACTTTTAAAGGAGAACATATGAGAAAAACCGCCCTTGTTTTAGCGCTTCCGCTATTTTTTACGCCCGTTTTAGGCTTTGATGTAGCCAAACTCAACGCCAAAAAAGCCGTGCCGTACGAGCAAAAGACGCAGGAATTTAAGCTGCCCGTAGGCATCGACGAAAACGGCGTCATAGACGAGGCAAAGCTCGGCGACTCGCCTTATGCAAAGACCGTCATCTACGGCGCGAAGCTCATCAACGAGATGACGAGGTATCTCGGACCGCAGGCAAAGGACGAAAAAATGCGCTTTGCGGGCAACAACCTCTCCTGTTCGAGCTGTCATACGAGCGGCGGCGTCGTGCCCGATCAAAGCCCGTTCGTGGGTATCTACGCGAGATTTCCGCAGTATGTCGCGAGATCGGATCAGCTAGTCACGCTGCAAGACCGCATAAACGGCTGTTTTCAGCGCTCGATGGCGGGTGGAGCGATACCTACAAACTCCAAAGAGATGCGCGCAATGATCGCTTACATGCACTGGCTCTCCGCAGGATATGAGGTCGGCGCAAAACTAAAAGGTCAGGGGCTGCCGAAGGCGCAGTTTTTAGACCGCGCGGCGGATCCTAAAAAAGGAGGCGAAATTTACGCCGCAAAATGCGCCGCCTGCCACGGCGAAAACGGCGAAGGGATAAAAAACGAGGGGTTTGCTCAAAGCGGCGATTACTACACATTCCCCGCGCTTTGGGGCGATGACAGCTACAATACGGGCGCCGGTATGTATAGGCTCATCGAAGGAGTGAGGTATGTCAAAGCCACTATGCCTAAAGGAGACACCTCGCTAAGCTGGGAGGAAGCTTTCGACGTGACGGCGTATATAAACTCAAAACCGCGCAAGATCAAACCCGATAGGAAGAAAGATTTCCCCGACCTAGACGTCAAGCAGATGGATATGGACGTGGGGCCCTACAACGACGGATTTGACGAGAACGATCACCGCTTCAGCCCGTACAAGCGCATGATCAAAAAATAAAATCAAACGCCGTCCTCGCGGCGGCGGAATTTTGACGTAAATTTAATGCGGCTCGGAATTTAACGCAAATTTAGTGCGACGCGGCACAGAATTTAATACAAAAGCGTGATGCGGCACGGACCTTAAAGCATTCTGTTCGGCGCAGCGCGGCACGGCTCGGTATTTAAATGCGGTTGCGGCAATTAGCACGATTAAATTTCGTGCCGCTTTAATTAAATTTCAAGCTGCCGTATTCAGGAGCGCTTAAATTTTATGCCGTTTTATTCAAATGCGGCTAATTTTGCGCTGTTATGTTACGATGTCTGCTGCGCCACGCACTGCTCGTAGTTTTAAATTTCGCTTCGGAATTTTAAAATTTCATCGCACGACGCATCCGGATTTCATCGCAAAAGCTTTAGTGTAAACGCCGCCAGCGGCAGAGCTTTTAAAATTTCATAGTGAAATTTTAAAATTTTACGCCGAGGCTTTCAAGCCTTGCGCTGCCTGCCTCTTGATACAGCCGCGCTAAAAATTTAACCAAACATGACGGTCACACAAAATACGACGAACAAGACGAGCGCAACGAACACAACCGACGCCGCATAGCAGTGACACACGACGAACAAAAAAAAAGCGCGCGGCGCAGATCGTAAACGCGCTAAATTTTAAAATTTTACCGCGCCCGAGGCCTTAGCGCAAACGCGATAAATTTTATGTTTTAATGCACCTTTGGGCCCAATCGCATCAAATAAATTTTAAACGAAATTTCAACGCCGCAGCGCTATTTTATATTTTTATAAAGACTATTTTAGTAAAATCGGAGCTTTATGAGCGAGATAAAAATTTTAATCACCGACAAGGATCTGTGCGCTCCGCGGCGGCTTTTGAGCAGGCGCGATAAAAAGCTGGCGCGCGCGAGAGCCCATCTGCGCGAGTTTCGCGTTTCACGGGCGCTTAAGGCGCGCTTTAAAAAACGCGGCGAATTTTGCATCTCACACAAAAGCGCGGAGGGCAAAACGATCGTTGCCGTGGGTTTTGCGAGGCAAAAGTTCGGGCTCGATCTTGAAATTTTAAAACCGCGGGATTTTGCCGCGGCGAGCGAGTTTTGTTTCAACGCCTTTGAGCGCGAGCTTTTAGCGGCGACAGACGAAAGCGAAAAGATGCTCATTTTTTATAAAATTTACACGATCAAAGAGGCGCTGATTAAGGCGCGAAGCCTAGGTTTTTACGCGCTTGCTCGCGTGGGGCTGGCGCGTGGGGCTGGCGGTGAGGCTCTGGCGCTTGATGAGCGCGGCAGGGCGTGGTCACACAATAGCTATATTTTGGAGGGCGAGATTTTGATTTCGCTCGTTTTTAGGGAGAATTTTTGAGACCTGTTTATCGTTTTTACGCTATTTCTAAAACGGCTTTCATTCTGCTTTGCGCCGCGTTTTTTATAGACGGATGCGCGCGCAAGGCGCCCGAGCAGATAGCGGAATTTAACCAAAAGCAGTTCATCCTGACGGACGAGCTCGGCGTAAAAAGCAGAGCCCTGATCTCAAAAATTTCACCCGCAAACGGCGAGGAGAGCCGCTACAAGCTCGTCTGGCTCGATATGCTAGGCGCGCCGATCGCACGTAAAATTTTATCGATCAAAGGCAGCGAGGCTAAATTTCGCAACGACGGCTTCCTGCCGCCCGATTCGCAAAGCGAGCGCGTATTTTTAGCCCTGCTTGAGAATGCGGATAAACCGAATTTCACCATAAACGCAAAGGGGCGCCGATATGACGCAGTATCTAAGTAACCCCGGGCTCATCTGTGCGGGCGCAAACAGCGCCGCAGAGCTTTTTAGCGCGCTGTGCGAGAAGAGATCCGCGCTGCGAAAGCTTAGCGTATACGGCAAAAATTTTATCTTCGGGCGCGTGGATACGCCGCTGCCGAGGATCAAAGATCGCGCCTACGCCACGCGCACGAACGCTCTGGCGCTTTGCGCCTGCCTAGGCGTGCAGGAACAGATCGAGCAAGCCGTGCAAAAATTCGGCGCGCACCGCGTAGGAGTGGTGTTTGCGACCACCAATACCGGCGTACAGGAAAACTATGCGGAATTTTTCGCTTGCGGTAAAGACGCGGGAAATTTTATCTCGCAAGACGGCGAGAGCTCCGCGCCGCGCAGTGAAATTTCTACTGCAAACAGCGAAAATTTCGCCAAAAATTCAAAAGCCGCAAACGATAAATTTAAAAACTTCTGCTTCGAGCGCAACTCCCACGCAAACCCCGCAAATTTTATCCGCGAACGCTTCGGGCTAAAATCCGTCGCGATCGGAGTTTCGAGCGCCTGCACCAGCGGAAACAAAGCTCTGATCGAAGCTTCGCGCCTCATCTACGCGGAACTTTGCGACGCGGTCGTATTCGGCGGCGCCGATGCATTAGACGAGCTCACGCTGCAGGGATTTAGCGCACTTGAAATTTTAAGCGAGCAGCCGCTAAAGCCGTTTTCAGAGGCGCGATCAGGCACAAATCTAGGCGAGGGAGCCTGCGCATTCGTGCTTTCGCGCGAGCGTATAAGCGACGTCGCGCTTTTGGCTCACGCCGCAAACTCCGACGCCTACCACATCACCAAGCCCGATCCTAGCGCGCGCATGCAGATCACGGCGATCAAAACCGCGCTAAAATCGGCGCGGCTGCAAAGCGTGGATTACGTAAATCTGCATGGCACCGGCACTGCGGCTAACGACGCGATGGAGGCCTTGGCTATGAGCGCTGCCCTGCCCTTAGCGCCAGCAAGCTCGTCCAAATGGGCGATTGGACACACCCTGGGCGCAGCGGGGGCGATCGAGCTTGCCGTGTGCTACGAGGCGATCAGACAGGGCGTGATCCCGCCGAATTTTGCGAACGATAAAATTTGGCTCGGCTCTGAGGCTGAAATTTTTCGCGGCGCGCGGGCGCGACACGGCGAGCGAAACCATAAAATTTTAAACAGCGCAGACGATCAAATTTTATGCAGCTTGGGCGATAAAATTTTGCAAAACGCGCAGAGTGAAATTTCAAAAAGCAGCGCGGATGAAATTTTGGCTGCGTCTAAAGCTTTGCAAGGCGCGGACGATAAAATTTTAAAAAGCGACGCGGATCAAACTTCGCAAACGAGCGAAATTCCAGCGGCGCTATCTAAATTTAATCTCGCGTGCGAAGCAAAAAAAGCGCGCGTAGATACCGCGATGAATCTAAATTTTGCTTTCGGCGGCGACAACGCCGTAACCATAATAGGACGAGTATGAGAGCCTCTAGCATCCTACCGCAGAGCGGATATATGGTCTTCGCGGATGAAATTTTAGAGATTAGCGACGGGTATGCGAGCTGCGCGTTTAGCGTTAAAGAGGACTCGCCGTTTACCGAAGACGGCGAGCTCGGCAGCTACGCGTATATGGAGATTATGGCGCAGTGCATCGGCGTGTATTCGGGCTACAGAAACGACGGCGAGGCGAGGCTTGGGTTTTTGCTGGGAGTGCGAAACCTGGATATTTCGCGCGCAAGCTTAAAATTGGGCGAGCGCGTGATTACGACGGCGAAGCAGAGCGTGGGCGACGGCGAGGGGCTATATATCTTCGATTGCGAGATCCGCTGCGGCGGCGAACATATCGCAAGCGCCACGCTAAGTGTAATGCGCGCGAGCGACGAAATGATAAAGAGTATAAATGGCTAAGAGAATTTTAATCACCGGAGCAAGCGGCGGTATCGGCGAGGCGTGCGCGTTAAATTTAGCGCAAAAGGGCTACGGCTTAGTGCTAAACGGGCGCAACGAAGCGAAGCTTAAAGACGTAGCGAAGCGCTGCTCGGATGCGGGCGCGGCGGAAGTTCAAATTTTAAAATTTGATGTCGCAGACACTGCCGCGGCGCAGGAGCGGATCGAAGCAGACATAGAGGCAAACGGCGCATACTGGGGCATCGTGCTAAACGCGGGCATCACGCGGGATAACTCCTTCGTGTGGTTCGAGCGCGAGGATTGGCAAAGCGTGATAGATACGAATTTAGGCGGGTTTTATAACGTCCTAAAGCCCGCGCTGATGCCTATGATCCGCGCCAAAAAGGGCGGGCGTATCGTCGTGATGAGCTCGGTTAGCGGAATTGCCGGCAACCGCGGCCAAAGCAACTACGCCGCTAGCAAAGGAGGCCTAATCGCCGCGGCAAAATCGCTAGCGATAGAACTTGCAAGCCGCAAGATCACGGTAAACGTCGTGGCTCCCGGGCTCATCAAAACGGCGATGAGCGAGAGTATAAACGAGGTCGCAAGCGATCAAATTTTAAGCGCAATCCCGCTAGGCCGCATCGGAGAGCCGAGCGAGGTGGCGCATTTGGTGGAGTTTTTGCTAAGCGAAAATTCCGCATACATCACAAAAGAGGTTATTAAAATAGACGGTGGATTATGTTAAATAGAGTAGTCATTACGGGTTTTGGCAATGTCTGTGCATTCGGGCGGAACTGGGCGAGCATAAAGCAAAATTTGGCGCAGCAAAAAAGCGCCGTAGTTTATATGAGCGAATGGGATATCTTCGGCGAGGAGCTAAACACCAGGCTAGGCGCGCCGATACCGAACTATGCGCCGCCTGCACACTGGAACCGCAAAGATACCCGCTCGATGGGTAAGGTAGCAATGCTTGGCGTAGATGCCGCGGGTGAAGCTCTGGCGGATGCGGGGCTTTTGGAAGATGAGCGTATAAAGGACGGTCGTATGGGCGTCGCAGCGGGTAGCTGTAGCGGTGATGCAAAGGCTACTGGCGAAGTCATAGATATTTTGCATGGCAAGGATAGCACCTTCAACGCCAACTCATACGTAAAGATGATGCCTCACACCGTCGCTGCAAATATCGCGATCTACTACGGACTAAAAGGTAGGCTCATCCCCACGAGCTCTGCGTGCACGAGCGCGTCTCAAGCGATCGGCTACTCCTACGAAGCGATAAAATTTGGCCTTGCGGATATGATGCTAGCAGGCGGCGCGGACGAGCTGCACCCAAGCCAGGCATTCGTATTTGATAAGCTCTACGCGACAAGCTGTAAAAACGACACCCCTACTCTCAGCCCCGCGCCTTTTGATATAGCGCGCGACGGGCTGGTTTTGGGCGAAGGCGGCGCCATATTCGTGCTAGAAAGCCTCAGAAGCGCACTTGCGCGCGGCGCTAAAATTTACGCCGAGATAGTGGGCTTCGGCACGACCTGCGACGGCACGCATATCACCCGCCCGCAGAGCGAGACTATGCGCGCGGCGATGCAGCTGGCGCTCAAAGACGCCGCCATCTCGCCGGATCTCATCGGGCACGTAAACGCCCACGCTACGGCGACTAGACAAGGCGACGTCGCAGAATCTATAGCGACTCATGAAATTTTCGGCTCGC
Organism: uncultured Campylobacter sp.; assembly: GCF_938045405.1. GTDB lineage: Bacteria > Campylobacterota > Campylobacteria > Campylobacterales > Campylobacteraceae > Campylobacter_B. The sequence goes on along the minus strand of NZ_CALIMW010000296.1, from coordinate 11,383 downwards.
AAACGCCAGTGAGCTCTTATAAAGGCTATTTGGGTCATACTTTGGGCGCGTGCGGAGCGCTAGAGAGCTTCATCTCGGTGATGATGATGAACGAGGGGCTATTCTATCCGAATCTAAATTTACGAGATATCGATCCGCAGTGCGCGCCGCTTAGATACCTCACGCAGCCGCAGGAGATAAAGACCGACTACGTTATGAATAACAACTTCGCTTTCGGCGGCGTGAACACCTCTTTGATTTTTAAAAAATTTATCGACTAAAGGAGAGAAAATGAAAAAATTTCTATTTTTCGCAGTTGCGGCGCTTTTCGTCGCTAATGCGGCTTATGCCAAGAACGATATCGTGCGCTTCCCGATCGCCGCGGCACTCGCAGAGCCCGACGCTAAAGCCAAGCTTGATCCGAACATAAAATTCTACTTCGGCAACAAATCCGCAGGCAGAAAGATCACGCAGCAGCTAAGCTCGAACAAAAAAACAAATAGCGTCAACAAGACCGATCAAGCCGCATGCAACCGCGCGTTTTTATCGGCACTGCTTAGCTTTCAAGACCGCGCCAAAAAAGAGGGCGGCAACAAGGTCGTCAACATCACGAGCTACTATTATAAAAACGTTTTCGTGAGCGACAAAGAGTTTGAATGCGGCGTAGGCTCGATAATGAACGGCGTCACGCTAAGAGGCTATATTGCAAAATAAACTAAGCTTCGGCGTAGCGTACGCAAGCGCGATAATTTCGGGCGAGCCGGCGGAGCTTTATAAAAATTTCGCCGCTTGCTCGAGCGGAATTTCCGAAGTAAACTTAGGCGGAGATTCCGATCTCGCTTGCGATGCAAATCAAAATTTTACGTATGATTTCGCGTTAAATTCTACGCAAGATTTTACAAATATTCCAGGCTGTGAGCAGAATTTCATAAATCCCGCAAATTTTGCAGCGTGCGAAAATAATGAAAGCGTGGATCGCGACCTTGCCGCAGAAGGTTTTAATGAAAATTCTACCGAGCTCGGCTCACAGCGGGGATTAAAACAAGAAGCGGACACGTCTAAATTTAGCTCCGCGCGCGCTTTTGATTGCGGCTCCGAAAATACGGCGGAGCTTTATAAAAATTTCGCCGCGCGCGAGGATGAGGCTTTACAAAACAGCTTTGTAGAAAATTTAAAAATTTCTACTCACGCCCGCTTAAAAGAGGAAATTTTAGCGCTCGAAGCTTTAAAGAAAAAGCCAGCTCTTGCGCACATCCCGCCGTTACAGCGCCGTCGCTTGGGGCTTGGGGCGAAACTTTGCATCTCGCTTTTAGGCGAAATTTCGCAAAATACGCCGCATAGTTTAGCCGAGGAGGATTCCTTAAATCCTGCGTCGCAAGATTTAGACGCGAGCAAAATCCGCACCGCCGCGCAAAACCCATCGCCGCAGGATTTTTCAAATGAAAATTCTCTAAATTCGACGCCGCAAGATTTGATAAATGAAAATTCCTTAAATTCGGCAAGGCAAAATTTCAAAACAGACGATAATGCCGCGACGAAGCACGAAGAGATGCCGCTTATTTTTTGCTCGCGCCTGGGCGAGATCAACCGCTGTTTTAGCCTGCTCGGCTCGATGGACGAAAGCGTCTCGCCTTCGAGCTTTTGCGTCAGCGTACTCAATGCGATCGCGGCGCAAAATGCGATTTTTACGCAAAACCATGCCGAAATTTCGACGATCTCCGCGGCGTGCGCGCTCGAAAACGGCGCAATAATCGCGGCTGCAAGACTGAAAGAAAGCGCGGGGGAGTTCGGCTCCGCGCAGGATGCGAACGGAGCAGGAAAGGACGGCGAATGCAAGTCGGATAACGATAAAATCGCCCTGCTCTGCTATTTTGAGGAGGCAAATAACGACTATCTGAAGCGCTGCGACTTCACCTGCGCCCTACTTTTGGTGCTTCAGCGCGGAGATGACGTGCAGATCGAAATTTCGCCGCACGTTGCGGACGCGACGACACAGAGCCTAGAGGCACAAAATCCAAAACCGCGAGCTGAGAATGAAATTTTACGAAGCTTTAAAGAGGGCGGCGAAATCCCGCTAGATACCGCGGTGAAATTTTTGGCTAAAATCCTCTCCGACAAGCGCGAATGGCGTAGCAGCGACGGGGTTTTGGACTATCTTTGGCGAGTCAAAGATCCCGCCAAAATCGCAGCTTTTTTGAGGCAAGATCGTGAGCGCTAAAATGGTAAAATTCCACCTCATGAGCAAGCGCGGCGAGACGAGCAAATTTGATCAAAATCCCAGGCCACGCGGAGCCGCAAAGACCCGAACGATGAGATTTAAATTTAGCCGCTCCGCCAAGCTCAGATACAATGAATATTTTAAATTTAGCCGCGCTATCAAATACGAACTCGTCCAAACGGCGCATCTTAAAAGCACGCCGAAAGGGCGCGCGCCATACGCCTCCAAATCGCGTTGCAATGAGGCGTGCTGCGAAAATGCGCCACCGAGGCATACGCAACGAACCCAAAAAAATCCGCCTAAACAATGCGAGCTGCGAGCCATAAAAATTTTACCGCAGCGGCGCGTAGAAAACACCGCGCAATTCCGCTATAAAGACAGATGTGACGAGCTGAAATGCTACGCGCAGCGGGCTGCAAATTTCATATTTTCAGCAGAACAAAGCTTGGGTTACGAGTTTAAATTTAGCCGCGCGATGAACCAAGTAGCCTATCAGGCAAAATGCATACGACAAGGCGTTGCGATAAATTTTAAATTTAACTGCGCCGCGAGCTATAAATTTAATCAGACGGCGCGCCATATAGCGGCGTCAAAGCAGTATATATGGCGCTTCGCAGAAATTTCGTCGCAACGGCGCACGCAACAAATCTCGGAAATTTCGTCGCGATTATATGCGCAGCAAAAGATAAAAATTCCATCGCTGCAATACGCACGACGAAGCACGCGGCAAGCTGAGGAAATTTCACCGGGGCAGCATATACGGCAAACGATAAGAATTCCACAAAAACACAGTTTACTGCGCGCCGCAAAAATTCCATCGTTTCGGCATATGCACGGCGCCGAGATCGCCAAAGCTTCCGCTCAGACCATAAAAGCTCTATTGCTTCGGCACACGCCGCAAACCGAAATATCGCGCACAGAAAACTGCGAAAATTCCGCTGCGATGCAACAGGCGGTTAGCCGTAGAAATTTTATCGAGATCTCGCGCATGATGAGCCATCAAATCCCCGCTGAGAACAACAAAACCCTCGCCGATAGCCGTACAATCCTTAACGAGAGCTGCTGCGAAACCCCCGTCGAAAGAGGCGCTGCGCGATGAAGCAGACAGATCCGCTAAGGCGCAAGCTTAAACAGATCGGCATCGCGTTATCCTTCGCTAGCTTCGGCGCGCTGTGTATGATAGGCAACCTACTCTTCCTCCCAGTAGCGCTACTGCGATTAAACCGCATAGAGGCCGTGCGAAATTTCGTGCGCGATTTCATAATGATCTCGTGGCGCATATTTTTGCTGCTAGCGCGTCTTTACGGCAGTATCGGCGTGAGCTGGCGCTGCAAACTCCCGCCTAGCGGCACTCTCATCATCGCAAACCACCCCAGCCTGCTTGACGTGGTGATCTTTTTAGCTCACGTGCGGCGCGCAAACTGCGTAGTCAAGGAAAGTCTGTGTAAAAATCCCTTCCTCTCCGCCGCCATCGCAGCCGCGGGCTACATCCCAAACACCGGCTCGGAAGCGATGATAGATGCATGCCGCAGCGCCCTTGAGCGAGGAGAAAGCCTAATCATCTTCCCAGAGGGCACGCGCACCGCAGATCGCATCGCCATGCACAAAGCAGCGTTTTACATCGCGATAAATTTCGCAAAAAATATGAATTGCGTCGCGATAAAAATGGATCCTAAAAGCCTAAAAAAAGGACAAGTATGGTACGATACGCCCGAGGTTCGGATGAAATACGACCTCTACGAGCTGTGCGCGCTCGATCTAACGGGCTTTGAGCCGGATCGTCCAAACCCGATCCGAGTGCGCAAACTCTACGAAAAAATATCAAATCTATATGAAAAGGAGAATCTGTGAACGAAGAAATTTTGGAACTTAAGGAGCTGATCATTTCGGGGCTGAACCTCGAAGACGTCGCACCAGGCGACATAAATGACGACGAGCCGCTTTTTGGCGACGGGCTGGGGCTTGATTCAGTCGATGCGCTGGAGCTCGGGCTTTTGGTGCAGAAAAAATACGGCATCGTGCTTAACTCAAAAACCCAAAATTTAAAGCAAATTTTCTCATCCGTTGCGTCTTTGGCGCAATACATCGCCGAAAATAGGAGTAAAAATGAGTAAAGATGAAATTTTTGAAATTTTAAAAAAGGCGCTTGTGGAGCTTTTCGAGATCGACGAGAGCAAGGTCGTGCCAGAGGCTAAAATTTACGAGGATCTACAGATCGATAGCATCGACGCGATCGATCTGGTCGATTACGTCAAGAAAAACACGGGCTATAAGCTGATGCCCGATGATTTTAAAAACATCCAAACCCTTGGCGACATCGTGGATGCCGTAGCGGCGAAGCTCGATCAAGGCGCGAGTGGGGAAACTACCAGCGGCGAGAGTTAAATTTCGCCGTGCGGCGCGGCAAGATCGCGCGTGCGGCGGCTCGGTAGTTTACTTTGCGGCGGCACAAAGATGGCGAGCGAGCGGATAACATAGGCGTCGTTTATTTAACGGCGCGCGGTGATTTGATAACGTGCGACGAATATTATCAAAGGTGCGCGGCTTTTGCGGGCTTAGCGCTTATTAGGCGGCGCGGCACAAAATCCGCTTATTTGCCGCTTTTGAGCTAGCATATAAAGCGCTTCGCAGATCAAAATTTTAATCTGCAAGCTTGAATGAAATTTTGAAATTTTAAAAGGCGTTGTTTCTTTTGCGGTCACTGTTTTCGTAAAATTTTAAAAATTTTAAAATTTCGGCTAAATCTAATTTGGCGAATCTGATCGCGAGTGCGGCGGTGCGAGTTAAATTAAGGCGTAGCTAAATTTAAAAGCGGCACTGCTGAAATTTAAATGCGGCGAGCAAGGCTAAATTTAAATTTTAAAAGCATGGCGCCTAAAATTTGAACGCCGAAGCTAAATTTAAAGTATCGAAGTGTGGTAATAATCGCGCCGATCGCGCCCGCGGCAAGAGCCTAACCGCCGTGACGAAGCTAAAGCTGCCGCGGCAGAAACTAAACCCTCGCGGCTAAATTTAAGGATTACAAAGATTGCGACGAACGATATTTTTAAAAACAGCTACCATAATTTTAAGCGTGTTTTACCCTTTCGGTCTCTATTTTTTGCACGGCGGCGCGCGGGTCTGCTTGCTCGCGGCGATGAGCGCGCTATGGGGAGCGCGAGCCGTTTTTGAAAGTAAAGATCGAGCTATTAAGGGCGCAAGCGCGGCATTTTTTGCGCTGTGCGCCCTATTTGGAGGTGGAGCGCTTGCGTATCTGTATCCGCTCATAATAAATTTCTCGCTCGCGGCGCTTTTCGCGCTCAGCCTAAGATCGACGCCCGCGATCACGCGCTTAGCGCTTTTGAAGCAGCCAGCTCTCAACGAGCGCGGCCGCGTCTACACGTGCAAGCTGACCGAAGTTTGGCTCGGATTTTTCGTGCTAAACGGTCTACTTAGCGCGGCGCTGCTACTACCGCGAGATAAAATTTATTGGAGCGTTTATTGCGGCGCGATCTCATACGTCCTCATCGGCGCGCTGATCGGCGGCGAGATGATTTTTAGGAAATTTTATGTTAAAAAATTTGATTAATTCTTTGAAGCCTTACGAGCGCGAAATCCTTGCCGCGGCGGCTCTTGCGCGCGATTTGGCAAAAACTGGATGCAAGCGGAGCGAAGCGGTAAACTTAAAAGGCGCGGACAAATCCCAAAGCAGCGCGGCAAATGTAAATTTAAAAGACGCGGAAAATTCTAACAGAAGCGTAAATTTCAATGACGCGGAAAATTCTAGCGGCGGCGCAGGTGCCGCGCGCGCCCTGCAAGCGGCGCAGACGCAAGAGCAAAAGCGCGCGCCGATGATCGAAATTTACGGCGAGGATGCGGCGGAGTTCATCGCGTTTTTTTTCGGCACGCTGATTGCGGGTTTTGCGCCCGTACTGCTGCGAGAGCCCAAATTTAGCGGTAAATTTCATCTAGGCGGCGACGTAAAAATTCCAAATCTCGCCGCAGCGCAAAATTTAGACGAATTCAGCCCTCATGATTTAGAAAACATTTCGCCGCACGATACGGGAAAATCCGCGCCTAAAATTTCATCTAAAAACGCGCCGCAAAATCACGCGCCCTGCGAGCAAGAGGCTATCTCTTTGCGCCTACTGCGCGCCGATCAAAAATTTTATATCAAAACTTCAGGCTCCACGGGCGAGGCGAAAAATATCGAAAAAAGCCTGCGCGATATGGTTTTAGAGGCGGAATTTTTAGTAGAAAGATTCGGCCTTTGCGCAAGCGATCGATTTTTATCGGGCGTCTCGCACCAAAATATGTTTGGGCTTACCTTTAGCATCTTCGTGCCGCTACTTTGCGGCTCGCGCACGCAAAAAGGCGACCTAAACTACCCTGAAATCATCCTCGCAGCCGATCTTGCCGGCGCCGTGCTGATCAGCTCGCCCACGGTGCTAGGCGCGCTGTGCGAACATGCAGATGCTGCAAACATAGCGCCTTTGGGCACCATTTTTAGCGCGGGCGCACCGCTAAGTCCTGCAATCCGAGATAGGTTGCGAGTGCTTAGCAGTGCCCACATCGTCGATATTTACGGCTCCAGCGAAACGGGAGTGATCGCCTGCAACGAAGGCGCGGGGCTTAAGAAATTTGCTCCCGTTAGCGTGCAGATCCGCACGGATATTGATAGCGGCGCGACAAAACGCGATGGCGAGCTCTTTGATCCTGCGGCAAGCTCTTGCGGCAAAAATTCTGCGGCAGAGCCCAAAACGAGCCGTGCGGACGGGCAAAATACAGACAAACAAGACACAGGCCGTTCGGGCAAGCAGGCGTCTAAATTTAATGCAGACGCTGTCGATAAAACCGCGACCGATACAGAAAACAGCTCCATATCGAGCTCCGCGACGAAACACGACGATAAATTTGCGCAGGCAGAGGGGCTTTGCGATAAATTTACGATAAAGCAGCCCGCCGACCAATTTTCGCAAGCGGGCGAGTTTACGATCAGCTCGCCTTGGTGCGAGCGCTTCGAAAGCCGCGATTTCGGCTATGTGCGCGCAGACGAGATCACGCTTTTGGGGCGCAGCGACCGCACCGTCAAAATCAACGAAAACCGCGTGAGCCTCGATCTGCTCGAAGCTAAGCTCCGTTCGCACGAATTTATCGGCGAATGCAGGATCGATCTGCACCCGCAGCGCGACCGCGCCGTAGCTCTTATCAAGCTTAGCGAGCGCGGCGAGCAGGCGTTTCGCGCAGGGGGCAAAAAGGGCGTCACGGACGAGCTGAAGGCCTTTTTGAAGCCCGAATTCGGCGCGATTTTGCGCTACTTCAAAATCGCGAGCAAGCTGCCTTTTAACGAGCAAGGCAAGCTAAGCAAAAAGGACTTTTTAAGCGCCCTGCAGCGCTACGAGGCGCCCGTTTTCGAGCAAAGCGCGGAGAATGAGTTTCGCGCGAAGGTGCGCGCTAGCGACTTTTATTTCGACGGACACTTTGCGCGATTTGCGCTGGTGCCCGCGTTTATGCAGCTTCGCTTCGTATTGATCTGCGCAAAAGCCCTGGGCTACGAGCTGGACGGCACGCAAAAGATAGAAAATTTAAAATTTAAAAATTTCATCCGCCCCGGCGATGAAATTTTTATCAAAATCACCGAAGCAAGCGGCAAACTCCGCTTTGAAATTTCAAACGACAAGGTCTGTGCCAGTGGAAGAATTTGCCTTTAAGCCCGCGTTTTTACTGCCCTACTTCAACCACCCCGCGCGCATCGCCGAGCTCGTGCACGCCCTGGCGCCCATTGCGCCCGTGCTGATCGTGGACGACGGCAGCGACGAAGCGAGCAAAAGCGCGCTAAAGGGGCTTGCGGCTCAAATTTACACCCGCGCGCAAAACGGCGGCAAAGGCGCTGCCGTGTGCGACGGGCTGGCGTGGGCGAAGGAGCTTGGATTTACGCATGCCTTTCAGATCGACGCAGACTTTCAACACGACGTAGGCAGATGCGAGGAGTTTTTGGCGCTTGCGGCAAAGCAGCCCGCCGCACTGATATGCGCCGCGCCCGCGTATGACGAAAGCGCGCCCAAATCCCGCTTGCACGGACGCAAGATAATGAATTTTTGGTGCGTGATAAATACCCTCTCGCACCGCATAAAAGACGCGATGTGCGGCTTTAGAATTTACCCGCTAGAGGGGATCGTGCCGCTTCTGCCCTACACCAAAAGCCGCAGGATGAGCTTTGATGCCGAAATTTTAATCCTAGCCGTGCGCGCGGGGCTAGAGATAAAATGGCTCGATCTAGCGGTGCGCTACGAAGCGGGCGGAGTGAGCCACTTTGCGCCGTTTCGGGATAATTTCGGAATTTCGCTGATGCACGCTAGGCTATTTTGCGGGCTTCCGCTTTGGCTTGCAAAAAGGGCGCTTCGCCGCTTTAGCTCGCTTTTTGGAAACATCGACGTACATAATGACGCGACAAAGCCGCGCAACATGATCGGTGCGGCGAAAAAGCACGATCGAAGCGCCGTAGAAAATAGCCGCGATATGGGGGCGCAAAATGATCTAGCCGCCGCACGAGAGCCGAAGGCTAAGAGCGCAGATAGCAGGTCTTCCGTGCAAAAAGGGGTAAAGAGCACTCCCGTCGCTGCAGAAGAAAGCCCTTATGCCGTAAAAGATCTCGATTCAGGCACGACAGAAAGCAGCCGCGACGAGAGAGAGCGAGAGGATACCAACACCGCGCAAAAGCCCGTAGCAAAAAGCGAGCGCGAAACGACCAGCAGCGGTACACAGGCTAAACACTGGAGCGAAAACAACGAAAAGGCGGGCGCGGCGCTTTTAAATTTAGCCCGCTTCGTCACGCTTTACACGCCCGATTTTTGCATACGAGGTACCGCGCTTTGCATCTCGGCGATCTATTTTGCGCTGCTTAAAAACGAACGGCGCGCGATTAGGGAGTTTTTGCGGCGCGCGCTTGATCGCGAGCCCAAGGCCCGCGAAATTTACGCGAATTTTTATAAATTTTCCCTCAGTCTTTGCGAAAAAATCGCAGTTTGGAACGGCAAGATCGCGCTAGATCAAATTCGCGTGCAAAGCGGTATGAAGGAGCTTTTAAGCGACGGAACGGGCAAAATTTTAATCACTTCGCACTTCGGCAACACCGAGATCGCGCGCGCCCTTTCGGCAAGCACGGCGGGGATAAAAATTAACGTGCTGATCTTTCGCAAACACAGCGAAAATTTTATGAAATTTATCGAAAAGATGGGCGGCGGCGTGAAAATTCTTTACGTCGGCGAGCTAGGCATCGGCGAGATGCTGCAAATCAAAGAGCTGCTGCAAAACGGCGAGCACATCGCGATAATGGGCGATCGCATGCCGGTGGGCTCAGATAAATTTCAAAGCGAGGATTTTTTAGGACGCAGCGCGAACTTCCCGATCGGCGGTTACCTGCTTGCTAAAATTTTGGACGCGCCGCTATTTAGCCTATGGTGCTACGAGGGGCGCAGCGGCCACGAGCTGCGGCTACAACCGCTGCCTGCGCCGCTAAAGAGCCGCGATAAGGCGCGATCGGTCGCGCTAGCGCTTAAAAGCTACGTGCGGCAGCTAGAGCTTTATGCCAAAGAATTTCCTTCTCAATGGTATAATTTCTTTGATTTTTGGGCACAAGGAAAAAACGCGAGCGATGCGGAGCGCAACGGCACCGTAAATTTCGGCGAGACGAGCATGGATACTGCGTCAAATTTAAATGGCGCAGCGGATTTAAATGACACGACGAGTTTAAATACGGCGTCAAATTTGAAAAGTACGACGGACTCGGATACTGCGCTAAATTTAGATAATTCAAATTTGAGCGCTGCAAAATCCGCCGCGCAAGACGAAAAATTTCATAGCGGAGAGAAGAATGAAAGAGTATAAATTTCGCGCCAGATTTTACGACGCCGATCCGATGGGCGTGATGTGGCACGGCAACTACGTAAAGCTATGCGAGGACGCTAGATGCGAGTTTTGGCGCGACGCGGGCTACACATATATGCAGATGAGAGATGATGGATTTATATATCCCATTATCAAAATGGAGTTTAAATTTATCGCGCCGATACTTTTTGACGACGAGGTTGCGGTGAGCATCGAGCTGCTCGAATGCGACACGATCATAAAATTCTCCTACCGCATCAAAAGCCCATCCGGCGCGCTCCTAGCCAAGGCAACCACGTCGCAAGCCGTGGTGGAGCTTGATTCCAAAAGGACTCTGTATGAGATACCGCCGCAGCTAAGGGAGTGCGCGGATAAAATTTTAGCAAAGAAAAATTCCACGGGTAAAATTTCAATGGCAGATAAAATTTCAGCAGCAGATAAAATTTCATCGGCAAGCAAAGCCGCGCCCGAGCAAAACCGCCCTAAAAATGCCGCGGCGAATGAAATTTTGTCTAGCGATAACGAGCAGTAAAATTTAGCGAGCATAAAATTTAAAGGACTACGATGAAAATTTTAGCTTTATTTTTGGCGATTTTGGGACTTGCGAGCGCGCTTGAAGTAAGCGATCTGGCGCTTAAGACCGATAATATCGGCGGCAAATTTAGCGAAACGCTCAGCATCGAGGGCTTTGCCGAGCCCGTGCGAAGCAGCGGCGAGTTTAAAATCAAAGGCGGCGAGCTGTTTTGGACGACGCTAGAGCCGGTGCGAAGCGAGCTAAAAATCGGTGCGGACGGCGTCTTTGAGCGCAGCGGCGAAGCGTGGGTCAAAAGCGCCGATTCGCTTTTTGATAAGGACACCTTTTTGGCGATCTCGCGCCTGGACGTAGCGCGACTTAGCAAAAATTTCTCTATCGCGCTAAGCGGCAGCAAAGATGCGTGGCGCGCCGAGCTAAGCCCAAAAGGGATGCTGCAAAATATCTTTAAAAATATCGTGATCGAGGGCGGTGCCTACGTCAGGGTGCTACGGATCAGTAACGCTAACGGCGACGTGAGCGAAAACGTATTTTCTGGCGTCGTGAGCTTAGATGAGTAAGAACGCGATTTTAGCGGTATTCGGCGCGGTTTTCATCGCGCTTTGCGCCTTTATAGCGTTAAATTTAAACCGCGTAAATTCCGATTTTTACGAGCTAAGCGGCATTGAAATTTCGGGCGAGCAGAAACAAAGCGTCGAGGATTTCAACCGCGAGATTGCGCGGCAAATCATCGTCGCAAGCGCAGAGAAGGCGAGCTTTGACGCGTTCATTGCGGATATGCAAAAAAG
>NZ_CALIMW010000295.1 GCF_938045405.1 uncultured Campylobacter sp. | reverse complement strand
GATACATACTGCGGCTCTAACGAAAGTACTTACTCGCGGTATAGCTCTAGCGTGGGCGCTTGTTTACAGCGCGTATCCGATCGCCCTGCTCGTACCGCCTGCCCGCATTGCAGATTTGGTGCGAACCCAGACGCCCGTCTGCGTTGTGAATTTGGCGCAGATTATTTTAAAAATTCAGGCGGAATTTCTACGCGAAATTTCAAAAATTCCGCTCGCAGCTTGGAAGCGGAGCCCGTGCAAAGTTTCAAAAATCAAAATTCCACTCATGGCTTCTCACAAAGCGGCAGAAGCGCTGAGTCAAATTCCGAGCTGGGCTTCTCGCAGAGCATTAAAAATTCCGAGCAAAATTTACCGCTAAGCTTCTTACAAAGCGCCAAGAATTCCGATCAAAGTCAAAATTCCAAACACGCCTCCGCGCAAAGCCATGCCGAGCCAAATTCTGTTCAAAACTTCTCGCAGGGCACTAAAAATTCCGATCGGAATTCCAAAGCTAACTCCACGCAAAACCAAACAGATCCCGTTTCGCCGCAGGAGCTCAAAAATCCGAAGCCGTGCGGGGCGCAGCAGCAAGAGCTAGGTTTTTACGCGCCTAAATTTAAAGACGAGCGCGCTAGGAATTTTTTCTCCCATCCGATGCGCGCCTTCGTTCTTTGCGCCTGCTTTTTTGCGGCGCTGGGCGCGCTTAGCTTTTTAGCACCCGATGCGCTGGCGATCGATTATGTGAGCGCTCATAAGTTTTACTTTCTGTTTTTGGCGCCTTCGTGCATCTACGCGGCGTTTTTACTTACCGCGCTGCCCGATTGGACGAACTTCGAGGGTTCGCTAAAGCCCGTCTCGCTCGCCTTTGCCGCCTGCCTGATCGCGGCTTTTATCGCGAGCTTTTTAAATTTACGGCTCGCAGCGACGATTGTGGCGCTGTTTTGGGCGGTATTTTTCATCTTTGCGGCATGGCTTTTGTGGCTGGATAGAAACTCGAATAATTTTAGCATACTGGCGGTCTTAGCGGCGTTTTGCGCCTGCTCTGCCGCCTATGGCATAAGCGGGGATGAGAAGTTTTTGCTTAGCTTCGTGCATATCAACGTCGCGGCAATCGCCGTCGTAAGCTACCGCATAAGCGTCGTCATCGGCAACGAAGCGCTAAAAGAGGGCGGGCTGAAGGACGCCGTTTTTATTCCAAATTTTATCTACAAAAATTTAGCCGCTTTCCTCGCCTTTGCTTTGGCGCTCGCGACGCCCTTTTTAAGCGAGGCGGCATGCGGATTTATCGCGCTTGGCATCGGGTTTTTGTTTTTGGCAAAACTTCGCGAGTTGCACTACGCCGAAATTCTAAGCCGCCACTATATGGCGTTTTACTACGCGCTGCAGGCTGCGTGCGCGGCAGGCTATGCGTGGTTGGGCTGGGAGCTGATCCGCGGGGGATACGCTGCTGCACCGCTGCACGTCATCGCAATCTGTTATATGTATGGAGCGATACTTTTCGTAGGGATGATCGCCGGCCAGCGCCACAGCGGAATTTCGCCGCTAAACTTCCCGCGCCTAAGCCGCGCGGCGCTCGTTTTGGCTCTGCTCGCGGGGGCTTTAAGAGCCATTTTTGCGGGCGAGAGCTTTGTTTTGTACATGATGATCCCCTCGGCGCTTTTCATCGCCGCGGTCGCGCTATATCTGATAAATTTCATCCCGATCTTTCTGAAAAATCCTTTCAGCGCGGATCCGGATTGATAATCATCAAAGCGGGCTTGCTAAATTTTAGCTACAATCGATCAAATTTCATTTCAAGGAGAGCTTATGCAACACATCAAAAATATCGACGCCGCTAAGGCCGTAGAGCTTGCTTCGCTAGTCGAAGTATCCCCTCACAAGGTGATTTCGCGCACCCTCGCGCAAAATCCTGCGCTGAATATGACCCTTTTCGCCTTCGACGGCGGCGAGGAGATCAGCTCGCACAAATCCGACGGCGACGCGTTCGTTTACGTGCTTGAGGGAGAGGGCGATTTCACGATCGACGGGCAGAAGCACCGCGTAAAAGCGGGGCAAAGCATCGTCATGCCTGCGGGCTTGCCGCACGCGATCTTTGCGCCGGTGCCGTTTAAGTGGTTTTTAGTGGTGGTTTTTTAACCTCTGAGTTTAGGGCGGGTCAAATTTTAAAATTTAGCCCGCCCGTCGCTTCATAAAATTTTATCCAAAATTCCATTTGCAGGGCTATTCTGCCTGTTTTGACTGCTCCCGCTCACCCTCACAAAATTTTAAAATTCCAAAACGTTTAAATTTTACTTTTATCTCGCCCAAAAATTTCGCCGAATTTGCAAACCGCGCGGGAGCTGAAAATAACGCACTGCGTTTGCGCGCCGTGCCGAGCCCGAAATCGCGCGCTTGAGCTCGCATCGCAAGTCAAATCCATAGCTCGCGCATTAAATTTTTAAGTCGCGCCTAGCGTGCAATATATATCGGGCGAGTAGAGCAGATGGACGCTGTAGTAGGGCGAACCCGCCAAGTGCGCGATGCGCGCCTAGCTCATAGATTAAGCGTAAATTTAAAGGCCGTGTCCGGCGCGAAATGCACGCCAAGCCGGCCTAAATTTTAAAATTTAGGCCTCGCTCGGGGTCAGCTCCTTGATGATGAGCTCGGGCGTGATCGTGCCGCGGAAGTTGTTTTTGCTAATCGTAAAGATCGCGTCCACTC
>NZ_CALIMW010000294.1 GCF_938045405.1 uncultured Campylobacter sp. | reverse complement strand
CGGGTAAAAAAGCGGGCGTGATCGATTATGAGCGCGTGATGATGGAGACGATGATGGGCATAAGGCGCGCGGGTGCCGATATGATCATCACCTACCACGCCAAAGAGATTGCGGAAATTTTAAACAGAGGCTAGCGATGAATAAAATAGCACTCGAAATTAAAAGTAACGAAATGCAAGCCGTCTTGGATGCGGTGATGAAGCTAGCAAAAAAGATGAAATTTGAAGCTAAAATTTTACCCGAAAATAGGGATGAGTATATAGAAAATTTTGGCGAGCTTTCGAGTGCCGTTATTGCGAAACTGGATAAACCGAGCAATAGGGCCGTTTTTGAGCGCTTAAAGGATAAATGAAAAAAGACAAATGAAATATTTAACGCTGCATCAGGCTATTTTTATCCACGATAAAATGCTAGAAAAAATAGGCGGAAGCAAGGGTTATAATAAAACTTCGCTTGGATATTTATCGTCCGTATTGCAGAATATAAAAAACGATCTGTATTATCCTACTATGGCGGATAAACTCGCGCATTTGACGCATTCGTGCATAAAATTTCATCCTTTTACCGACGGCAATAAAAGGACGGCGATTTTGCTAGCCGATATGTTTTTATCGGCGAATTCTATAGTTTTGGACGACGAGGAATTTTATGCGGCGATGGAAGACGTAGTCGTAAAGGTGGCTGCGGGCGATATGACGAAAGGTGATTTAAAAGAATTTTTTAGTAAATTTATAAAAGATAAAGGAGCGATGTGAAGCACTTTCTTACGTTAAACGATTTTAGCAAAGACGAGATAATTGAAATTTTAAATTTAGCCTTTGAGATTAAAAAAGAGGCTAAAGCGCGAAATTTTAAGCCATATTTGAAAGATCAAAAATTAGCGATGATATTTGAAAAAAGCTCGACCAGGACGCGAGTTAGCTTTGACGTGGGGATGAACGAGCTAGGCGGGCACGCGCTGTTTTTGAGCAGTCGCGACATCCAGCTCGGGCGAGGCGAGCCGATCAAAGACACCGCGCGCGTGATTTCGCGAATGTGCGATCTGATTATGGCGCGCGTAAATCGCCACGAGACGCTAATAGAGCTTGCGGAATTTAGCCGCGTGCCGGTGATAAACGGGCTAAGCGATAA
>NZ_CALIMW010000293.1 GCF_938045405.1 uncultured Campylobacter sp. | reverse complement strand
TTAAAAATTGCCAACTCAAATTTAACCGCCTCCAAACACCTACAAATCGCCGACCCCTACTACACGCGCGATTTTGAGCGCTGTTACGCAGATATCAAGCGCGGCTGCGAGGGGCTCTTACGATACATTAAAAATTCAGACGGAATTTGCTAAAATCCGCGATTAAATTTTAGCGTCTTTAAAAAGGCGCGGCTTAAAGTGATAATTCAAGGAAAAATATGTTTAGGCTTTTGATCGTTCCATATCTGATAATTGAGGCATTTACGACCTATTATTTCGTAAGCGCAAACGGCTTCGCGGCGTATGCGGTGGAGATCGTCATAAGCGCGATTTTAGGCGGATACGTCGTAGCAAACCGCTCGTGGATGGGCTTTTTTAATCTAATGAAAATCTCGCCGAAAGAAATTTTAAGCGGCGTGGGCTTCGTCGTAGGCGGCGTTTTTCTCATTGCACCGGGCATTTTCGGCGATATTTTAGGCGTTTGCATAATCACCGCGTCGTTTTACTGCGTCACCAGCGACGTGCCCAAATTTAACGCTAGCAGCGAAAATTCCGAAAAAAGAGAGCGAAAATTTTGGCGACGCAGCCGCGCAAGCGACGACGTCATCGACGTAGAAGTGATCGAGGAGAACGAAATCGAGATTCGAAAAAGCATAGGAGAGGAAAAATGAAAAATTTGATCATCGCTACTCGCGGCAGCGTGCTTGCGCTGTGGCAGAGCAAACATATCGCATCGCTGCTTGAAACTAGCGGCATCCAAGCGCAGCTAAAAAGCATGAAAACCAAAGGCGATAAAATTTTAGACACACCGCTTGCAAAGATCGGCGGCAAGGGGCTTTTTACAAAGGAGCTTGAGGAGAGTATGCTTCGCGGCGAAGCACATATCGCCGTGCATAGCCTAAAAGACGTGCCCGTGGAGTTTCCGCAGGGGCTCGTGCTAGCGGCGATCTGCACGCGCGAGGATGTGCGCGATGCGATGATTAGCGAAAAATACGCCGAATTCGGCGAGCTACCCCACGGCGCAAAAGTCGGCACCACGAGCCTTCGCCGCAAGATGCAGCTGCTTAGCATGCGCCCCGATTTAGAGGTTATCTCCTTGCGCGGCAACGTCCAAACTCGCTTGCGAAAGCTCAAAGACGGAGAATTCGACGCTATCATCTTGGCGATGGCGGGCATCAACCGCTTAAATTTATGCGCCGAGGTAAAGCACGTAGCGCCCTTTGAAATCTCGCAGATGATCCCTGCGATGGGGCAAGGAGCGCTCGGCATCGAGGCGGTGGACGAGCCGCAAATTCTACGCGCGATAGAATTTTTAAAAGATGAACGCGCGATCATTGAAACGACTGTGGAGCGGGATTTCGTCAGGGTTTTAGAGGGCGGCTGCCAGGTGCCGATCGGCATCAACGCGCGCCTTGACGGCGAAAATATCCACATCAGCGCGATCGTGGGCCTACCGGACGGCAGCGAGAGCATACGCCAAGACATCGTCGCGCAAAAATCGCAATACCAAGGCGTAGGCGCGGAACTCGCGCGAGTTTTTATCGAAAAGGGCGCAAAGCAGCTTCTCACGCGCGCCGAAGAGATGGCGAGCCTATAAAAGGCGAAATTTACGGAGTTTTAAAATTTACAAAATTTTAAAATTTCTAGAATTTATAGACTTTTTAAATTTATAAAATTTCAAAAGGTTAAATTTTGAGCTTATTTAGATTTTTTAAAACGGCTGGATTTTCAAAAATTTTTGCTCCTCTAATACTTTGCGCAAGCTGCGCGTTAAGCCTAAACGCCAGCCCCAATGAGGAGCTCGTCCACTCGCTATTTAGCAACGCAAACTTCGATAAAAATCTTTATTTCAAAGGCAAGATGAGAAGCTATTTAAAGCACAAATTCTACGCGGCGGATAACTATAGCGAAATCACGGTTGCTCCGCTTGGATGCAGCGACGAATTTAGCGAGATTTTTCACGTATTTTTGGGCTCTAAAGAGAAGCACTTCGATCTTTACGTCTATACTAAGGAGGACGGAATCTACGCCGTGCGAGTTTTAGCGCAAACCGCCATTATTGAGGCTATCGTAAGCGAATATGAAAAATTTAACGAGGCGCAAAAACGGGAGTTTGAGCAAAGAACCGATGTAGATATCGTAAATTTAAAGCTAATCTTGGCGCCCGATAAAGAGCTTATGGCGTTTGGGAAACAAAACTTAGCGGCATTTGAAAAAATTTACGAGCTTTACGCCGGCGGCGAGTCCGAGCGCGCAAAGGCGGAGATCAAAAGCCTGCATCTCTCTCACGCCGAGACGGAGGGCAAAAGATTTATACTACTTATCGGCGGGATCACCGATAACTCCGTGGGCTTTTTGCGGGTGCAAGATGAAGCTGACCTGCCACAAATGAGTCCTAGCGAGTTTATAATGATAGAAAAAATTGCGCCGAATTGGTATCTTTTTAAAACCACATAAAAAGCCGCGCCGCAAGCGAGTTTGAAGCTTCGCGGCAATCTAAATTTAAAAGCGTTACCCGCAGCTTAACCGCACCGCCGATCAAAAATCGCGCGAATTTTAAATTTAAAAAGACGATCTGTAAATTCCGCATGCCGTAAATTTTTAAAGAATTTTAAAAATTTTTTGAAGTCTAAATTTAAACAAAGCGGCGCCAAAGCGCGCCGCGTCTCCGTAAATTTAAAGCCAAAGAGCGGGACGCGCGGCCTTAAACTCCACCCAGCTTGGACTTAAACGGCGCAAAGTCCATTCCAGTCGCATCCAAAACCATCCGCGAATAAAAATAGAGGCTGTAAAATAGCTCATCGTCGTAAAAGTACTCCTCCCAACGCTCCTCGTCATTCTCATCGCTCTGCGGCCACAAATATTTTTCCGCAAGTATATCCGAAAAGCTCGCCAGCGGCGCTGCGTGCGAGATCTTATCGGCATCATCGCAAATCTCAATCATAAACGCAAAAAATCCGCCGAGCCGAGCCGCGATAAAGCTCGCCGCTTCGTTTTCGCAGTTTTCGTCTTTGCTGTTTATGTCCGTCGCATAGTTTCGCTTTTTATCTGCCGCAGCGTTTTGATTATTTTTATTCGCCGTTTTTGCCCGCCACGGCGCGCGCATACATAAAGATGCGCGCCAAAAATAGCAGCGCAAAAGGGGTTGCGTGCCAAAGCGTACTTTGATGCTCTATCTCGTTAAAAATCTTACTAAGCGCGTCCTGAAGGTCCTTGGCGTCAAATTTCTCCCGCTCGCTCGCATCCGAGCTCTTATCCGCCGCGCTCGTTTTAAATTTACTCGCCGCACTCGCTTTAAATTTTATCGCCGCACTATCCGCACTCTTAAATTCCGCCTCGCCGCACTTCGCCGCGTCCGTTTTAAGCTCCGTCTCTCCGCCCGCTTTAAATTTCGCCGCTTCGTTATCTGCCTTTTTAAATTTCGACTCACTCTTTTGCGCTAAATTTACGGAATTTTGCGCCGCGCCGCATCTTGCTGCATCCGTAGAATTTTGCCCGCAACCGGGCCCACTTTTTAAATTTTGCCCTGCGTCAGGCTCGCTTTTTAAATTTTGCGCGCCGCCCAAACTGCACGTCGAATTTCAAGAGCCAAGCTAAAGCGCAAAATTC
>NZ_CALIMW010000292.1 GCF_938045405.1 uncultured Campylobacter sp. | reverse complement strand
TCGGCGAATAAGCGGTTTTAATAAACGGAGCGCGGAATTTTAAACGCGGATGTTTTTAAACAGGCGTCAAGCTATCTCAATAGATTTTGCTTAAATATCGCTAGGATAACGATCGAATAGCTGGGTTCGTCTATTAGATACGGGATTACGAAACCCTTAAATACAAAATCTCTAATTTTATCATCGTCAAAGCTTTTTGATCTACGAAATTTATACGGCATAAAGCCAAGCTTGCCTGCTCGCGCAAAAAGCTCGTTTTTAAAATTTTCTGCCGCATCCCCTGAGCGCTCTGCGATAAATTCTACGATCTTGCTAAGTTGCGCGCGAAATCTTTTAGACTGGATTATTTTCAATTTTTCCAGCCCTTGCCTAGCTCCTCAAAACCGCTTAGATCGCCGTTCGCGTATGATTTTAAGTCCGCATCCATTCCGTTTTTTATCTCGTCGTAACTTTCGCCTGATCTAAACTCCGATAGAATCGTTTCTAAATTTTTCTCGCCGCTTAGAGTGATCTGCGCGGAGGGATCGATTTTTAAAAAAAGTTTCTTAAAAGTTTCGAGAGTATCGCGATCGACGCCGCTTTGGATCTGCATAGTGATCATTTTGGCTCCTTAAATTTTAGCGATTATAGCAGCTCATAGCTAAATTTAAAATTCCAACCGTTTTAGAGCCAAAGCTCGATAAAATTTTAAAATTTATGCCCGCTAGATCGAATTTCGCTTCCTCATATGAACCGTGAAGTGCTCCGACGCGTCCTTAAAGCCGCACTTTTGTAGGAATTCTCCGGCGCCCTCAGCCTTGTGCAGAGGGGTCACGACAAAGGTTGTGGTGTGCGCAAAGCGCTTATTAAAGGCATTCACGAGCGCCGTGCCGATACCGCGCCTTTGATAATCCTTATGAACTATCACGCAGTAAAGATAGCTCGTAGCGAAGTTGTCGCGGTCGCAAAACGCCTCCAGCACCCCCACGGTCTTGCCCTGCGTTTTGGCGATCGCCACGTAATCATAGGTGCGCCACACCCTGTATGTCTCGTGCGGCGGCACGGAGGCTGCGTTTTGCTCCGTATCCCAGCCGATCGAGACCATTATCTCATCCAGATCGCTAGGCTTAAAATCGGCGGAATTTTCTAAAATTTCAAACTCCATCTTCGCTCCTTAATTGAAATATCTTTTCAAATCGCAAGTATATCGCCGTAGCTTTAAAACGGCATTAAATATCAATTAGTGGCTCTTACGGAGAGGTTTAAATTTTAAAATTTAAAGGCGCGGCGGTGCGCGGTGCGCAATTTAAACCCAAATTTAAAATTCTAACCATTTACCGCAATTTGATATAAACTCGGCAAAATTTTCCCAAGGATCCCCGATGCAAACGCTTGATTTTCACGTCCATCTGCTAAGCAAGGAGGTGCGCTTCGACCGCCCTTACGACAGGCTCGCGCTGCGCCTTTTCGGCAGGCGCTTCGGCATAGACGTATCGCGCGCGATCAAAGAGCCCTATGAAGCCTATGTGGACGCTCTGCTCGGCGGGCTTAGAGCTTCGAAATACGTTAAAAAGGCGGTGCTTTTCGGCGTGGATGCTAAATTTAGCGACGCAGGCGAGCTAATCCATCGCGATAAGACCGTCTGTGCGGACAACGACAGCGTGTTTGAAATTTATCAAAAAAACCCTGATCTCATCGTGCCGTTTTTTAGCATCAATCCGAAGCGAGCGGACGCGCTAGATGAGATCGATCGCTGCTTCGAGCTCGGATTTAAGGGGGCGAAATTTTTACAAAACTATTGGGATCTGGATACGAGGCTGCCTCGCTACGTGCCGTATTTTGAAAAGCTCGCCAAGCTCGGCTTGCCGCTGGTGATCCACGTCGGCAACGAAAGCTCAGTGCCCAGCACTCGCCGCTACGAGGCGCTGGAGATGATCTACGCACCGCTTGAACTGGGCGTTACGACGGTGTGCGCACACATGGCGATTAACTACGAGTATTCGCATATTTTTCGTGCGCTCTCGCGCCGCCCGCGAAATTTCGGACACGATTATTTCGCGCTTCTAGCGCTTCTGCGCACGCACAAAAACCTCTACGCCGACGTTTCTGCTCTGATGACGCCGGTGCGCGCTAAGGCTCTGCCGCATCTGGCGAGCCAAACGGACGTGCACTCGCGCCTGCTTTACGCTTCGGACTTTCCGGTGCCGTATTCTGCGATATACAACACCTACGATCTGCGCCTGTCGCAGCGTATCGCGCTGCATAAAGAGCCCAACCCTTTCGATCGCAACGCGCGCGGACTGCTTGCGTATTTCGGCGAGGATAGTGAGCTGTGGAGCAATTACAAAAAAATTCTACCCTTTGCATAGATGGTGAAATTTAGAGTGTTGCGGTTAGAATTTAGTGTATTTGCAGCTTTTTTTTGCGGAGCGTCGCACGGCCGCGTATGTGCAGCGAACACGACGTAGCGAGCGCAAAAAACGTAGCAGCGATCGGCTCGGCGTAGTTGCGGAAAGCAAAGCGTATGCCGCTCGAATAGCAATAGAGAGCTGATTGAAGCATGCGCCGCGAAATTTCGCAGGACGAATTCCGCAAACGGTAATTCGCAAAATTCCGCATATTACGCCGCCGCAAATTCAGCAAATATCGGCTGAGTGCTCACTAACTGCTAAATTTTAAAATTTAAATCAAGCAGCACGTATAGTAGTATCAAAGCACTCTTCAGCGCGGTACAAATTTTGAAATTTCAGCGGTTTAAATTTTAGCTAGCAGTTACACTAAATGAAACGGTGAGATCATATACGGCGCGCGCTGCTGTTTAAATTTAGCTTGCAGGCACGCTAAATCCTAGCCGCGACATGATTTTGCTTTAAATTTTATAACAACGGCTCGCTTAAAATTTTAAACTACTAGCCCCGTACTTTTCTACGAAAATTAACAGCCTCTGCTCGCGATTTGCATCAAGCCGTTTAGCAAAATTCGGTGGTGGCTCGTTTGCGATTTGCACCCCACCCCATGCCACAGCGACGAGACGTCGCATGATTTACGCTCAAAACCGATTCGCACTTATCAAAGCCGCTAAAATATCAACGATGTTCTGTACCATTCGCGCCGAATTGCGCTGCACCATTCTTGTCGCATCGCTTGCGCTATAAATTTTTAGCACAGGTTTGTTTTAAATTTCATTGCATCGCACAAAAAACCATTGCGCGAGAAATTCTAACGGCGGCTCGCTTAAATTTACACTTCGTGCCGCTTCTTGGCTAGTTTCTTTTAATCTCTCACCGCACTTTATTCTGTCGCTAAATTTTAAAATTTCCCCGAATTTTAGGAATTTACGAGGCTTAAAAGTGCTTTTGAAATTCTTGCGATCTCATCTTGCATATGCCCGCCCGGATTTTGCTCAAACTCCGCTTTAGCGCCCGCACTGCGGCATTTGGCGATAAAATTTCGCGCCGTCTCGTCGCAGAGTGCTCCGCGCGGATTTTTCGGGTTCATCTCGGCCTCGCCCAAGGACGCGTAGACGTGCGCCAGCCCCCTTTGCGGCGAGTGCGCGGCGACGAAGGCGTCAAATCCGCCGAACCAAAACGACGCCGAGACGCAGGCGATCTTTTGAAATTTATCGCTTGCAAACGCCGCATACGCACTAAAAAGCCCCGCCAGCGAGTATCCCGCGCACGCTCGCCACGCAGGTTTGCCCGCGCCGAATACGTGCCGCTCGATACGCGGGATCAGCTTGTCTGTAAATTTTTCCAAGTGCGCCGTGCCGCCGCCTGCGAAATCGCGCACCCCCTTAAACGGCGATTTTGCCGCCCACGGGCTAAGCTTATCACCCCACTGCGCCTCGCTTAGATAGATCGCCGCAGGCACGAAATCCGCGCCGCTTTGTCGCGAGACGAGCTCGTAAATTTCGCCCACGCTATCCGCGCAAAAGTCCAAGGCGTGCAGGTAGATGATCGGCGGTGCGGACGCGACCTCTTTTGCAAAGGAGGGCGCAGGCGCAAAAGACGGCGCGTGCGGGGCGAAAATTTCTACGCGCAGGCCGTCAAATTCCAAACTTTGCATCGCTAAACCTTTAAAAGTTATTAAAATTTAATAGAATTTTGTGTAAAATCATCAAATTTAACACTAGAGGAACTTAAAATTGGCTTTGATCGAGCTTATCGATGTTACGAAAAAATTCGGCTCTCACGTCGTTTTAGACGGCGTAAATTTCGCACTGGACGCTAACGAGCGCGTCGCCGTGATCGGCAAAAACGGCGGCGGCAAGTCCACGCTGATGAAGATAATTGCAGGTCTGTGCGAGATTGACGAGGGACGCGTGATCACTCAAAACGGGCTAAACATCCAGATGCTCGCTCAAACGCCTAAATTTAACGAAAATCTCTCGGTCAAAGACGCGCTGCGAAGGGAGCTAGCTGAAATTTACGCCGCCCTTAGCGAATACGACGCGATCTCGAGCAAAATCGCCGCGCAGCCCGAAAACAAGGAGCTTTTGGCGCGCCAAGACGAATTGATTAAATTTATCGAGGCCAAGGACGGCTGGCAGATCGACAATAAGATCGAGCAGGTGCTGCAAAATTTCGGGCTTAAAATTTATGAAAACCGCTCCGTCTGTACGCTTAGCGGCGGCGAAATTCGTCGCGTGGCGCTGGGCGCGCTGGTGCTTAAAAAGCCCGATGTGCTGCTGCTGGACGAGCCCACGAACCACCTCGACGTCTATATGGTGAAATTTCTAGAGGAGATGCTGCTTAGCTCGAAGCAGACGATCGTTTTTATCAGCCACGATCGCTACTTCATCGACCGCTTGGCGACGCGCAGTATCGAGATCGAAGAGGGTAAAATTTCAAATTTCGACGGCGGATATGAGAACTATCTGAGGCGCAAGCAAGAGATGCTTGCTTCGCTCGAAAAGTCCCACGAGACGCTGCTTAAACAGCTGCGCGCCGAGGAGGAGTGGCTGCACCGCGGCGTAAAAGCGCGCCTAAAGCGCAACGAAGGGCGCAAGGCGCGCATCATGCAGATGAGGCAGGATGCGAAGAAAAACCCGGGCGCGATCCGTCGCGTGCGGCTCGAGCTGGAGCGCGCAAGCAGGGGCTTTAACGGCACGGGCGGCGACAATCGCAAAAAGATGCTTTTTGAATGCACGAATATCGGTAAAATTTTAAATGGCAAGGTGCTTTTTAAGGGCTTTTCGGCGCGGGTTTTGCAGGGCGAGCGTATCGGCATCGTAGGCGCTAACGGCGCGGGCAAAAGCACTCTGCTTAAAATTCTACTCGGTCGCAGTAAGATCGATGCGGGCGAGATCAAACGCGGCGAGATCAGGATCGGCTACTTCGATCAGACCCGCAGCGGCATCACGGACGATAAAAGCATAATCGAAATTTTCTGTCCCAACGGCGGCGATCACATAAGCGTCCGCGGCAGCTACATGCACGTATACGGGTATTTGAAAAATTTCTTGTTTCCGAAGGAGTTTTTAGATAAGCCCGTGGGCGTGCTTAGCGGCGGCGAAAAGAACCGTCTGGCGCTTGCCAAGCTCTTTACCGAGCAGTACGATTGCCTGATCTTGGACGAGCCGACGAACGATCTTGATATCGCGACGATCAATATTTTGGAGGACTACCTGTTAAGCTTCGAAGGCGCGGTAATCATCGTAAGCCACGATCGCTATTTCATCGATAAGATCACGAATAAGCTTTGGGTTTTTGAAAAAAACGGCGTTATCGATCAAATTCAAATGCCCTATTCGCAGTATCTGGAGTTTGAAGACGAGATGGCGGAGATTGATCAGATCGAGGCCGACGCGGGCGCGGGCGCGAGCGCGGACGAAGGCGGCCGCGAAAATAAAAAGGAAAAAACGAGCGCCGCGAAGCTTAGCTACAAACAGAATAAAATTTTAGAGGAGTATCCCGCTAAAATCGAGGCTATCGAGGCGCGTATAAAGGAGCTAAATCACGCGCTTTCGACCCCTGAAATTTATCAAAAGCTCGGGATGCAGGGGCTTTTTGAAGAACTTGAAGAAAAAAGAGGAACGTTAAACAGTATGGAAAATGAATATTACGAAGTGCTTTCGCTCGCCGAGAGCCTAAAGTAGGCGCGATGGTTTGGTTTTTGATCTTTTTATACGCGCTTTACACGATTTATAAAATTTCGCTCGATCTGCTTGAGCTAAGCTTCATTCGCGCCAAGCTAAAAGAGCCTGCGGTGGTGCTTAGCGAGGAGGATTATCGCAAGGCGGGCGAGGTCGGTGCGGTAAATTTAAAATTTAATATATTTTCGCACTGCTTTTCGTTTGCGGTGGCGCTTATTTGGATACTTGCGGGCGCGGGCGCGTTACAGCGCGCGATATATGATCTAGCTGGCGACGGGATTTTGGCGGGAAGCTGCTTTGTAACTGCGTTTTTAATCATCGGTGGCGCGATATCGCTTCCGCTTGAAATTTACAAAACCTTCGTAAAAGACAGACGCCTAGGCTTTTCCACGATAACGCCCGCCGTTTTCGTAAAAGACGCGCTAAAATCGCTCATACTCACGCTGGTTTTCGGCTTTGCAGTAGCCTCTGCGCTCGTTTTTTGTGTGCAGAGCTTAGGCGCGCACTGGTGGGTCTGGGGCTTTCTGCTAAGCTTCGGCGTAGTTTTGCTGATAAATTTAATTTATCCGACCGTTATCGCGCCGCTGTTTAATAAGATGCAGCCGCTAGAGCATGGCGAGCTAAAAGAGCGCATAGAGGGGCTTTTGCAGCGCTGCGGCTTTAAAAGTAGCGGCGTTTTTACGATCGACGCGAGCAAGCGCGACAAGCGCCTAAACGCCTATTTCGGCGGCTTCGGCGCGACGAAAAAGGTCGTGCTTTTCGACACGCTCATAGACAAACTTAGCGAGGATGAAATTTTAGCCGTTTTAGGGCACGAGCTCGGGCATTTCAAACACGGCGACATTTTGAAAGGCTTAGCGCTTAGCTTCGTACTTTTGGGCGCGACGTTTGCGGTATTCGGAAACCTTCCTGGGGGTGTATTTAGCGCGCTAGGACTTAACGCAGACGGCGGCGCGACACTGGTTTTTATGATTTTGTTTGCGCCGATTTTGCATGCGTTTTTTGAGCCCGTAATCTCCAAGATTAGCCGCATGCACGAATTTAGCGCGGACCGGCATGGCGCGAGCATGCAGGATAAAAAGAGCATGATCGGCGCGCTAAAGAAGCTGGGTAGCGAAAACAAGGCGTTTCCGCTCGCTCATAAAATTTACGCCGCGGTGTATCATTCGCACCCGAGCCTGTATGAGCGCATAAGAGAGCTTGATGAGGATCGCTGAGGCGCTAAGATGGGGCTTGGGGCAGTGCGGCTCAAAATACGTCGCGCGCGAAATTTTAAAGCTTTGCGAGCGACTTAGCGATGAGCAGCTCGTGCTAAAATGCTCGGAGGAGCTCGCGCATGAAGCGGAATTTCGCGCCAAGATAGCCGAGTTCAAAGACGGCCGCCCGCTTGAATACATCACGCAAAGCTGCGAGTTTATGGGCTTTAAATTTTACGTCGACGAGCGGGTGCTGATACCGCGCTGCGAGACCGAAATTTTGGTGAAAAAAGCACTTGCTTTGGCGCAGAGCTTGGGTGAGCCGCGCATTTGCGAGATCGGTACGGGCAGCGGCATAATCGCTATCTGCTTAAAAAAACTCCTTCCTTCTTGCCGCATTACGGCTAGCGACATCAGCGCGGATGCGCTTGAGATGGCGCGCGTAAATGCCTCAAATTTGGGCGCGGACGTCGAGTTCGTACACTGCGCCTACGCAGATGAGATCGCGGGCGAGTTTGATCTCATCGTCTCAAATCCGCCCTACATCGCAAACTCCTACGCATTGGACGCGCGCGTGCTGCAAGAGCCGAAACAGGCGCTGTTTGGCGGCGAGAGGGGGGATGAAATTTTAAAACGCATCGTGCTGATCGCCGCACGGCGCGCAAAATTTCTAGCCTGCGAGATGGGTTACGATCAAAAGCAGAGCCTATCGGCGTTTTTGCGCGAGCAGGGCTTTAGGGCGGAATTTTACAAAGATTTGGCGCAGTTTGATCGCGGATTCGTCGCGCGAAATTTAAACAGATCGTAGGCGCGCCGTGCAAAGCTCGCAACTACGCAGACTGCTTTATTACAAAGCGTTCGGCTACCGCTACGTAAGCGCTGAAATTTTAAGCGGCGGCGCGCGATTTTCCAAGGCGCTGGACGCGCTAAAATCCGCTACCGCCGAGTGCAATCTCTGCGAGCTTGCTAAAACGCGCACGAGCTCTAGCGAGCAAAATTTTAAAAATTTCAAAACTATCAAAAATTTTAAAGCTCCCGCGGGCGTAAAACTTATGATCGTAGCTCTTGCGCCGGGCGCTAGCGAGGGTCTTGGCGGCAGTTTGGAAGCTGAAGTAGCAGCGGCGCTAGATCAAATTTGCGCGCCGGAAGAAATTTATTTTAGCTTTTTGATAAGGTGCGCGGTGCCGCAAAATAGGCGCGTAAACTCGGAAATGATCTTAAAATGCGCGCCCTATCTGACTGATGAGATCAAAATTTTAAAACCCAAAGTCGTGCTTTGCCTAGGGGAGCTCTGCTGCAAAATCGTGCTGCGAAACGGCGATTTGGCGGGCATGGACGTGCTGCACGGCTCGGTCTTTAACGAGGGCGGCATCAGCTTCGTGCCGAGCTTCGATCCCGCATTCATCGCGCAAAATCCGAGCAAAGCGGAGCTTTTCAAAGAGGATCTACAAAAGATAAAAGGACTGCTGTGAGGCGCATTTTGGCGCTTTCTTTGCGCGCTATTTTGATTTTGCGCGCGGCTTTTTGCGCGGGCGCCTAGTTTGTGGATTGCGCCTATGCGGATGAGATCGCGGGCGAGTTTGACCTGCTTAAATTTTGCGGACGAGCGGGATTTGGCGAGGCAAAACACAGATTCGAACCGCGGCGAGTTCAAATTTAAAAGCGAGAAAATTTCATAAAGCGGCGGGGCAAGGTAAAATTTAACGCCATTGCAAAATTTCGATATTTCAAATTTTGTTTTCTATCTGGCTATCTCGGGGCGCGTGAGGGGTTTATGTCGCGGCGTAGCGTTAAATTTAAACCTTAACGCCGAGCGAAATTCTATGTCGTAAAATTTTACTAAGCTCGCAAATTTTATTACCGTCCAAGAGCTCTGCGTATTTTTGGATTTTATGCCGAAAAGCCGGTCTGTGCTATGTTTTCACCACGCGACTAGGTCAAATTTGAACCCGCGAAATAAATTTATCTCAAAGATTTGAAAAATTCTAAAATTTCGGCGCTAAATTTGATCGGCTTGCCGTCTTTTACGAAGGCGATCTTTACGTCTTGCGCGTATAAAAGCTCGCTGAAATCTACGTTTTTAATATCTTTGATCTTGTAAATTTCTTGCCGCAAAAGGGCGCTGGCGTTTTTGAGCGCGGCTAGGCTCGTGCGAATTTCAAGCGTATCGCCGAGGCGCGCGGGGCGGAGAAATTTAGCGCAAAGCTCGCTAACTACGAAGTGTGCGTCCGCGCGCGCGAAGTCCACTCCTGCCTGCATAAGTGCCTCGCTGCGCGCCCGCTCGCAAAATTTTATATAGTTGGCGTGATACACGATGCCCTGCGCGTCGGTATCTTCGTAGTAAATTTTAATCTGCATCGGCTGCGCTTTGCTCCGGTGCTGCCTTTTTTGTGGCGAGGGCGGGGAGGATTTTTGCGAAAAACAGCACCGTTTGAAACACGATGATGAGTTTCATGCACCATTCGCTAGCCGCGTGGATTTGGGCAAATTCCTGCGTCGTCGTCGCTTCTACACCGATCTTCTGGGCATTTATAACGTAGTCGGTAAAGTAAAGCACGAAAAGTAGGGCTAAAATGATATTTACGAGCGTCAGCATCAGGGTCGAAAGGCGCAAGCGAAAGGATTGCGATTTGTTGTTATTGAAATTTATCATCTCAAAAACGAGGCAGATGATCGAGACTGCGATGAGGATGCCGCCGTATTTTACGAAGATCTCGCTCATTAGCTTGCCGCTTTGAAAGTGCGATAGCACGCCCTCTCCGATAATCTGCTGCGGGAAAAATACCACGGGTGCTACGAGTGCGCCGAGCGAGAGCTCGATGCCGATAAGGGCCGCGATGATGAAGATATAGATAGAAAAAATTGCGCGCATAAAAGTCCTTTTAAATTTTGATAAATTTTAAATCGGACGTGATTATAGCGAAATCTTATAATCGCGCGCTTAAGCGTTTTGTAGGCGGATTTTTTGGCGAATGGGAGCGGTCGGCGGTCGCGAATTGCGGCATATCGCGATATAATCAAATTTTTTAGTTTGGATGCGGTCGTTTGCAAAATTTATAAAATTTTTACGGAGGCTGGAGATGAAATTTGTCTCAGGCGTGTTAAACATAAAATTTCATTATAAAATTTAAAATTTTCCAAATCGTTTTTTAAAATTTCTCTTGATTATTCAGCCCCCTTTAAGCATCGCTCTTGTATAATCACAATTCTGTTTCGCAC
>NZ_CALIMW010000291.1 GCF_938045405.1 uncultured Campylobacter sp. | reverse complement strand
CGACGTGACGCATCTATCCCTGCCCGTGGGAGATAAAATTTCGCTCGGCAGCGAGGATGAGACCGAGTGCCTGTTTTACGGTCTGGGCGCAGACGGCACCGTGGGCGCGAATAAAAATTCCGTCAAAATCATCGGCGACAAAACAGATCTTTACGCGCAGGCGTATTTCGCCTACGACAGCAAAAAATCGGGCGGCTACACGCGCTCGCACCTGCGCTTCGGCAAAAGACCGATCCGCTCGACCTATCTCGTCTCAAATCCGCATTTCGTCGCCTGCTCGGTCGCTGCGTATCTGGACATCTACGACGTCATCGGGGGCATCCGAGAGGGAGGGACCTTTCTTTTAAATTCCATCTGGGATGCCGAGCAGACGGCGGCAAAGCTTCCAAACAAGGTCAAAAAAATTCTAGCCCAAAGACGGGTAAAATTTTACATTCTAAACGCCACCAAACTAGCACGCGATATAGGGCTCGGAGGCCGCACCAATACGATCATGCAATCGGCGTTTTTCAAGCTTAGCGGCATCATCCCGTTTGAGCAGGCGCAGAGCTATATGAAGGAATACGCCAAGAAAACCTACGCCAAAAAGGGCGAGGCGGTCGTGGCGATGAACTGCGACGCGATCGATAGGGGAGCGGACGCTTTGGTGCAGGTAATGATCGATCCTGCATGGGTAAATTTAAAGGACGACGCGACGGATACAAACGACAAATACAAGGGCGACGAATTTATAGAAAAGATCGTAAAACCGATGAACGCGGCGCACGGCGATAGCTTGCCGGTCTCGGCGTTTTTAGGGCACGAGGACGGCGGGTTTAATGCGGGCACGACGCGATTTGAAAAGCGCGGCGTGGGCGTCATGGTGCCTAAATGGATCGAGCAAAACTGCATCCAGTGCAACCAGTGCGCCTTCGTCTGCCCGCACGCAGTAATCAGAGCGTTTTTGCTAGACGAAAAGGACGAGGCCGCCGCGCCTTTAAATTTAAAAGATCACCTGCTAGAAGCCAAGGGCAAGGAGCTGAAGGGGCTAAAATACAAGATCCAAGTAAGCCCGCTAGATTGCACGGGCTGCGCGCTCTGCGCCGAAAACTGCCCGAGCAAGGAAAAATCGCTCGTCATGGTGCCGCTTGAAGAAGAACTCGCAAAGGGCGAGCAAGAAAGCGCAGACTTTTTATTCGAGCACGTAAGATACAAAGATGATTTGATGGACAGATCAAGCGTCAAGGGCGTGGGCTTTGCCCGCCCGTATTTTGAATTTCACGGCGCGTGCCCGGGCTGCGGCGAGACGCCGTATATCACGCTGATCACGCGACTTTTCGGCGATCATATGATCGTAGCCAACGCCACGGGCTGTAGCTCGATCTACGGCGGATCGGCGCCTTCGATGCCGTACCGCAAGGACGAGAACGGCCGCGGCGTCGCGTGGGCGAACTCACTTTTTGAGGATAACGCCGAGTTTGGGCTGGGAATGAAGATCGCAAGCGAGACGCTGCGCCATAAGATCGAGGATCTGATGCTAGGCTCGCTCTCAAGCGTGCCAAACGCGCTAAAGGCGCTTTATCACGACTGGATCGAAAACAGAGACGATACGCTAAAATCCGCTCAGATTAGAGATAGGCTGGTGCCGCTGCTAGAACAAAATTTGGACGCACCGGGGGTTCGTGAAATTTTAGAACTGAAGCAGTATCTAAACAAAAAATCGCAGTGGATCATCGGCGGCGACGGCTGGGCCTACGACATCGGCTACGGCGGGCTTGATCACGTGCTGGCTACCGGCGAGGACGTAAACGTGCTGGTGCTGGATACGGAGGTTTACTCAAACACCGGCGGACAGAGCTCTAAAGCTAGCCGCCGCGGCTCGATCGCGCAGTTTACCGCAGGCGGCAAGCGCGTTCAGAAAAAAGACCTAGGCCAAATCGCGATGACTTACGGTAACATCTTCGTTGCACAGGTAAATTCCAACGCAAGCCAAGCCGCGACGCTAAAGGCGATCATGGCGGCGGAGGCCTACCCGGGACCTAGTCTCATCATCGCGTATTCGCCGTGTATCGCGCACGGCATCAAAGGCGGCATGGGCAGCTCCGGCGATCAAGCCGAGCTTGCGAGCAAATGCGGCTATTGGCCGACCTACACCTTCGATCCGCGGCTCGCGGCGGAGGGCAAAAATCCGCTTAAAATTTCATCCAAAGAGCCCGACTGGAGCCTTTATGAGGAATTTTTGCTAAACGAAGTGCGCTACAACGCGCTTAAAAAGATCGATCCTGAGCACGCGAGCAAGCTTTATGAGGCAAACAAAGCCGACGCGATGAGGCGTTACCGCCAGCTCAAGCGGCTTGCGAATGCCGATTTCGGCGATGAGGTTGTCTCTGCGGGCGTCGCGAGCGAGAATGCTTAAGCTTTGTAGTTAGTTTTTAGAATTCCAGGTCGCAGAATTTGTGACCCAGGAATTTCGTTAAATTCCAAAAGGAAAATCCATGAAAAAAATCGGACTAATCGGCGGCATGAGTTACGAATCTACGATTACCTATTATGATGGGATCAATCGCAAAATTAACGAGCGTCTAGGTGGGCTAAGTAGCGGCGAAATCCTGCTAAGTAGCTTAAATTTCGACGAGATCGAGCGGTGTCAAAGAGATAATGAGTGGGACAGGGCAGGTGAAATTTTAGCTCGTCACGCGCGAGTTTTGCAAGGCGGCGGCGCGGATTATATTTTTCTTTGCACTAACACGATGCATAAGTGCTACGAGGCGATAAATGCCGCTATCTCCGTGCCTTTCGTGCATATCGCGGACGCCACGCTAGATGAGCTGCGAAAACGTGGCGTGCAAAAAGTAGGGCTGCTCGGCACGATCTACACGATGACGCAGGATTTTTACAAACAGCGCTTGATAGATGGCAGCGTAGAGGTGCTCGTGCCGAACGCGGACGAAATGGAAGCGGTAAACGAAGTAATTTTTAATGAGCTTTGCTTTAGTAAAATTTTACCACATTCCAAGAAGAAATTTTTGCAGATCATTGAAGGACTTAGGGCTCGCGGTGCGCAGGGCGTGATACTGGGCTGCACGGAGATCGGGCTGCTCGTATCGCAAGCAGATACCGCCGCGCAGCTATTTGATACTACGCAGATCCACATCGATGCGGCAGTAAGTCTAGCTTTAAGCGAGTAAATATCAAATATAAGCCGGTAAAATTCCGGCCTATAATTTCAAATTTTTATATATATTATCAGTTAAATTTAATCTTTCTCTGTTATAATAACGACTATCAATCATAAAAGGGGATGAAATGAACGTTTTAGTTATAGGAGCAGATGAGATTACACCCATTAAGGCGGTTTTAAAAGACCTTGGCGCGAGTAACATCGAGCACTGGGATGCACGAAACGAAAATCGCGTAAATCGTAAGCCGATCCCGCAAGATACCGAGTGTGTCGTTATGCTTACGAGCTTTTTAAACCACAACACGATGAAAAAGATCAAAGGCGAAGTAAAAAAGCGCAAAATTCCGCTCGTATGCGCTAAAAGAAGCGTTAGCTGCGTATTTTGCGAATACTGTAAGGTTTTCAATTTAAATCAAGAATTCGGTTGCAGACCTTGCGAAGATGATTAAAATTCCAAGGAATTTAAATAATGCCGGCAAGCCCAAGCAAGCGGTTAAAAAATCGTGCACTGCGCCGCAATCAAATGCTTACAAAGATGAAGCTGGCGAGCTAAATTCCAAGGATTTCTTAAATTCTAGCAAATTTAACGCTACTTGCTTTGCGCACGCCGAAAGCAAGAAATTTAGCGGCAAATTTAAAAAATTTTCAAGCGGTAAATCGGGCGTGCTTAATCATAATGCCTCTAAGCTGCATGCTGCAAAGAGTGCGCAAAAAGGCGGCGCAAATAGGAATTTGACAGCAAGGGCTTTTTATGACACTAGCTCCGCGCAAAAGAATTTTTTCTGCACTAAGCGTTCGGACGAGAAATCAGCTTTGTTACGAGATATTGCCGCGCCAAAACGAGATATCGCGGCGCGCGAAAAACGCCAAAAAGCGGATCTGCAGCGCGATAATGAGCTTATTGATGATGAAATTTTAAATGCCGAAACTTTTAATAAGAAATTCTTTGGTGGCGAGATTTTTGGCTTTGATGCGAACGGGCGCGAGATTGTGCCAGAGACACTGCGGGATTATAATGCGGCTTCGCGAGCGCGGGCGATGCTAGCTCTATATAATTTTAACGTTAATGCGGATTATAGAATTCTGCCCGCAAATTTAAAGGGCGCTTCGCAGTTTCGAGCGGCATTTTTAAATTTTATCGCTTCCGAACTTAGGCGCGGTGCTCGCAAAATTTACCGCTTCAAGCCCGCCGTGAAATTCTGTACGGCGGATAATGCGATAATCTTTGCCTATCTGCGCGATATGCCGCTGCCTGTATTTGCCGCCAAGCCCGCTTATAAGCTAACTAGCGCAATCGTGAGTCTGCGTAGCGGATTGCTGCTAAACGGAGACGATGCGTTTTGCAACTTCGTATTTTGCAAAATCGCGCTTCGCAATGCAGGCGCACAGCTGCAGCTTGTGGGCAAATCAGGCGAGCTCATCGTAGTTCGCAAGAGCGGTTTTAGCCTAGGCGTGGTTACGAGCTTTAAAAAAATTCTACCTCAAAATTCAGCCATTTATGATAATGATATAAAAAAAGCGCTAGAGCTTTGCCGCGGAGCAAACCTCGATGCCCTGTATCTTGTCTATCCAAAAAATGAAAATTTTAACCGCCACGTCGAGATAAAAAGCGAATGCTTTAAGGGAAATTTCATTATGAAATTAGTACCATACAAGCTCACCGACAAAATTTATTAAAAGGATACCAAATGGTTGGAATTATTTTTGGAAGCTCGATGGGCAATACTGAGGACGCTGCGAAGCTGATCTCGGAAAAGCTCGGCATCGAAAATGAGCTTAAAAACGTTGCGGACATCGCGCCTGCAGACCTAGATAAATACACCGCGCTCATCATCGGCAGCTCCACATGGAACGACGGCGAGCTACAAGACGACTGGGCGGGCTTTGATTTTTCAGCCCTTGATGTCTCAGGCAAGACCGTCGCGATTTTCGGCATGGGCGATAGCTCAAGCTACAGCGACGCTTACTGCAACGCAATGCGCGAGCTATACGATAACTTCAAAAAAGCGGGTGCAAATATCGTAGGTGCAGTGCCTACCGACGGATATGAGTTTGACGAGAGTAAGGCCGTAGTGGATGGCAAATTTGTTGGCCTCGCGCTAGACAATGACAATCAAAGCGACCTCACCGAGAGCCGCATCGAAGCGTGGGTAGCGCAGATCGCTCCATCTTTTAAATAGTCCTCCTTTAAATTTGCCGTGGAGCGTGCGCTTCGCGGCACTTTCATCTTTTTTAAAATCCTTAAAGCTTAGACTTTTTTAAAATTTAGCTCTGCCGACTTCGGTTAAATTTAAACGGCTTTGAAATTTTAAAATTTTAATCTGCACGAATGAAATTTATCCTTTAAATTTGGCTGTGCGTTACTTTGCTCTAGCGTAAATACAGATTGACTTCGAGGCGCACGTAGTAGCGCACGAGTAGATAAAATTTAGCCGCCGCGACGGCGGAAGGACGAAGCTGGGAGTTTGCGTCGCGGTTTATAAACCTCGTCGGCATAATAATCGGCGAACGTTCGGGAAATAAAATTTGCAAATTTTATAAGCGGCGAAGCGGGAATCGATGTCGCTAAAATTTCTCTCCGCACATACGCCATTGAAAATTTCTTTCCGCACGCACGCCGTAAAAATTCTCCCCGCAGCTCTGCCGTGAAATTTCGCGCGCCGTTTAATGTAAAATTTTGTCTATCTGCGCAGCGAGTGGCTGCCGTCTACTAGCAAAATTTAGCATAAATCTGGCGCCGCGACCGCGAAAAATCGTAGGATCAGCAGTGACTCGCCTCTGCAAAATTTAGCATATTTTGTGCTGCAACCGCACGCGGCTGTCGCCCAAAATAAACCGCCGCCGCGACCGCGAGATCGCCCGCCGCTAGGAGCGAAAAACCGCAAAACTATGCGGCGCGACAAGGCATAAATTTAAAATTTAGAAGCTTTGTCCTCTTTGTATTATCCCGCGCGAATAGCGCTACGAGGCGTAAATTTAAAATCTAGGGCGCAAATTTAAAAGCTTGAGATTTACAGCCCTAGCTCTATCGCCAGATCCTTTACCGCTTTGAGATTTACCTTGCCGCTGCCG
>NZ_CALIMW010000290.1 GCF_938045405.1 uncultured Campylobacter sp. | reverse complement strand
TCCGCGAGCTTTACGATTAGATCGTCAAGCCATTTGCGAAGCTCATCGTTGCCCTTTTTGACCGCAGGCGCGATGACGTCCTGATCGCCGAGCGAGCGGATGCCTACCTTAAAGCCAGGGTTTGACTTCGTCCACGCAAACAAAAGCGTATTATCATGCGCGATCGCATCGCCTCTGCCGTCCAGCATCGCACCGAAAGTCTCAGTATTTTGGTCAAATTTTAAAAGCTTGATCTCGGGATGGTTTTTCGTAAAATACAGATCTGCGGTCGTGCCTTTGTTGATTAAAAGCGTTTTGTCCTTAAGCTGCGAAACGTCGGTGATATCGCCATTCGGGCTCGCGACGCCGAGAGCTACCTTCATATACGGCAGCGCGAAATCCACGACCTCTTTGCGCTCCGGCGTGACGGTAAAATTTGCAAGCGTGATATCGACCTTATCCGACGCTAAAAATTCCGCGCGATTAGCCGCCTCTACGAGCACGAACTGCACCTTGCTCTCATCACCTAAGAGCTCCTTTGCGATGCGTTTTGCAAAATACACATCATATCCCGCGTTTTTGCCCGTCTCGTCAATGTAGCCAAACGGCGGCTTATCGCCGAAAACGGCGATCCTCACTACACCGCGTTTTTTAACTCCGTCTATATAGCTTTGCGGAGCGGCGGAACCTTGTGCGGAATTTGAGGAGCCTTTGCCCTCGTCGTTGCAACCTGCGAAAAATAACGCAACTAAGATAAAAAGCGTGCTTAGCGTTTTTTTCATCTTTTCTCCTTTATTAAAATTTATTTTTTAAATTCGAACATATTTAGAAATTTCTTCGCACGCTCGCTCTTCGGAGCGGTAAAGAACGCCTCCGGCTCGTTAATCTCGACGACGCTTCCCTCGTCCATAAAAACTATGCGATCGGCTACGGCGCGCGCAAAGCCCATCTCGTGCGTTACGATTAGCATCGTCTGCCCCTCTTTGGCAAGATTTAGCATTACGTCGAGCACCTCGCGCACGATCTCGGGATCAAGCGCCGCGGTAACCTCGTCAAAAAGCATGATCTTGGGCTTCATCACAAGGCTTCGTACGATCGCGATGCGCTGCTTCTGCCCGCCGCTAAGCTCTTTGGGGTAGGCTCGCTCTTTATTTTCTAGTCCTACGATTTTGAGCCAATGCCCGGCTAGCTCTACAGCTTGCTCGCGCTGTACGCCTTGGACTTTCACGGGACCTAGGATTATATTATGTAGCACATTTAAGTGGTCGAAAAGCTCATAGCTTTGAAAGACCATACCGATCTTTTGTCTGATCCTGCGCCACTCTTTGAAATTTTGATCGATTCGTTCGCCTTCGATTATAAAATTTCCGCTTTGTACCGGCTCTAAGCCGTTGATCGTGCGAAGTAGGGTGCTTTTACCGCAGCCGCTAGGGCCTAGGATTACCACGACTTCGCCCTGTGCAACGCTAAGACTGATGTCCTTTAGCGCGTGCAGCTCGCCATAAAATTTATTGATTTTATGAAGTTCTAAAATTCCCATCAGCTCCACCTGTTTTCTAGTCTTTTCGAAAGCGCCGAGATCGGATAGCAGATCAAAAAATATACGAAAAATATCGCTCCGTAGATGATTAGCGGCGCGTAATTGTTGCGGAAGACATTTACTTCGATGATCTGCTGTCCGACCTTGACGAGCTCTATGACGCCGATTAGTACGGCGATCGAGGTTGTTTTTATCATCCTGCTGAATAAATTTATCGTCGCGGGCACCAGGCGCCTCATCGCAAGCGGCAGGATCACGTAGAGATAAATTTGAGATCTGCTAAATGCGAGCGCTTCGGCACTTTCGAACTGATGCTTGGGTATGCTAAGCACGGCGCCGCGCACCAGATCCATCATCTCAAAAACGCCCCAGACGCTAAAGACGATGATCGAAGCCGCGATATTTGAGATGTGGATGCCAAATGCCTTACTCGCGCCGAAATATACGATGAATAGCCAAACGATGGGCGGCATGATACGCACGATCTCCAGGCAAATTTTAAGCGGGATGTATAAGGCTCTGCGCCCAGAGGCCATTAAAATTCCAAGCACCAAGCCTAGGCCGAGCGAAACCGCGATCGAGATGAGTGCGATTTGCAGCGTGACCCCAAGCCCGCCAAGAAGCCTGATTAAATTTTCACCGCTTAAGAGTTCCATCGCTAGCCCCTCATATACGCAAGGCGCTTTTCAAGCAGCGTAAGCGCTAGTGAAAGCGGCAGGATTATGATCAGATACGAAACGCTTAACATAAACAGCGCCTCGTTCGTCTTGTAATACAGCCCGATGATGTCCTTTGCGGCATAAACGAGATCGGCGAGCGCTACGATGCTAACGATCGAGGTTTCTTTAAGCAGAAATATTATGTTCGCGCTGATGGAGGGCAGGGCGATCGCAAAGGCGCGCGGCAGCACGACGTAAAACACTATCTGCGCTTCGCTTAGCCCCAGGCTCATCGCGCTTTCGATCTGGGATTTTTTTATCGCCTCAAAACCGAGCCTAAAGCTCTCGCTCATATAGCTTCCGCCCAAAAACGCAAGACCTACGATCGCGCAGGTAAAGCCCGAAATTTGAACGCCGAGCTTCGGCAGGCCGTAGTATAGAAAAAATAGCTGAATTAAAAGCGGAGTATTGCGCGACATCTCGATATATGCGCTCACAAGTGGGCTTAGCAGCGGCAGCCTTTTGTATTTTATTAGCGTGCAGATAAAACCGATGATGATGGATAGTAAAATCCCGTAAAATGCGAGCTTTAGCGTTAAAATTCCCGCCTTTACGAACATAGGGCTAAATTTAGCTATAAAATCAAAATCCATAAATTCTTCTTTCTGTAAAATATGTGTATTATACAGATAACTGATTAAAATAGTATTAAATTAGAATTTTTTTATAAAAATTCCGAAAATTTAGGAGTTTAAAAATATATCTTATAAATATATTTAGTCCGAGTAGATACCCGGACTATAGAATTTTGACGGAATTTTACGAGTAAAAAATATACGCGTATCCCGAAACCAAAAACGCGGAGAATATCGCTAGAATTCCGCCACTCCGTACCATTTCCGCCTGGCGAATGCGTCCCGTTCCGAAAACCAAAGCATTCGGCGGCGTCGCTACCGGCATTACGAAAGCGCAGCTCGCGCCTACACCTATGATGATCGTAAGAGTTTCTTTCGGTAGCCCCATTTGAGCCGCTACTCCCGCAAATACTGGTACTAAAAGTGCAGCAGAGGCGGTATTGCTCGTAAATTCCGTAAGGCAGATGATGAAAACTGCTGTTACCAAAAGTACGATGTAAGTAGGCGCTCCACCGAAAGTGTGCGCGACCAAATCACCAAGCACCTTAGAGGCTCCGGAATCGCCTAAAACCGCACTTAGCGTAAGTCCGCCGCCAAAAAGCAGCAGCACGCCCCACTCGGTGTTTTCGGCGATGTCGTGCCATTTGGCAAGCCCTAGTATGACGATTACGACTGCCGAGCAGATGGCGACGTAAGCATCATCCACTTTAAAGCCCACAAGGGCTGAAATTTGCTTTGAAAATATCCAGCCAAGTGCTGTTAGAGCAAATACGACGATCGTAATAATGCGCTCGCGCGTCCAAGGGATATGCTCCAGATCCATCTCTATTTTATGGCTTAAATTCGGCTTGAAAATTATATAAAGCACCACAAGCATTATTGGTAGCATCACGCACATTAGCGGCAAACCCACCTTCATCCAGTCCGCGAAGCTGTAGTGCAAGGCTTGAGCTACGATTAAATTTGGCGGAGATCCCACGAGCGTGCCCAGACCTCCGATGCTTGCAGAATACGCGATACCCAAAAGCAAAAACACGAGCGTGCCGCGATCTTTGCTCTCGTCCATGTTGGCGCAAATTCCAAGCGCGATCGGAAGCATCATCGCAGCAGTTGCGGTGTTTGAAACCCACATCGAAAGGATCGCCGTAGCAAGGCAGATTAAAATCGCAGCCACACCCAAGCGACCGCCTGCGCGGGCGATTAGCCACATCGCGATTTTTTTGTCTAGCTTTTGCATATGCAGAGCCGTTGCCAGCGCGAAACCGCCGAAAAAGGTAAAGATCGTAGGGTTTGCAAAATTTGCAAGCGTGCTTTTGATGGTGGCAGCCGTGAAAGTGCCATCTTTAGCGAATTTACCAAGTCCGATAGCTACCGCAAGCACCGGCACCATAAGCGCGGTTACCGTGATATGCACGGCCTCTGTAAGCCACATAATCGCGATGAAAGCAAGTAGCGCAAGGCCTTTTTTGACATTGGGCTCAAATGGTAGTGCGGCATATAGCGCAAAGCCCACTGCAGCGGCAATCGCCATAATGATGACGCCGCGCTTAGGAAACGGCACGGTGTCGGTGAGCCTGTCTAAACCCAGCTCGTCTACGTCTGAGTCCAGCGGCCCTTGTAAGCGGGAGTTGCGTAACTCCACTTTGTGTTCTTCCATAGATACTCCTTTTTTGGATTTGGCTTATGATACAAAAATGAGGCGGGAATTTTATAAATTCCAAATCAAATCGTCTTAAATTTTTAAAAGTGCAGTTACTATCGGTAACACGGCACTTATCTCGTGTGTAAATTTTAAATTATACATAAAAACGAACAACTAAGTAAGCGCTTTAAATTTCATCACAGATTATTTTTTAATGACGCCCGGCATTTAAATTTGCTAACTGCTCAAGGGAGGCGGCGTAGAATTTCGTCGAATTCCGTGCTGGCAATCAAGATAGAATTCTATCCTTAGCAAGCGAGATAAAATTTTATCCAAGGCGAGTGAGATAAAATTACGCGTCTTGCCTCAAAAATTTATCAAAATTTAAGTGGGGGGGGGGCTATTATAATCAACAAATTTTAAACGGATTTGTAAGCGAATCCGGTGGAGGAGGCTCAAAGATCGTAAGTTATAAAACGGTAAGAGCGGCTGTGGCGAGAAGCCTTGAAATCATAAATTGTAAGGAGAAAATATGAAAAACAAAATTTTAATCGCGGCGTTTGCCGCTGCGGTATGCGTGAGTTCAAGCTTTGGCGAGGGGATATTTTTAGGTATCGAGGGAGATTATTCTTTTAAATCCAGCATCACTACTAAATGGTCTGACGAGGACGATTCTGGCACGAATAAAGATAATAAGGGTCAGGCTGCGCTCGGCTTTAAAGGCGGCTATGATTTTGGTATAGCTAGAGCATACGGCGAGTATATGTATGACTTTAAGGTTACAAAAAATGGTAGTGATGAGGATGGAGATTTTAAACACTCTTGGAATAAGCATAGCTTGCTAGTAGGCGGAGATTTTACGCCTGAGATTACGAATAGCTTTAGGCTAGTAGCGGGCGCATATACGGGGGTTTCGTTTTTGAAATACAAAGATTCGTATAATGACTTCAGCGGCGATAGTGACTCTATATCAAAGACAGTACCAGGCTGGGTCATCGGCGCAAGGCTGGGCGGGCTATATAGCTTTGATGAGCATAATGAGATCGAGTTTGGCTACAAAGCGGACTACACGAGATACAAGGCTAGTAAGCTCGGAGAGGATATAGATAAAGCCTACGAGACCAATCATGGACTATATTTAGGATACAACTTTAAATTCTAAAAATTCTAACGTGCTAGCGCAGGATGGAGCGAACGAACTCCCGCTCCATCCGTCTTAAATTCCAAATAATTATTAGACGTCAAATCGCAGGATTGTTTAATCCGAAATTTGCTAGCAATTCAGACGTAATTATATGATAATCAAAGGGTGCTGCCGGTACTAGACGTCAAATTTTATCCACTCGTACATACAAAATTCAAATATATTCACACATGCTTGGCTCGTATTTTGGTGCTATCTGGTAAGCGCTTAAATTGATGGAATTTGTGAAATTTTACTCAATCCGCTTTTTTCTAAGAATCGTTATAATTTCAAGTTGAAAAAGCGGAATTTTATCAATGTCTCCATTTGCCACTTTAAATTTGTTTCTAATTGCTTGATATCTCACGATTCCTAGTTCGAGTACGACGCAGAAATGCCGTTTTACTTTATGGAAATCTCGCATTTACATCTTCGGGATTAGCACTTAAATTTTGCGGTAAAATTCTAAAACTACTGCGTCTAAGAATTTTAACGTTTTAAAGCATTAAATTTTTACGATTTTAATGTTAGTCGCAAGCGTAGAATTTTTACCTTTATAAATTCGCGGTAAAAGCGGTAGATGCCTGTCGTGCGGATTTAGATGCCAGATTTATCCGCAAGCGCTACGCTTTTACTAAAATTTTGTCTTTGTAAAAATTTTAAAATTTCAATCGCTGTTTTTAAAATACTTCGGCGCAAACATAAATTTCTAGCCGCTTCGCTATATTTTATAGGCTTGCTCGGAGCTTTAAAATAGCAAGTCGCGTGTCTGCTATTTACCAAAAACCCTAGCGAAAATCGCGTCTACATTTTTGGTGTAATATCCGTAGTCGAAGCACTCTTTGATCTCGCTTTCGCTTAGCTTTTCTCGTAGCTTTGTATCTGCGAGCAGATTTTGCAAAAATAGGCTATGTCCTTGCTCATCTATAGCTTTTTTGCCCTCTTGCAGATCCGCCCAGACCTTCATCGCATTACGCTGTACGATCTTATAGGCATCCTCTCTGCTAACTCCTCGTTTAGGCAGCTCTAGCAGCACGCGCTGCGAAAACACGAGCCCACCGGTTAAATTTAGATTTCTCATCATATTTTCGGGATATACGAGCAGTTTTTCGATCAAGCTCGTCAAGCGATTTAGCATAAAATCAGTAGTTATAAAGCCGTCGGGGAGGATAAATCGCTCGACCGAGCTATGGCTGATGTCGCGTTCGTGCCATAGTGCTACGTCCTCCATCGCGGGTATTGCGAAGCTACGGATCATACGACATAGTCCAGTTACGTTTTCGCTAAGCACAGGATTTCGTTTGTGCGGCATCGCAGAGCTGCCCTTTTGACCTGGGCTAAAAAATTCCTCTGCCTCATAAACCTCGGTGCGTTGATAGTGGCGGATTGCGATAGCGATCTTTTCGCAGCTGGAAGCCAGGATCGCAAGTGCGCTCATTACCTGCGCGTAGCGATCGCGCTGGATGACTTGATTGGATGCGGGAGCGGGCTTTAGCCCCAGATATTCGCACACTAGCTCTTCCAGCTCTAGTGGAGCGTGGGCGAAATTCCCCATCGCACCGCTTATTTTGCCGTAGCTGATAACGCTTTTTGCGTGTTGCAAAAGCTCTAGCGCGCGATTTATCTCATCATACCAGACCGCAAGCACGAGTCCGAAAGTGATCGGCTCGCCGTGGATACCGTGGCTGCGCCCGACCATCAGTGTCATTTTATGCTTCATGGCTTGAGATTTTATCGCGGCTTTTAAATTTTGCACATCCTCAATGATGAGCTCCATGCTTTCTTTAATTTGTAGCGCGACGGCGGTATCGATGCAGTCACTACTAGTCATGCCGTAATGCACGAAGCGGCTCTCCTGCCCAAGGCTCTCACTCACGCTCGTTAGGAATGCAATCACATCGTGCTTGGTGGTCTTTTCGATCTCATCTATCCGCTCGATCCTAAAGCTTGCGTTTTGTAGAATTTTATCTTTATCGCAGTCGCTTATTAGACCTAGCTTATTCCACGCCTTAACCGCCGCGAGCTCGACTTTTAGCCACGCGTCGTATTTGGCTTGCAAGCTCCATTTTTCAGACATCTCTTTTCTTGCGTATCTTTCGACCATTTTAGTAGCCTTTCGGTTAGAATTTCTTGTATAATGATGGCAAAAATTATATAAAAATAGGGCTGAAAGTTTAATATGGGTTATGAGAAAAGAAGCCTGGGAAGCTTTGAGGGGCGCAAAATTTACGAAATTCTGCTTAGCCTCGGATATGATATGAAATCCGCGCAGCGCATCTGTGACAAGCATCGCGTAACCGATGCAGAGGATCAGAATTTGCATAAAAATTCCGTTGCTCGCGGAGAAATTTTTTTGATCGATTACAAATGCGAGCCGCGCGGGCTGAAGCCGATCTTTGAGTGCGATGCGTTTGCGGCATTTGACAAGCCGAGTGGAATTTTAAGCCATCCGAGCGGGCGCAACTCGCCTTATAATATGTATGACGAGATCTGGTCGCTATACGGGCAGGATGCATGCGTGGCGCATAGGCTTGATTTAGAAACCAGCGGAATTCTTATTGTCGCCAAGGATAAAGACGCGGCGCGCGAGCTTAAAGAGTGCTTTGAACAGCGTAGAGTGATGAAAAGCTATCTAGCGCTCGTGCGAGGTGATTTGAGAGAGGGCTTGCGAAGTGATTTGCAAAGTGCTGCTTGCAATGGCGAGATAGAGAACTGCTATGCGCTAGGTTCGTATGAAATTTGCGGATCAAAATTTGCGGACGATGCTGTGAGTTTACCAGATAACGTGTCGGATCTGCGCGATACACTAGCTCTAAAAGGAGTAGGCAATAAATTTGGATTTAATATCTTGTCTAATAGTGCGAGTAGGAGATTATGGTGCGATGCTCTATCTGACGGCATGCAAGCTAAATTTGAATCTGACGCTCCTGCTGGCGATGTTGGCAGCGGATTTGAATTTGATGACTTATCCTGCGGCGTGAGTGATAAGCTTAAACCCGCTATCGCGGTGAGTAGCGCGGATAACGGACATAAACCTTACGCCTTATCTGTGGCT
Source organism: uncultured Campylobacter sp. (assembly GCF_938045405.1). Taxonomy (GTDB): domain Bacteria; phylum Campylobacterota; class Campylobacteria; order Campylobacterales; family Campylobacteraceae; genus Campylobacter_B. The sequence continues at coordinate 1,060 of NZ_CALIMW010000290.1, read as the reverse complement.
AAATCTTTGCCAGCTACTTCTATGGGCTGCGTAAATTTTAAAAAATTTGAGCCTGCAAAATACGCAAAATTTAGCGATAAACTGAAATTTTTAAAGGATTTTGAGGGGTTTGTGATTGATGCTCCGATCGCTCCTAGCGACGAGTTTGCCGATCTTAAAATTCGTATGAAAATATCGCGCGACGGTAAGGAGGCGATCACGCTGATACGCCCGCTGCGATATTTCTCGGACATAGACGCTAGCCTGATTGAGTGCTATCCGCTGACGGGTAGGCAGCATCAGATCAGGCTGCATCTATTTGCCGCGGGTGCGCCGATATTGGGAGAGCCGCTGTACGGGCTTTCGCGCGAGCAAGCGGAGCGGATATTGGATAAAAAGATGGTTGAGACGGATCGGATCAGAACGACTGGGGCGCCGAGATTGTTGCTGCACGCGAATGCGATTTGCTTCGAACTAGGCGGCGAAAGATACGAGATAAAAAGCGAATTTGACGCCGCAAGAGAGTTTTATAATCTCGCAAAAATCGGTAAAATTTAAGCAACTCAATAAAATTTTGAAGTGGCGACGATTATTTTTATGATCAGGATTTTGCTTTTGCTGGTTTTTATAAAATTTTGTGCTTACAATGGCATTAATTTATTAATTTCTCATCTGTAGTTATTTGAAAATTTTAAGACGATTTTATTTTGCGATGGCTATAATTCATAATTAGAATATTAGTAATTTTGAATAAAGGATAAAAATGTTGTGGTGGGAAAAAACAGTAGAGTATTATTTTGTAAAGCAGTGCTTGTTGGACATCGACATAGCTCCACTTGATGGTGATGTAGAAAAAATAGGTGATGCCTTAACACACAACAATGGGAAGTTTTTACTTATAGAGTTTAAAAGGGCATTCGAGAATTTATCCTCAGAAAAGAGAAAATATGCAGATTGGGAAAAAAGCGCTAAGGCCATAAAAGCATATAATTCAACTTGGCTAGACAACGGGTTTCATATATTTATTTTCGGTAGCGAAAATTACGGTAAATTTGAGCTCAGAGCGCATAAATATTGGATG
>NZ_CALIMW010000289.1 GCF_938045405.1 uncultured Campylobacter sp. | reverse complement strand
TTAGCGGCTTTTGCAGCACTTGATAATTAACGCCCTCCTCTAGCGCGTTTGCGCCCGAGCCGAGCAGGCAAACGGCGGCTAAAATTCTTAAAAATTTAGCGATTTTCATAAAATTCCTTTGCGGTAAATTTTAAAGATTGTATAAAATAAAGGGTAAATTTGAGATTAAAGCGAATAAAGCAGGGCTTCCCACAGAAAATATATAAAATAGCAGGCTACGCCATCACGCCGCTTGAGCGAGCAGGCTAATTTATCGCCACAAGCTCTATCTCTGATCTCGCTCAAGCTCAAATTTAATAGCAAGGATTGCACGCTCGCAGCTTAATTTTAAAGCATGCAATCCGCTTTAATTTAATAAATTTTACTTATCAAAGGCATGGATTATCCACTTTACGCGCTCGGCGTCTCTATGATCAAAAAATAGCGTCTTGCCTATATCCAGCGCAGCAATGGTAGCCATATCATCAGGCGCAAGCGCAAAATCAAAAACGTCGAAATTTTGCTTCATTCGCTCTATTTTTACACTCTTTGGAATGACGACGATGCCGCGCTGAATTAACCAGCGCAAAATAACCTGAGCTGAGCTTTTGCCATATTTTTCACCGATACCGCTTAGTACGGCGTTTTTAAATATATCGTTTTTACCCTCGGCGAAGCTAGCCCACGATTCAAATGCTATGCCGTAATCCTCAAGCGTGCGCTTTAACGCTTCACGCTGATAAAACGGATGGCACTCAAGCTGATTTACCGCAGGGATGACGCCGCTGTTTTCGCACAGATCGACGATCCGATCGGCGTAGAAGTTGCTAACGCCGATAGAGCGGATGCGACCCTCTTTTTTAAGCCTACTCATCGCTCGCCACGCGCCGTAGGTGTCGCCATATGGCTGATGAATGAGATAAAGGTCGAGGTAGTCAAGCCCTAGCTTTTTCATCGACGCATCAAAGGCCTTTAGCGCTTGTTCCTCGCCTGAATCGTTAATCCAAAGCTTAGTAGTGATAAACAACTCCTCGCGCTTTAGCCCGCCTGCAAGAGCCGTCTTAATTGCTGCACCCACGCTTTCTTCATTAAAATACGCCTTTGCCGTATCGATGCTGCGGTAGCCGACCGAGATCGCATCCTCAACGCATCTTTGCGTCTCTTTCGGATCTACCTGAAATACTCCAAATCCTAAAATCGGCATCTTATTGCCGTCGTTTAAGGTTAAATACTGCATTTTTGCTCCTTTGCTAAAAAAATTCATCTTACATAAAAATTTAAAATTTCGCGCTTGATTTGCAAAATTCTATCCGCACCAAAGCGACAGGTGGAATTTAAAAGCTAAATTCCAACCTATCGCGAAATTTTAATAATCAAAGATATTCGGATCGATAACCATCGCGCGGTATGCCACGTCGTCTCTAGACGCCGACTCCACGTCCATTTCAAATTTGACGTCGTTTGTTTTCGGATCGATC
>NZ_CALIMW010000288.1 GCF_938045405.1 uncultured Campylobacter sp. | reverse complement strand
GAACTTTGCGGCGCGAAATTTTCTGCGGCTGCATTTGAGGCGGAATTTTGCGAAGTAGAATTTTGAATCGTGGAGTTTTGTTCGGCATTTGCTGTGCTAGGATACAATGCGCTCAAGCTCAAAGCCAACGCGCCTACTAATGCCAATGCTGCGCCTTTAGTACCGCGTCGCGATTTTTTGGTGCGTTTTGATATGGAGCTTTCTGCGGAGCTTACGGGCACCGAGCTAGACACGGAATTTTTAGAATTTACATCTTTTTCTCGAGCAAGATGCGTATTTTCGCTGATTAAGCGCGAGAGCTTGAAAAAGCGCGAGCCCCGGTTGAAAAAGTTAAAAAACATCCCCACGCAAAGCAAAAAATAGCCGATGTAAGTTGGAGCTTTGCCGGGGTCTTTATTGACCGAAAGCACGGTACCACGCTCATCCGTGTCGTATGAGCTTTGGAAAAATCGGTATCCGCCGTAATCGAGCACGTGATTCATAAAAATATCATAATCAAAGCTCGTATTGCCGTCTTTTAACGTGATTTCGCTTTTATATCCAGAGGGCGAATTGGTGCCTGGATAGCGATCCATCACAAAGTCGCGAAGCGCGATTTTAAAAGGCAGATGAAGCATCTTTGGCGCCAAGGCTACGATGAAATTCTTATCTCCCACCTTGTAGCTAGCGCCATGCGAATCCCTAGGCACATAGATTTCGCGACTCTGCCCCGCAAAGCTTAACGTAGCTACTACGCCGGGCTCACCCGGTAAATTCGCAGCTACCGGAACAAATTTCTCGACCGCGGAGCTAAGCAGACTAACGGGGGCGAAATTTATTTCGTCAAAGCTGTAAAGCAAGAGATTGCCTAGCGGATTATCCTCGTTTCTCTTAAGCGGCGCAGTGCTCATATCAGCCATTTTAGTGGCGTTTATATCAAGACTTGAGTTTAGATAGAATTTGCCGTCTTTAGATTTTATGTAGATGAAATTCTTACTTTTAGGCTCTGCGTTAAAAGTGATACTAAGCTCGCCTATCTCCATGCTCTCGCCTGATTGCAAGGAGACATTTTGGCTGCCGACATTGTTTGAAAATAATAGCTCCACGCGCGCAGGAGCCTGCCCGGTCGGATCTTGCACCCATTTTAGCTCGCCATGTTCTACAAGCTCTTTAAATTTTAAATTTGCGATCCTGCCCTCTACGTCTAGATTGAGATCGAAGTTCATCCGTCCTGCGCCGTTTAAAAATTTGCTCTCATCGGCGGAGATAAACTCGCCATCGCTGCCTAAAGTAAGGAGCTGAACGACCTCGTCTTTGGTCGTTACGATCGAGCTTTCGCCGCCCTCTCTTATATGGATATTGCCCTCAAAGCCGAAATATCTCGTCAAAATTGCTCCAACAAGCATAAACAAAAAGCTTGCGTGAAAGATTAGCGCAGGCAGCGTGCGAAGCTTAATCATGCGGTAGCGATAGATATTGTAGGTTAAATTTATTCCCAAAAGCACCATCAGCGCGCCAAACCACGCAGTAGAATAAACCATCGCCCAAGCTACTTCCGTGCCGTAAGCGGTCTCTACGAAAGTGGCGATCGCACAGGCTAGCGCCAAAATCAGTAGCATCACTGACGCGCACTCCATACTAAAAAATGTCTTCATTGATTTCCTTTAGATTTACGAGGGTTTTCAAAATCGCGAGATTTTAGCAAAAATTGCTTAATTTTTCATTTTACGACTTACAACCTGCAAGCGCATCGTCCGCTAGCGTAGCGCGAATATGCGTTAAGATGCTTTAATAAAGCGGTAAAATTCTCTTCTTAGGCATTCGCTTAGGAATTTAACGGCGCGGATAAAATTTTATAAAATGCTACGGAATTTGGCGAAATTCTATTAAATTTCATGCGTCATCTCATCGCGTAATTTCTAATTTAGAATTCCGCTGCGATAAAATTCTATCTTTGCGGAATTCCTTATTATTATTTTTTGCCTTGGGCATATGCGAGCTCGCACACGTCGCCCACGGCTTGGTGGCACGGGATCGCCGAGATCGAGTTATTGGGCGAGCCGTCAATCACTTTGTCTGAATAAACCAAATAGATTAGCGAGCCCTGCAGCGCATCGTAAAGCCTGACTACATGGGTCTTTTTGAAGATCAACGAGCTGCGTTTTTCAAAAATATCCTCTTTTTTCAGCTCCTCTTTAATGATGATTTTAGGCGCTGTCTGCACGCACGACACAGAGGCTTCGGAGCGGTCCTCCTCCACGCCGATGATCTCTTTGGCACCGCCTTTTTTGGCGTAAGAGACGTAGCAGGTCACGCCGTCGATCTTAGGATCTTTAACCGCGATAACTTCGATGCGATCGTCTTTGCCAAAAATTCTAAACGAAGTATTTACGCTACCTACGAGCTCGTAATCGCCCGCGCAAGCAAAAGCCGCTAAAATCGCTGCTAGAATAAATTTTTTCATAATCATCCTTTGGAATTTTAGCGGCGATTTTATCATTTATAATATAAATATTAAGCAAGTTTTTATAAAATACCGCGATTTAAATTTAAAGGAATTTTATGATCGAAGATATCTTTAGAGAATACGATATTCGCGGCATCGTGGGCGAGGAGCTAAACGAGCGCAGCGTAAAAGCGATCGGCTTCGCGCTTGGCAAACATATCGCAAATCTCGGGCTTGAGCGCGTTAGCGTGGGATACGACGCCCGTCTTAGCGCGGATGAGCTTTTCGGCTATTTCGTAAGCGGGCTAAATTTTGCCGGGTTGCGGATTTATAATATCGGCTTGCTGCCGACGCCGGTGGGTTATTTTAGCGTATTTACGCATAAATTTAACGCAAACGTAATGATCACCGGCTCGCACAATCCCAAAAATTACAACGGCTTTAAGATCACGATCGGTACGGACAGCTTCTTCGGCGAGGATTTAAGGCGTCTTGGCGCGCAGGTGCGGGAGCTGATCGGTTCAAATTTTGAAATTCCGACCGATACAAGCGCCCAGAGGTACGACATCTTAAGCGAGTATCTAGCATATTTTGAGAAGGAATTTGCAGCGCTTAAAGGCTTTGCCGCGCCTTTTATCATTGACTGCGCAAACGGAGCCGCAGGCGTTACCGCTACTAAAATCATCGAAAGGCTGGACTTAAATGCCAAAATTTTATTTCCGCAGCCAGACGGCAACTTCCCAAACCACCACCCAGACCCCAGCGAAGAGAAAAATTTAGCAGATCTCAAAGCTGCGATGAAGCAAGACGGCGTGGCTTTGGGCTTCGGCTTTGACGGAGATGCCGATAGGATCGCCGTGCTAACTCCGCGCCGCAATATCAAAGGCGACGAGCTAGCCTGCCTACTGGCTCTAAACATGCACCGCCCGCGCATCCTAGGCGAGGTCAAATGCTCTCAAGCGATGTACGATACCATCGATAAGATCGGCAAAAGCTTCATGGGCAAGACCGGCCACAGCAATATCAAAAAGGCGATGAAAGAGCTAGGCATCGACCTTGCCGCCGAGGTTAGCGGGCATATTTACTTTAAAGAGCGATATTTCGGCTTTGATGACGGCGTATATGCGATGATGCGCGTGCTTGAGCTCGTAGCTAAAGGATATGATTTAGACGCCGAGCTAGACAAGCTGCCGCGGGTTTTTAGCACTGATGAGATTAAATTTAATACGAGCGAGGAGGCGAAATTTAAGATTATCGAGGCTCTTAAAGCTCAAATCCACGCAGGTATCGCGGAGCTGCCACCCATCCGCGATATTATCGAGATCGACGGCATCAGAGTGCGGTTTGATGACGGCTGGGCGCTCGTACGGGCAAGCAACACCACGCCTGTGATCGTAACTCGCTTCGAGGCCTCTAGCCCTGAGTTTCGCGACGAGATGCAGCGCGTATTTTTAGGTAAACTAGAAAATTTAAAGGACCAGAGATGAACGAATCTGAAAAGCAAGAGGTTGAAAAAAATATAAAAGAGCTTTTGGCTGCGAGAGCGGAATTTTTTAAATTCTTAGATGAGCGCGTGCCAAAAATCGCGGATACCGACGTATTTGATTTCGAGCGCGCAGGCGCGGCTAGCTTGAAAGAAATTTACGCGAAATTCTACGGATACGACTACGCCGCGCGCAAGCTGCTGCCATATTTATACCGCACTTATGGGCTAAATTTCGATGTCTGAGATCATTTTAGATCGCGCCGCTTATGCGCACAATCTAGCGCAAATCGCCGCCAAAGTAGGTGAAGCGGAGCGAGTATTTTTGGTAGCCAAAGATAATTCATACGGTCATGGCTGCAGGCTTTGCTGCGAGGAAGCGGCAAAGCTAGGCTTTGTACGCGCCGTAACGCGAAGTGCTGCGGAAGCTGCGCAGATCGCGGATCTATTCGGCGAAATTTTAGTGCTTTCGCACATTCCGCGCGGGGACGAGGACGAGCGATTTTGCTACGCGGTAAATGATTTGAGCTACTTTACGCATCTTAAACGAGGGCTTAAAATTTATATCGCTGCAGATACTGCTATGCACAGAAACGGCATCGCTGCGAACGAGCTAGATGAGGCGCTTAGGCTATGCAAGCAGGGCGGATTTAAGCTTCGTGGCTTTTTCACACACTTTCGCGCAAGCGACGAGCTAAGTGGAGATTTTTTCGCACAAAGGCAAAATTTTATAGAATTTAAGCGTTTCGTGGGACACAAAGCCGCCGCCGCAGGCTTTGGAAATTTAAAATTTCATTCGAGCAACTCCGCAGCTATCGAGCGAAGTGCAGGTTTTGAGGACGAATATGTGCGCGTAGGCATGGCACAGTTTGGCTATCCTCAGTTTGACGAGAGCCTAAATTTACACCCCGTGCTAAAGCTCTATGCCGATCTGATCAGCTCGCGCGTGCTGAAAAAAGGCGAGCGCGTGGGCTACGGCGCGAAATTTGAAGCGCCACGCGATATAAAGATCGGCACATACGATCTGGGCTACGCCGATGGGCTATTTCGCTACGACGGCGAGGGCGAGCTAGCGCTTGCAAGCGGGCAAAAAATGCTCGGAAAAATGTCGATGGATAGTTTCTGCGCGGAATTTGGCGGAGAGCGAGTTTGCGTGCTGGACGACGCGCGGATTTGGGCAAAACACTTTGGCACGATCGAATATGAAATTTTAGTCAAATTAAATTCCAACATCCCAAGGAGATTTCAATGAAAGAGCTGCAAGGAGAAAATAACGAGCGTATAGGTTACGACGATAAAGGCTTATCCGCGCGAGGCGAGAGCTTTGGCGGAGGAGAGTATCCGCGCCAAAAAGGAGGGCTTCATATCTTAATCAAAGCTCTAATCGTCTTAGTGATTGCGGCGATTGCGTTTGCGATATTTGCAGTGCCGGTTTACAACAAGCTCGTAAGCAAAGATGAAGAAGTTAAGGCCGCGTGGAGTCAGGTGCAAAATCAATATCAGCGTCGCGCCGATTTGATTCCAAATTTCGTAGAAACCGTCAAGGGCTACGCTAGCCATGAAAAAGATACCTTAGAAGGCGTCATAAATGCCCGCGCTAAGGCAACCGCTGTCAATATCAATGCAGAAAGTTTAGCGCAAGATCCGGAGGCGTTTGCAAAATTTAACGGCGCCCAAGGTGAGCTTAGCTCAGCCCTATCGCGCTTGATGCTGGTAGTCGAGCGTTATCCGGATCTTAAGGCAAATCAGAATTTCGCCGAGCTGCAAAATCAGCTCGAAGGCACGGAAAACCGCATCGCCGTAGCGCGCAAGGACTACATCGCCTCGGTGCAGGAATACAACAAGCTAATTAGGACCTTTCCTACAAACATCATCGCGCGCATAGTAGGACTAGGCGGCGCCAAACCTAGCTTTAGCGCTGATAGCTCAAGCCAAAAAGCCCCTAGCGTCTCGTTTAAATAACGCTAAAGGCGGCAAATGCTAAGCGAGCAGTGCAAGCAAAAAATCCACGAGCTAATCACGAAAGCCGAAGCTGCAAGCGGTGCGCAGATCGTCTGCGTGGTCGCGCGCGAAGCAAGCGAGGACTGCGAAGCTAGCTATAGCGCGGCGGCAGTGACGGCGTTTGCGATCGGCATCGTTCTGTGCTTCGTGCCGCAAATAAGCAAAGCTGAGCTACTGCAGATCGTAGCGCTTAGCTTTATAGCGATTAAAGCTCTGCTAGCTAAATGCCCCACGCTTTTAACTATAATCACGCCTAAATCTCGCAGGCTTCGGCTTTCGGGTGAGTTTGCGATGCAAAAATTTTACGAGCGCTACGGCAGCGTAAAAGAAGCGATAATGTTTTGTGTTTGCGTCCGCGAGCGCTGCGCTCACATCATCTGCGGCGCGCGGGCGGCGGAGTTTATCTCTAAGGGTGAGTTTGAACGTATCACGACAGAATTTAACCCCAGCACGCAAGGTCTTGAGCCTGCCGTTTTAAAGGCGATGGACGCGCTGTGCGAGCTAGCCATGCGAGTGCCTAAAGATAGCGAAAATAACGAGATAGAAGAGACCTTGGTGGAGCTGCGATGAGAGTGGCTTGGAGATTTGCTTTTGCCCTGATGGCGCTATTTGTAATAAGCGTCGCCGCACCTAGCGAGTATCTAGCCCATCCAAACGGCACCGCCGTAATTGATGAGGCTGGTATTTTACGCCCAGCCGCGAGAGAGAGTCTGAATGAAATTTTAACGACTTTCGATAAAAATTCCACAAACCAGATCATGTTCATAAGCCTAAAATCGCTCGGCGGCTACTCTATCGAGGAAATAGGCGTAGAGCAGGCGCGCGCTCTTGGTATCGGGCAAAAAGGGCGCGACAACGGTGTACTGCTGCTTGTCGCTCCACACGAGCATAAAGTGCGTATCGAGGTCGGATACGGGCTAGAGGGCGTGCTAACCGATATGCGCGCCAAACGCATCATCAGCAATAAAATTCTGCCCTATTTTAGGCAGGGAGATTACGAAAGTGGCGTCATTAGCGGGATTTCGGCGATCATCAGCACGATCGAAGGCGGCGATATAAAATTTGATCCCCTTAACGCCAACGCGCAGCAGGATCCGAGTAACAAGGACTTTGCGATCTTTATGGTGCTTTTTGCGGTCTTGCTTTTTGCGATACTAAGCCGCCGCGTGACGCGCCTCAGAAGAAGCGACGAGGATATAATCTCGAGCGCAGACATCATAAGCGAAATCGCGCGCTCATCGCGCATGAGAGGCAACTCATCTGGGGATTTTGGCGGATTTAAAGGAAGTGGCGGTTTTAGCGGAGACGGTTTCAGTGGGGGCGGCGGAAGCTTCGGCGGAGGCGGTGCTAGCGGAAGCTGGTAGCCACAGAAATTTTATCAAAATTCCAAATCGTAGAATTTTATCTAAATTTTAAAATTTCAGAATTTCTAAATTCGGCTGCTGGTATAGAAAAACAACATGAGCGGCTTGTCGTTGCCTCAATCTTTAGCGTGCGCTCGGAGAGGTCAAACTTGGAGGCGAGCGAGGTGCCGTCGCTGCTTAGATGGTGCTTCCATCCGTCGCAGCCTGAGAGTAGCAGCGCGAACACGGCGGCAGCAACTTTTAAATTTAAAAATTTCATAATCTAAAATCCGTCCTTAAATCTGCTTTTAAAACTGCCAAATTCGCTTTTAAATTTGCGTTTGAAATTTTAAAATTCACGGCGCGATGTCTATTGGAATTTATATCATAATCTGCGTTAGAAATTATGTCGCGATCTGCATTAGGGCGTATGTCGTAGTAAGTCATACTTTGGTTTACGCCGTGATCCTTGACGAGATTTATGTCATAATCCGCGCTAGAATTTATATCGTGGCATATATTTAAATTTAAGTCTCGATCTGCGTTAAAGTTTATGCTTTGGCATGTGCTGCAATAATATGTTTAAGGCGTATGTTGCGATCCGTATCGTAATCCGCGCTAAAGTCTATGTAACGATTTGCCTCGCAATTTGTACTCGTAGCGTTTCGGTTTTTAAAATTTAAACTTTTAAAATTTTGATTTTTTAAATTTTTACCTACTCCGCTCGGTTTTGCGACGATGCTTGATCTTTCGAGACAAACGGCTTCGGCGGGAATGAGTAGCAAAGAGTTGCACCTGCTCGCGTGAGCTTTGTGCGGATCCAAAAAGAGCGCGGGCGGGCGATGAAATTTTTAAATTTTAACGTAGCTTTATTTTTTATCATGCGAGCCAAATTTTACGCACTCGAATTTTTGGCACCTTGTTTTTCGCCGCTTAAATTTTTAGCGTCCCGATCTTCGCTGCCAGAATTTTGCGAGGTGGAATTTCTAAAATTATATTTTTTTGATATTGGAATTTTCTGTAGTCGAAGCATTTGCGCCCGCATTTTTGCCATTAGAATTTTCGCCAATTAAATTTATTTTTTGGAGAATTTTAAATCCAAATTACGCGCCCTATTATTTCATCACGTCATCACGAGTTATTTACGTAAAATTTCACCTATTAAAAATTTGGACGCAAAATTCCACCTGCGAAATCTCGATAAAATTTTGCCATTAAATTACGAAACGAAATTCTACCTCGCAATTCCACCGCTATTTCTTAGCGATTTTATAGTAGCCGTCCTCAAAAACGACCTTGCCAGCATCCGCAAGACGCTTTAAAAGCTGCGCGCTTTTTTCGTCAAACATCGCCTCCACGTCGCT
>NZ_CALIMW010000287.1 GCF_938045405.1 uncultured Campylobacter sp. | reverse complement strand
TAAACAAAATCGTAAAGGGCGCCTGCGACATCAGCCTAGGCATCTCAATCGTCGTGGCGATCGGCATCGGCGTGGCGATCGGGCTTGGACTGCGGCACCTCACGGGCTCACTGCTTTTGCTCTGGTTCGGCATCGCCATCGGCATTGCAGCGGCGTTTCTGAACGTTTACCGCGCGTGCAAGGCGCTAAATTCGAGCCTAAAAGAGCTCGAGGACGATCCGAAATACAAGGCGAATCCAAAAAATTTCGACGACGATGATGAATGGGATGAGCGGGATTGAATAGACGGTTCTTGCTCATATACTGCACGCTAAACGCGGCATTTGCCCTGCTTGGGCTAGCGCTTTGCGGCGCAGGGTTTTTCGGCACGGCCTCTTTCGGCGTGCGGGCTCTTGCGTGGCTTCTTAGCTTGGAAGCGGGATTTTTGGGCGCATTCGGCGCGGTATATTTTTCATTTCGCGCTTACCGAAACAAGATAGAAGATGAGCTAAGAGCCGGTAAATACGATGAAATTTTACAGCAAAGCTCTAAAAATTCCGCCGGTTTCATAAGCGGCAAAACTTCCGCAAACGATACGAATTCCGCAAGCCTTGGCGGCGAAAACCGAGGCGGCGCGAGCGACAACGATAAAATTTCATACGGCAAAATTTGCGGCGGCGAAATTTTAAAGAACGAAAGCTTTAGTGATCTAAATTCAGGCGCCGAAATTTCAAACGCGCAAAATTCCGAAGACGCCGTAAATTTCGCTAGCGGCGATGTCCGCATAGAAAACGGCGATAGTTGCGTCACGCACGATGAGACCGCCGCCGAGCGCGCCGCAAACTCTACCGAGCGTACCGCAAGCTCCGCTGGGTGCGCCGCCGATATAAATTTTACTCGCAGCTCAAATTTAGACGCCGAGTGCAGCAGAACCGCTGCTACCAAGCGCGACTTAAATTCTACCGAAGACAACCGCAACGAAACCCCTGCTTACGACGCGACCGCTTTGGGACACGTCGCCGATAAATTTAAAACGAATGACGGCAAGACTTGCGGAAACTCGCAAAGCGATATAGACGACGAAGCTAGCAATAGTTCGCAAGACGGCATAGACGAGCGTTGCGACGATTTGAAAGGCGGAGCGAGCGGCGACCTGGACGACGGCGTAGATAGCGGCGGCTGGAGTGACGGCGCAGATCGCAACAATCATAGCGATGGCGCAGGTAACGGCAAGCTAGGTGCCGCCGTTCGCGACAAATCAAAGGATGACTTCGAAGGCACGGATGATTTTGAGGGTGAGCTTGAGCGGAGCGAGGTGCGGAGCAATTTTGCGGGGGCATTTTTCTCTCCGTTTAAAATTTTGTCCTACGCGGCGCTCGTGGCGGCGATCTACCTGCTTGCCAAGCTGTCCTTGCTAAACCCGCTAGCTATTATCTTGGGCGTTGCGATCATTCCTCTGGGCACGATGATTGTTGCTTTCGGCGGCAAAGAGGCGCGCTAAACTCAAACAGCGCGAGTAAGACGCTTTAAATTTTAAAATTTAGCGTCAGCGGGATTGAGCGCATATTGGCGCAGGATAAAATCGCGTACGATGCCAGCCACCGCGAGCCGTGCCACGGGCACCGCGCGTTTCGGCACGTACCCGGGCGGGCTAAATTTATAAAATTTACGGCGCGCATCTTTGAGCTTCTGCGTAAATTCAGATCGACGCGGCGAGCCATAAAAATTTTACGCAGCCTCTTCCAAGCGCATAATTTCGGAACTAAATTTTACCGCCGCAGATTGCAAATACGGCGCGAAATTCTTATCTATATTTAATTAAATTTTAGCTACCATTACGCAAAATTTGAGGAAAAATTATGAATTACGATACCTTGAAAAAAATCTTTTTTCTATTCGATCCAGAAACCGCTCACAAGATCGCAGAATTCGGACTTCGCGCGCTCTATGCGACTCCGGGCGGACTTGAAGCTTTGGCAAAATTCGGCGTTTATAAAGATGAAATTTTAACTCAAAATATATGGAATCTCAGCTTCGATAATCCCGTAGGTATCGCGGGCGGATTCGACAAAAACGCCACAATGATCGCGCCTCTGGCGGCTCTTGGCTTCGGACACATCGATTTTGGCACCTTTACGCCGCGACCTCAAAGCGGCAACGAAAAGCCGCGACTTTTTCGCCTCGTTAGCGAGCAGAGCATTCAAAACGCGATGGGCTTTAACAACGAAGGCGCCGATGTTATCGAGCATCGCGTGCTAAAAATTTATCCTTTTAAAATCCCGATCGCCGCAAATATCGGCAAAAATAAGGCTACCCCGAACGAGGATGCGCTGAGCGATTATGAAGCCTTAGGTCGTAAATTTAACGGGCTGTGCGATTTTTTCATCATCAACGTAAGCTCGCCGAACACCCCGAATCTGCGCGCTTTGCAAGAAAACAGCTTCATAAGCGAGCTGATCGGAGCGATGAAAAAGATCACAAATAAGCCGCTCGTCTTAAAGCTGGCGCCCGATATGAGCGCGGCTCAGGCGATCGCGCTGTGCGAGTGCGCGATGCAAAACGGCGCAAGCGGCATTATCATAAACAACACCAGCGTTGATTATTCGCTAAGTCCCAATGCTAGGGATTTTGGCGGCCTAAGCGGCAGACTGATCACCGAAAAATCGCGCGAGCTTTTCGCGCAGGTCGCTCGCGAGCTCTTCGGCCGCACTATCCTAATCAGCTGCGGCGGCATAGACAGCGCGCAGGAGGCCTACGAGCGCATCAAATCGGGCGCGAGCCTGGTTCAAATTTTTACCGCCTTTATCTTCAAAGGCCCGTTCGTCGCAAAATCGATCAACGAGGGGCTAGCTGGGCTTTTGCGCGCAGACGGTTTCAATAACATAAGCGAGGCGGTTGGGGCGAATTTAAAAGATCGCGCAGGCGAAGGATACGGCGCCAGAGGCGATCAAGCCAAAAATCGCGACAACGGCGTGGATTTGCGCGCTTGCGAAAATAAAGGAGCTGGCGCTAAACCAAACGAAATTTTAAACGCGGCCAAAGGCGAGGAGACGGATGAAATTTCAAGTGCACCCGAAAGTAAGGAAACGGATGGAATTTCAAACGACGGCAAAAGCGAGATATCGAGCGCCCAAGCTGATGAAATTCCCGCCGTTCAAACAGATGAAATTCCAACCGATCAAACAAACTCAATCTCTGAATCGGACGAAAATTCTAGCACTTCGGCAAATTTAAGCACCTTGGTAAGCGCAGATACCGCGACGGATCAAAGCTCGGCCGAACAAAGCGGCACAAAAAGCGAAAATTCCGAGGTTAAAAACACAAAGCGCAACGGCGCAGAGAGCGAGAATTTAGAGGCTAAAAACGCAAAGCAAGGCAGCGTGGATCATAAGCAGGATAAAATTTCAAAAACTACCTCCAAAAGCGATGCGGATCAAAAGCGAAGCCAAATTTTAAAAAGTGGCGCAGGTTCCAAACGCGGTAAAATTTCCAAGGACGCTAAGCAAAAAGACGCCGCACAAAAAGATACTGCAAAGGATAATGACGCTTCTCAGAAGAATACCGTCCAGAATACTGCGCAGCAGAAGGACACTGAAGCAAAAAATCTCTCGAAAAGCGATGCAAAAAGCGAAAATTTAGAGGCTAAAAGGACAAAGCAAGGCGACACGGCAAGCAAAACCGTCAAAACAAAAACCGCGCCGAAAAATAGTGCAGAAAGCAAAAGTTCTAAGGTCAAAAACGTAAAGCAAAGCAGTGCCAAAACTAAAAATGCCGAGGCTAAAGAGACCAAAGAGCTTAAAGAGGCCAAAGAAGCGAGCGGCGCCCAAGACGCAGAGCAAAACTCAAGCAAAAAACGAAAGGCGAAAAAAGATTAATGTTTCCTAAATTTAAGAAAATCACGCTGCAAAACGGGCTTCAAATTTATCACATCCCGATGAATAAAGGCAGCGGCGTCATCAGCGTGGACGTGTTTTACAACGTCGGCTCGCGCGACGAGACGATGGGCAAAAGCGGCATCGCGCACATGCTGGAGCATCTAAATTTTAAATCCACGAAAAATCGCAAGGCGGGCGAGTTCGACGCGATCGTAAAGGGTTTTGGCGGCGTAAATAACGCAAGCACGGGCTTTGATTACACGCACTATTTCATCAAGTGCGCGAGCGCAAATTTAGAGGTCTGCTTGGATCTTTACGCCGACATAATGCAAAACTTAAGCCTCAAAGACAAAGAATTTCAGCCCGAGCGCAAGGTCGTGCTCGAGGAGCGGCTGTGGCGCACCGATAACGATCCGTTCGGATACCTATTTTTCAGGCTCTACAACGCCGCGTTTTTGTACCACCCGTACCACTGGACGCCGATCGGCTTTCGCAAGGACATCGAAAACTGGAGTATCAAAGATATCAAAGAATTTCACGCTAAATTTTATCAGCCGCAAAACGCCGTGCTGCTGATCACCGGCGACATCGGCGAAAAGGCGGCGTTTGATGCGGCTAAAAAATACTTCGCGCCGGTAAAAAACAAGAGCGAAATTCCGCGCCTTCACTGCACCGAGCCTGCGCAAGACGGCGAGAAGCTTAGCGTTATTTACAAAAACAGCGAGGCGCAGATCGTGGCGGTCGCTTTTAAAATTCCGCCGTTTAACCACCCTGACGCCGCGGCGATCAAAGCGATGGATATATATCTTAGCGGCGGCAAGAGCTCGCTTTTACAGCGCGTGCTAGTCGATGAGAAAAAACTCGCCAATCAGATCAACATCTACGATATGAGCGCCAAGGACGAGAATTTATTTATAGTCTTTGCCGTCTGCAACCAGGGCATAAGCGGCGAGACGCTGAGGGATGAAATTTTAGCGCTGATCGAAAAAGCTAAAAAAGCTAAAATAAGCGACGATGATATGCTAAAGATCAAAAATACCCTAAGTAGCGATCTGATCTACTCTCTCGACAGCGCTAGCAAAGTAGCGCAGATGTACGGCAGCTACATCGTCCGCGGTGATCTGGACGCGCTATTTAGGCTGGAGCGCGAGATCAAAAGTCTAGATAAAAACGCGGTTAAAAAAGCGATGAAAACCTATCTAAGCCTTAAAAGCTCCACGAGCATTATCTTACGAAAGGAAAACGATGAATAAAAATGTCATAATCGGCTCTATGACGGCGCTGATCACGCCTTTTAAAGAGGGCAAACTGGACGAGCAGACCTACGCTAAGCTCATCAAAAGACAGATCGCAAACGGCATAAGCGCGGTCGTGCCCGTAGGCACCACGGGCGAGAGCGCGACGCTGACGCACGACGAGCACCGCGTCTGTATCGAGATCGCCGTAGATGCGTGCAAGGGCACGGACGTCAAGGTGCTAGCGGGCGCGGGCAGCAACGCAACTCACGAAGCGATCGGGCTAGCGCAGTTTGCGCAAGCTCACGGCGCGGACGGAATTTTATCCGTAGCGCCCTACTACAACAAACCCACCCAAAAGGGACTCTATCTGCACTACAAGGCGATCGCTAGCTCGGTAGATCTGCCGGTACTGCTCTACAATGTCCCCGGTCGCACCGGCTGCGACATAGCCGCAGATACGATCATCAAGCTTTTTAACGACTGCGAGAACATCTACGGCGTCAAAGAAGCCAGCGGCAGCATCGATAAATGCGTAGATCTGCTAGCGCACGAGCCGCGCCTTAGCGTGCTTAGCGGCGAGGATGCGATCAACTATCCGATCCTAAGTAACGGCGGCAAGGGCGTGATCTCCGTCACCGCAAATTTACTGCCCGATTACACGGCAAAGCTAACGAAATTTGCGTTGCAAAATGAGTTTTTAAAAGCCAAGCAGATCAACGACGATCTCTACGCGATCAATAAAATTTTATTCTGCGAGAGCAATCCGATCCCGATCAAGGCGGCGATGTATATCGCGGGCCTCGCGCCGAGTTTGGAGTACCGCTTGCCGCTTTGCGAGCCGAGCGCGGAAAATCTCAAAAAAATAGAAAACGTAATGAAACAATACACTATCAAAGGATTTTAATTGACGAACGAATTTAAAGGAAAAACGCTAGTTATCAGCGGCGGCACGAGAGGCATAGGCAGGGCGATAGTTTTGGAATTCGCAGCTGCGGGGGCAAATATCGCTTTTACGTATAATTCCAACGAGGAGCTGGCGACTTCGCAAGCAGCCGAGCTTGAGAAGACTTACGGCATCAAGGCGCGCGCTTATGCGCTCAATATCTTAGAGCCCGAGACCTACAAGGAGCTCTTTGCCAAGATCGACGAGGATTTTGCGCGAGTGGATTTTTTCATCTCAAACGCCATCATCTCGGGTCGCGCGGTCGCGGGCGGATACACTAAATTTATGAGGCTAAAGCCGCGCGGTATCAACAATATCTTTACCGCGACCGTAAATGCCTTCGTCGTGGGCGCGCAAGAAGCCGCAAAACGCATGGAAGCGGTAGGCGGCGGCTCGATCATCTCGCTTAGCTCCACGGGAAATTTAGTCTATATCGAAAACTACGCGGGACACGGCACTGCAAAAGCCGCCGTCGAAGCGATGGCGCGCTACGCCGCGACTGAGCTAGGAGAGAAAAACATCCGCGTAAACGTCGTTAGCGGCGGGCCGATCGAGACGGACGCGCTGCGGGCCTTTACGAACTACGAAGAGGTACGCGATAAAACCGCCGAGCTTAGCCCGCTAGGACGCATGGGACAGCCGGAGGATCTGGCGGGAGCATGTTTATTTCTATGCTCGAGCAAGGCTAGCTGGGTGACGGGGCACACCTTCATCGTCGACGGCGGAACGACCTTTAAATAATGCTAAATTTACCCAATATTTTAGCGAGCTTTCGCGTTGCGCTGGCGCCGCTGTTTTTCTGGCTGATCTTACTAGCTGGCCATGCGAACGGCGGCATGGTGGGCTCGGTGCACGTCAGCTGGATCGATTATTTCGCCGCGCTAGTCTTCGTAATCGCCTCCGTCACGGACTTTTTCGACGGATACATCGCGCGCTCTTGGAACCAGAAGACCAAACTAGGCGCCATCATCGATCCGCTCGCCGATAAGATGCTGACGCTTGCGGGCTTTTTGGGGCTTATGTTTATCGGGCGCGCCAGTCCGTGGGCGATCTACTTAATCCTAATCCGCGAGTTTTTCATCACGGGTCTTCGCGTAGCGATGGCGGGCGACGGCATAGAGGTCGCCGCGTCGATGGCGGGCAAGGTAAAGACGGTCTTTCAGATGATCGCTATCGGCTGGCTAACGATGCAGTGGCCTTATGCAAGCGCCCTACTCTGGATCGCGGTCGCACTGACGCTATATTCGGGTCTTGAATATATCGTAGCATACGCGCGAGTAAAGCATTAAGCGGGATCGGGCATCTTACCGCCGTTATGATTATTTTCGGCATGGCTCGTGTCGAAATTTTAAATTTATTATTCAAAAATGACCCGCGCATCGCTCGTTTGTCATTGTAACATTTGAAAAGGGGGTGTTTAACATGACCGAAGATCTGAAAAAACGGTATGAGAAATTAGTAAAATTTTTGGGCGAGGTGCTCGGGCAAAACTACGAAATAGTCCTACACGATATAAATCAAAAACGTTCAAGCGTCGTCGCGATCGAAAATTCTCATATCAGCGGCCGCAGCGTCAACTCTCCACTCACGGGCTTCGCTCTGGAGCTTATGCAGTCAAAAAAATACCTCGAATGCGACTATATAACCAATTATAAGGCAAAAACCAGTTCAAATTTAAAGATCAACGGCTCGACCTTTTTCATAAAAAACGGGCAAAACATAGAAGGGATGCTGTGCATAAACTACGACGGGAGTAAATTTGAAAAGCTCTCAAACGAGCTTTTAAGGCTTACAAATTTAACCGCGCCAGACGCCAAAACTAGCGCCCAAGACGCGATAGAGCAGCTCAGCAAAAATATAGAGGAGATCATAGAAGATATATTAAAAAGGCACAATCTGGACGCGGGCGATCCGAGGCCGAAAAACAGGGCGGAGTGCATAAAAAAGCTTTTTGAAAACGGGATTTTCAACGTCAAAGGCTCAATCCCCAAAGTGGCGAAATACCTAGGTATTTCGGAACCCAGCGTTTATCGCTATCTGCAAAAAAATCAAAACGATTAAAATTTCGCATAAAGCTTAACCGATCGCGACGCGCAGTCGGCGCTTTTACTCACTTTTACCCATAATCAATAATTTTTTATTAAATAAAGTAAAGTCCGTAAAATATAGCTATTAAGTCAATGATGTCCGTAAATTTCAAATCAAATATAAGAAATTTATCTCAAATTTATCCAAATTCAATAAAAATTTATCTAGTTTCCTGTAAAATTTTCAAGAACAATAAAATTTTATCGCCAGGAGGAAACGTATGGAAAACTACCCAAAGGCTATAGGTCCTTATAGCGTTTATAGAATCTGCGGAGATCTGATATTTATCTCGGGTCAGCTGCCGATCAATCCTACGAGCGGTGGGCTTGTGGAGGGCATAGAAGCCCAGACGAAACGATCGCTGCAAAATATAGAAGCCGTTTTATGCGAGCTTGGTTTAAATTTTGAAAATATCGTAAAAACAACCGTGTTTTTATCGGATATTCAAAATTTTGCCAAAATGAATGAAATTTACGGCGGCTTTTTTAAAGCGCCGTATCCGGCAAGAAGCGCCTTTGCGGTAAAAGATCTACCAAAAGGCGCTATGGTGGAGATAGAAGTTATCGCCGAAAAATAAGATAAATTTAATCATAAGGTTAAATTTATCCGTATTCGTATTTTAAATTTATACGAACAAACGTAATAATTAAGGACAAAACAATGTTAGGACTAATCATAGCCTTGGCTGTCATAGCATTCTTGGTTTTTATGCTTTATAAAAAGGTTAACGCGCACGCCGCCTTACTCATAAGCGGACTTTTGTTATTATCGTTAGCCGCTATTTTTGGCATAGGAGAAATTATAGATCCTAAGAAGAGTCTGAATTTTGCATTTTTTGATCTATTTGAAGTAATAAATCAAAAGATGTCCTCCACCCTTGCGGGGCTTGGACTTACGCTTATGTGTATCGCAGGATTTTCTGCATATATGGATCACGTAGGAGCTAGTTATTCGCTTTTTAAGGTATTTGAAAAGCCGCTTCAAAAAGTCAAAAATCCATATGTACTACTAGTCGTTTCTTACTTCGTAGTGCAGATCATCGTCCTTTTTATCCCATCCCACGCAGGACTTGCGCTACTTTTAATGGTTACGCTATATCCTATTTTAATTAGAACCGGAGTTAGTAAGCTCTCGGCGCTTTCAGTAATAGGCTCTTGCCAGTTTATCGATCACGGTCCCGGAAGCGGAAACGTAATATATGCTTCAAAGGTAGCAGGCATCGATCCTGCGGTTTATTTCGTAAGCCATCAACTTCCTACGACCATTCCTATCATCATAGCCGTTGCGATTACGGTATATTTTTCGCAAAGATATTTTGATAAAAAAGACGGCTTCGTATTTGATGCCGTTGCTGTGGAGGAGGATCTCAAAGAGACGGGAGAAAAAGAGATCAAAAAGCCGCCTCTTATTTATGCTATACTTCCCATCATTCCGATAGTTCTAATACTCGGCTTTAGTAAAATTGTTGGCAGCTCCATTAAGATGAATGTGCCGGTAGCTATGCTGATCTCAACCGTGATCGCTATTTTATTTGAGTGCGTCAGATACAAAAGCCTCATAGAGACGGCAAATTCCTTGATGATATTTTTTAAAGGAATGGGTCATCTTTTCGTAATCACCGTTTCGCTCATCGTCTGCGGTCAGGTTTTTGCAAGCGGTCTTTTAGCAGTAGGCTTTGTCGATACTTTGATAAATTTTGCAAAAGACGCAGGGGTCGGTGTATTTGCTATCATCGTTTTTGTCTCTTTCCTTCTTGCAATAAGTGCATTTTTGATGGGTTCGGGAAATGCAGCATTTTTTAGCTTTGCTGGACTAATCCCGGATATCGCCAAATCATTTAATGTCGAGACAATCTCTATTATCCTACCGGTTCAAATAATGACGGGCTTCGGTAGATGTATGTCACCTATCGCACCCGCTATCATCGCAGTCGCCACAATCGCCAAGGTTAGCCCGTTTGCTGTAGTAAAAAGAACGGCACTTCCGATGATAGTCGCCGGGCTTACAAATTTAATAATGACATTTATATATCTATAAGGAGAATTTTATGCAACTAGATACCAAATTAACTCACCTCGGAAGAGGAGATGAGAACTTAGATGTCCGCCCTGTCAACGCTCCCGTAATGAGGGCTTCTACGATTTTATTTAAAAATCACGACGCTTGGCAGGCGACGAGAAAAGCTCGTGAAACACAGCGAGTCTTAAGCTACGGCGCGAGAGGAACTTCCACTAATTTTGAGCTTGAAAAGCTTCTTTGCGAGCTTGAGGGTGGATACAGAGCCCAGCTTTTTCCTACCGGCCTTGCTTCTTTGGCGATGGTTTTGTTAAATTACGCAAGCGCGGGAGCTCATTTTATAATAACCGACGCCATATACGGGCCCGTTCGTGCGATATGCGAGAAATTTTTAAAGAATGTGGACGTGCAGGTCGATTTCATCAAAGCCGATGCAAGCGACGTGGAAGCAAAGATAAGACCGAATACCAAATTAATACTCTGCGAGAGCCCGGGCTCTATTCTTTATGAAATCATTGATCTACCAAAGCTTTGCGAAATAGCTCACGCGTATAATATCCCCGTAGCAATAGACAGCACATACAGCTCGGGCTATTTGCTACATCCAATGAAGCTTGGAGTGGACATCGTGGTAATTGCCGCGACAAAGTATCTAAGCGGTCATAGCGACGTAACAATGGGTGCCGTAATAATCAATGAAAAAGAGTGGAAAAATTTCGACAAACTTCCTGAAATTTTCGGCTTTACGGCAAGTCCCGACGATGCTTATCTAGTCTTAAGAGGTATCAGAACTCTTGGTGTAAGGTTAAGAGAGCATGAAAAATCTGCCAAAAAGATAGTAGAATTTTTGCAAAGCAAGAAAGAGATAAAAACAATATTTTATCCTACCCTAAAAACACATCCGAACCACGATGTTTTTATGCGCGATCATTTGGGTGCAAATGGAATGGTAACGATAGAATTTAATGACGGCATAAGTAAAGAAGATGCGATCAAATTTGTAGATGATCTTAAACTGTTTTCTATCGGAGCCTCTTGGGGCGGATATGAGAGTCTGGCTACGGTTACCGTTCCTCCCAGAACGGCAAGCGATTGGAGTAAGAGAGGACCGTTCGTGAGATTTCATATCGGACTTGAAGATGCAAGCGACCTTATAGCCGATCTGACCCAGGCTCTTGATAAAATTTCAAAGTAAAAGGATGCATCATGCAAAAAGTAAGCGTTTTTGATATGCTCATACTTCAGGATTCTTGGAGCACTTCCGAGATGAGAGAAATTTTTTGCGAAGAAAATAGAATTCAAAAATGGCTCGACGTCGAAGCTGCGCTAGCTAAGGCTCAAGCAAAGCTAGGCATTATTCCAAAAGAAGCGGCCGATGAAATTTCGAAAAAAGCGTTTTTTAAATTTATGGATATGGATTTTATATTTAATGAATTTAAAAAGACGAAACATCCACTCGTGCCGACCGTTAGGGGTCTTGAAAAGGCTTGCGAAAAGGAATTCGGACAATTCGTACATTTTGGCGTCACTACCCAAGATATCATAGATACGGGTCTTGTTTTGCAGTTCAAAGAGGGGTTGAGTCTTATCAAAAAAGATTTAAAAGATATAGCAAAAGCTCTTTTGAAGCTAACAAAGGAGCATAAAAATACTCCGATGATGGGTAGGACGCTGTCCTTACAGGCTCTTCCCATCACGTTCGGTCATAAAAGTGCCATTTGGCTATCAGAGCTAAATAGACATTTTGAGCGGATCGAGGAGCTGGAGAAAAGACTATACGTAGGCTTAATAGTCGGAGCAGTAGGAACGAAGGCATCTTTAAGCAATAAATGCAATGAGCTTGAAGAACTCGTAGATACATCGCTAGGATTGCAGACGCCCGATATCTCTTGGCAGCCGGCGCGAGATAGATTTATAGAGCTCGGATACGTACTTGGTAATATTAATGCGACTTTCAATAAGATCGCTCATCAAATTTTAATTATGTCGCACAACGAGCTTGATGAAGTGGCCGAGCCTTTCGGCAAAGGCCAAGTGGGAAGCTCCACGATGCCGCATAAGCGCAACCCGGCTATAAGCGAAAATGCAGTAACCGTAAGCAATACCCTTAAAGCCAATATAGCAATACTCTCGGATATCGAAAGGCACGAGCATGAAAGAGATGGCCAGGTGTGGAAGATGGAGTGGAAGCTACTGCCTGAAATTTTCTTAATGCTCTCCGTGGTTTTGGCGAATATGAAAACCGTCCTATCGGGACTTGAAATCAAAAAAGATAAGATGCTTAAAAATTTAAATGCGCTAGGCGGCTTCGTTTTAGCCGAACGAGTAATGTTTGCTCTTGCAGATCGGCTTGGTAAGCAGCACGCTCACGAGATAGTTTATGAAGCGGCGATGAGAGGCATAGAGGAAGGGCTAAGCTTTAAAGAGGTTTTGCTAAAAGATAAAAACGTATCTAAAATCCTCGATAAAAAAGAGATAGAGAGGTTGCTTGATCCGACGACTTATGTCGGCTATGCCCCACAGCTTGTGAATGATTTTTTACAAAAAATTAAAAACAGCAAAATTTTAAAGTAGCCGCCATGTACTCGGTAGAAATTTCTAAATTTATCTCCACGCTCAACTATCAAAATATCCCGCAAGAGGTCATATCGCGGGCTAAAGAACTGATGCTTGATTGCATCGGCGTAGGCATAGCCGGTAGTAGCGAGCAAAGCGTACAAAACGCCATAAAAGCCATAAAAAATTTACCTGGCAGTAGCGGAGAATGTAAAATTTGGGGGCGGAATGCAAAATTCGCCCCCAATTATGCGGCAATGATAAACGCCATCAGCTCGCACGCGCTTGATTTTGATGATACGCATACGGAGGCGATCGTGCATGCAAGCGCAATTTTAACGCCCCTTTGTCTAAGCTATATGAGCTACCTGAAAATTCCTAAACGCAGAATTTTAACTGCTTTCGTAGCGGGATGGGAGGTCGCCGCAAGACTTGGTATAGCCTCAAAAGGAAGCTTTCATAAACGTGGATTTCACACCACGGCAATCGCAGGGATTTTCGGCGCCACCACCGCTATGTGCGTAGCATTAAGACTAAAGCAAGAGGAATGCGTAAATGCTTTAGGGCTCGCTGCAAGCTATGCAAGCGGCATCAACGAATTTTTATCAAACGGCTCTAACTCCAAGGTTATACACGTCGCAAACTGCGTAAATAACGCTATTTTGGCGGTGAATTTCGCAAAAAACGCAATGAGCGGGCCGGTTAGTGTTTTTGAAGGTAGAGATAATGTCTTTAAGACCTTCGGCATAGAAAGCGAATGCGACAAAAGCGAGCTTGTAAGAGGTCTTGGCAAAATTTGGCAGATTATGCAGGTATCTATCAAGCCCTATCCGAGCTGCCATTTTGCGCACGGACTGATCGACTGCGCGATCTTACTTAGAAAAGACGGACTAAAAAGCGACGATATAAAAAGCATAAAGTGCTACGTCGATGAGGTCCCCATAAGCTTTATCTGCGATCCGATAGAGCTTAAATACGCTCCAAAAACAGCTTATGGGGCAAAATTTTCTATGCCGTTTTTAATGGCTACGGCTTTTTTTGACGGCGAGTTAAATTTAAAAAGCTACGAAAATTTAAATAGAGCAGAGGTAATAAAGCTTGCGAAAAAAATAACCTATGAAAAGCGCAAAAACGAAGGCTTTCCTAAATACTTCCCCGGACACATAGAGGCTGCTTTAAAAGATGGAAAGATCATAAAAAAAGATGTTTTTATCAACCGAGGAAATTTCGATAATCCACTAAGTTTCGATGAAATTTTTGCAAAATTTAGACAGTGCGCATCTATTAAATTTAGCGAAAAGAGGCTTTTGGCAATCAAAGAAGCCGTAAAAAATTATGAAAGTTCCGAGGTGGACTTAGATAAAATTTTATAATTCGCCCAAAGCCCGGTGAAATTTCAAAACAAGCTAAATTTAAAGCGTCATTTTGATTGCCCAGATCGTCGCAATCAATTTATTGTACTGACTACTCAACCCTCGATAAGCTGCGCAGGAGCAAATTTTATTTCTAGGCAAGGCGCTTATGTTATACCGACTCAAGTATCGCTCCGACTATCCGCCGCGCGCCCTTAATTTAGCTAAATTTATAGCCCGAAACGGCGGCGGGCTAAGTTTAAAGCTAACCAAGTTTAAAAAAGCGAGCCAAGGCTTTAAACGGCAATCTAAGCTTAAAATTTGCAAAATAATAGTAAGCTTAGCCCATTTTTTACAAAGGT
>NZ_CALIMW010000286.1 GCF_938045405.1 uncultured Campylobacter sp. | reverse complement strand
GTTTTCCTGTGTAGTTTTAGTATTATATCTAAATTCACACTCTTTAAGATGAAGCAAGAAATTCTCTTTCTTAATACCTTTAAATTTAGCTTAACCCCAGAAGTTTTCTATGCCGTTTATATGATTTTTACCGTTAGCAAATTCATTTTTAGAGTGCTTCACCCTGTAGTGCTCTTTGGCTCCGTAATCTACTAATCCGTCATAAGCCTTCCAGCAATCAGAATAGATAGTAGAGCTATCAAGCTCGCTATATTGCGATAATATGGGTATTAGCTCACTAGCAGAGCAGTTTTTAACTATCTGAGTATAAACTTTGCCGTCTCTTTTAAGCATACTGAACACTGGCGTTTTATTTGCTGCGCCTCTACCTCTTTTACCCCTTACTCTTTTAGATCCGAAGTAGCTTTCATCAATCTCAAAGCGAAGCTTCTAGGCGAGCTTGCGAGCTGGAAATCTCACCGCTAAATTTACTTATCTTTTCGCACTCTTTAGACATAAGAGCTCTTATTTTTCTAAAGATTTTACATAGGGTTACTTCTGAGATTTTAGTTAAATTTGATATCTTTGATGCTTCTATATCTTCTGTGAAGTACTTGAGAATTTCTCTAAATTTCTTCTGCGAAATTCGGGAACGGACTATATACCTGTTTTTCATAGCTCTCATCGTAACTTACTACTCCTTTGTGTGAGCTTAAGTTAAAGAGAGCCTTAAAATTCTAAATGTTACGATAATAAAATCCGTGCAAATTTAAGTCTTTCGCAATTCCTATTTAATATTATTGATAAGATTGGTGGTATGATAAATCACAAATTTTAGACGAGTCGGCAAATTTTACAATTTAAAGAATTTTATATATCTTTCTCGATAATTATTAATTTTAAGCCATTAGCTTGAAATAAATTAGTAGATAAAATACCCCGATTTAGATTATAGAAGATTTTCTTATTCCTCAATGAAGTCAAGAGTAAAATTTTGAAGTCACGATGCTGTGATATAAATTTAAAGATATTGGTTGCAGAGGGTGGATTTGAACCACCGACCTTCGGGTTATGAGGAATTCGTGCACCTAAGTAGCCATTAAGCTACAAAGATATATAATAGCTTTATGCAAGTAAAATATACTCCATACTTTGAAAAATGGTATAAGAATTTATTGGATTATAAAGCCAAAGCTTCGATTCTGCGTCGTATCGACAAAATAAAAAATGAGGACTATTTCGGCGATTATAAATCCGTAACTAATGCTACTGATATATATGAGCTTAGAATTTTCGTTTCAGGCGGCATTAGAATTTATTTTACTTTTAAAGGCGATACGTTGATTATCTTGCTTTGTGGCGGCGACAAATCCACTCAAGCGCGTGATATTGAAAAAGCTAAGGAAATTTTAAAGGAGCTTCGATGAAAGAGTTAAAAACTTTTGAATTGTCTGACTTTTTAGATAATGACGATGTAAGAAAAGAATATTTAAATCAAGTTTTAGCCGACGGTGATTTAGAGGAGCTTAAAAGAGCTCTTTTGTATATTTCAAAAAGCTATGGTGTTGAAAAAATAGCTAAAAAGGCTAATCTTAATAGAGAGAGCTTTTATAAAATTTTCAAACCGAACTCTAAGCCCAGATTTGAGACTATTTCTAAAATACTTCGTGCCTTTGATATGAATTTGAGTGTTTCGGCTTAAAGAAATTTAGTGCATTTCGATTTGAATTATTTTATCGGGTTCTGTGTGTAAATTTCCTAAAATTTTGCATAGTTTTAAATTTCTTTCTATCATAAAACAATTGTCGTTTTCTTTAGATAGGATTTGAAATTCTATTGTTTCTACTCCTTTAAATATCTCTTTTACCATTTTGCCTTGTATGGATTTTTTAGCAGCTTCGTTTATTCCTATTTTATCATAATAGCTATCGTCTTTTTCTACCTTTACTACTCCATTACTATTTATGCTCCATATCATATCGGTTGGGGTTTCTTTATTTTTTTCTACTCTATAAATTTTGCCGCTTTTATCGAATCTCATTCTTATTTTGTCGTATCTACCAAAAATGAAATTTACGCAACATTTGGTTTCTATAGCCTCCCACGTGCCGATTAAATTTATATTTTTACCAAATTGATATTGCTTGTTGCTTGGTGATACGTTTATTTCTATGCTTTCTTTAGCTTGTAGGCTAGCGAAAGTTAAAATTGTTGCTAGTAGTAGTTTATTCATCATTTGCTGCTTCTTTCTCCATCTCTCTTTTTAAAATTTTGGTTTCCATACTGCTTAGGTAGTATCTCTTTTCTATTTCCTTGAGTTGCCTAAATTTTTGCAATAGTTCCCGTTCGTAAGAATTTGTTGTATCGTCTGAAAAGTATGAGATTATTATTTTGTATAAATTGGGGTTTTGTCTTTCCCAATTGTATAAGGTTTTTAGGTCTTTACCAATAAATTTTGCAATTTCTTTTTTATCCATTGGAAATAATTCCCTTTATTTAAAGTTTTTTTAATAAAGAATTTGCAATAATTCCCGTAGAGAATTTGCAATAATTCCATTCGCAAAGTTATTATAGCAAATTCTGTGTTTAATTTTCCGCACTATGCCGCGACAGAGTAAAGATGTCTAGGGTCGAAGTTAGGCGGGAGTTCCACCCGAGCACGTGGTTAAACTACTTGGGGCGGTTTGTGAAAATAACTCTTCCTTCCGCCCCTTAAGGTTTAATCGAGTTACTTCTAACAAAATCTAAGTAAAGGAAGAGTTATGGACTACATTCTACAAGATTTCAAGGTTTCTTACGAAATTTCAAGTGCTATCGCAAAAAGTGGTGCTAAAGGTGAGATGAACGGGCGGGCTTACTCAAGCTCCGTAAAAATTACCGCTCGCAATCGATACGAGGAAGAAAACTCTGTAACGAATTGCGTCGATCTGAAAGAGCAAGAGTTAATAGTTCGCATTCTATGCAAAGACGATCTAACAGCTGGGGTTCTTACTACGAAATTTAATCAGTTTTTCAAAAACAAGGGTGTTTTAAAATTTAACGCCGGGCTTCCGTCTTTTAACAATGGCGCATATACTCTTACGACCGATGAGGACGATGCTTACTGGATAAATTTCTTAAATAACGTTTCTCCTAAGAAATAACAAGCTTTACAAAGCCGATCTTATATGGTCGGCTTGATAGAACTTGCAAGTTTAAAATTCTTTTTTGGAGGTTTAAGATGAAAATCTTAAATTCTGTTTTCGGCAAATTAGCGATTTTGCTCGGTTCTGTCTTCTTTGGTGCTACGCAAGCTATGGCTGACGTAACTTTTGCAGATGGCAAATTTAGTGGAACTATTGATAGTAATCCTTTTACTTCTGCCGTCGTTGTCGTTATCGGCTTAATAGGCTTGATTTACGCTGTTAAGGCGGGTCTTGCTTTGCTTAGACGCTAAATTTTACCGCCCCCTTTCGGGCGGTATTTTTTAAAAGGGTTTAAAAATGCAGATTTCAATCTTACATATGTCTTTACTTTTAAATGCTTTTTATGCGATTTTGGCGCTTTCGTTCTTTGCGATTAAGTCTATTTTTGCAGGTTTGGATCTGTTTTCAAAATGAGTGAAGCAGAAGTTTTAAATTTAACCGGTTTGAGCTTAGAGCGATACAGCTCTTTGATGGCGCTTAGCGGTTGTCTTTGCGGTTTTTTATTCGTCTTGGGGATATTTCTTACAATCTCTAAGATTAAATGAGGTTTTTGAGGGGTTGTGATGGAATTTGTTTTAATCGATTGGATCGGTAATAAGTCGTTTGATTATTTCTTTAGCCTTTTCTTTTGGTTCGGTGTCGCAAATATCCCGTTTCAGTTGGCTTTTACGCTATTTTCGCGCCGTTGGTCTTAGGTTACTTCGCTTATTTGCTTGCCTATATATGAAGCGAAGCGCGCGCGGCGTGTAGCTTTCGGACACCCGAAAGCCGCCGCGCATAACAGGGTCGCAGGGGGAGCCGATTTTATGAGCTTGCGATTAAAATCGGGTTCGCTCCCCCTACGCAAATTTAAGGAAGAGTAAAAATGCTTAATAAGTTTAAATTTATCTCCCTAATCCTCCTACTTGTAGCCTCTCTTTCTAATGCCACTGAAATTGGTTGTGGCTATAATTTTATTCCCAAATATGGTGCTCCTATTAATGGGTCTATGTATAAAGAAGATGACCGTTATACTTATAAGCTTGCTTTCGATAGAGAAAATGAGCTTTTTATGTATAGATTTAGAAAAGATGGCTCGGATATGGAAGTTTACCATTATGTTAGAGTTCATAATAATTATGAAATATTTCTTTATAAGGAATTTTCTACACAGGTTTTTTATAAGTTTGCTTGTGCTCAAACTTTTCCTACCTTTATATATCCTTTAAAGAAGTTTGATTATAGCGATGATCCTAAAATTGCTAATGCTAGATTTATCGTTGATGTTTTCGCTTACGATAGTGATTTCGCTACGCAGCATTGTAAGCTCGGTTATGATCTTGCCAATCATAAGTGCGCCGATGATTGCGAGCATATAACCGATAGAGAGTTGCGTTTTAATTGCGCTTGTAATAAACAATTCCCGGGTTCAAAATATACGGGTGCTTTTTCTACCGATCCCGATGTTTGTAAAACTCCTAATATTACTTTTACTCCAAAATGTTGCTTTAGTTGCGGTAATGGAAATTCTATTGTCGTAAATGCCGCTAATGAATATGCAGATTACGGCTGCAATTACGATGAAATAGATCATCTTTACTTGGATGATCCAAAAAAACCCGATGATAATAAGACCAACCCCGATAAGCCTGATAAGCCTGATAAACCTGATAAGCCTGATAAGCCTGATGATAATAAAACAAAACCTGATAAACCAAATCCTGGCGGTGGTCATTTTGGCGGTGGTGGTGGTAATCCTGGTAATCCTGATAAACCCGGTGATGATAAAGATAAAGATAAAAACGGCACTCATCCAGGCGGTGGTGGCGGTGGTGGTAAGCCTGGGGATAGGGATGACGACGATCAGGCTAAATTTGATTTTAGTAAATTAAATGAACTTAATGAAACTGTTGAGGGTGGCACTAATAAATTTATGAAAATTTTTGAGGATGCTAAAGATCAAATCGTTGGTGCTTATAATAGACTTAAGAAAGGTAAATTGAGTGATTTTAAAGTTCATGGTTCTGTTAATAGTTGTCCTTATACTCGTGATTTCGTTATCAAATATGGATTAAGCAAAAAAATTACTATTGATATTTGCGTTGTAGTAAAGGACGCTCGTCCTGTTCTTTATTTTATTTTTTACGCTTTATTTTTATTTCTTTTCTCATTATTCACTTATAAAGCTGTTGCGAGGTTATTATAATGGGCAGGATTGTAAGTTTTTTAGGTTCTTTTGTAGCTAAATGGGGTGGTGCTATAATTAGATTTGGGCTTATGTTTGGTATGGTTATGTTTTTTGCTAAATTTGCCGTTCCTTTTTTCGTAGATTTAATGGACGCTGTTGCTTTCATATTATCTAGGGTCAATGCTTTAATAGATTATATAAATTCTTATGCTGGTAATTCAAATGAGATTATAGCCTTATTTTTTAATGTTCTTAAGTCTATTGGCTTTATTGACGCTTTTAGTGATGCTTATACTTTATTTAAACCTATATTTTTTACATTGATTGTGGCTCTGGGTGGAAAAATTGTTATGAGGTTTTTATCTTTATTTGCTAGGTTGCTTAATTACCTCTTTATCTCCAGGATCGATTGAAATGGCTATCTCATATCT
>NZ_CALIMW010000285.1 GCF_938045405.1 uncultured Campylobacter sp. | reverse complement strand
TGTTATGCAAGCTCGCTTTAAAATCCTTATCTACTTTTTCCATTTAAATTTTAATTTCTTTCGCTTCATTTTTATAAAATTTTCCAGTTGCTTATCGGTAAAATTTAAAATCTCTTTTCGATTTTGTAAATTTACATAAGTGTGCCTTATATCGCAATTACCGACAAAGGCGGCTTCCCAGTTCTTAATTAGCCAACTCGAGCTTATCGCATATTCCCGTCCTTTATTCGAGCGCATTTTATCGCTATAGCCAATAGGCGCAAATATACCGGAATAAAACCCCTCCAGATAGGGTAGTCTCGGGCATCCTTCCGTATCGGTTGCGACGATAAATTTTATCTTTCGATCATACGGACGAAAAGCCTTGTGACACTCTATAATATCTCCATTTTTTAGATCGTCTTTGAATTCTAAAAATTTATAAGTAAATTTTGCAGGAATTTTATCATTTATCCTTTTGTATTCGGCTAAAAAACTATCGTAATAAGAAAATATGCTTATATTTCTGGGCGACTCGGTATCACATACAAAATCTAAATTCTCCAATACCCACTTTTTAGAAATCAAACCATTATTATTTTTCACATTAGCTTCCGGCGGCAATACTATGAATTCGCCTAATTTATCGCCGTTTATACGCAGCAAGTTATTCCAGTTACAAAATAAAAACCGCCTTTGATCGATCTGTAATATATCGTCCTCCGCGAAAATTTCTCTAAAATTATTAATCGAAAATTTCCTTCTACCTCTTACGGGTATTATCTTTTTATAATTTCTTTTCATGGTCTTTCTTCTGTTTTATTATTAAATCGCCGCATACTTGCTAAATCCCTAGATGCAAAATATATAAATTATTTTTAATTGCCGAATCGATTAGTTCCAATAGACCGTCTAGTTGCTCAATAACCGAGGATCTGTTTAACACACAATTTTTATCAAAAACAATCTGCTCATCCGCGCTCAAGAAAAGCGATCTCCAAGAGCATATTATATCTCTAAATTTAGCTTTATCTTCTATCCAGCTATAGCCATAGTAATTTAGACCTTTTTTCAAATTTATCTCATCGTTCCATGTGGTTTGTACCCACTTGAAAGAGTACAAAATATGAAGTATCAGATCATCGCCAATTACTACACAATACTCTTTAGAGAAGATATTTTCTTTTGTCTTTTTGAGTAAAAATTCATGTTTAGGCATACAGCTCCTTATTTTTTTAAAATATGACTTTAATAAAGCTCAACCCAGCTATTCGCTAAATTTCATCCAAGAGACGGCGTATTCTTGTGTTTCATCTCTAAAATATTTGCTAATTATATTATATTCGTCCTTTAGAAATATCTGCTCTTGATAGGCGTTAAAATACGCCCTGTTTTTCTCTATAAAGAAATAGATATATTCCTCATATTTGCCCAAATCAGTCTCTATTAAGCGCATTTGCCAATCCTTATAAATTTTTACCCTTATAAAATTCCATCATAATACTTTTCTCCAAAATTTTATAGCGCTTTTTATCTCCTTTTCAAAATGTTTGAATGGTATATAAATTTCATCTTGCTCATAGGGTTTTAACTTTTTATATTTCTTGGAATGCGTAATTCTCGAAATATCTTCATAATTTTTTTATAAAAAATCTATGATTATTTTTACCTCATCTCTGCTAAATTGTTTTGCTAGCGCCCGCCGCATAGGCGGTGCAAATGCTTGAATAAACATATCCTCTATAATCGCTTCATCGCCGAAGCGCTCGTAAAAATCAATAAAATCCAGGATATAATACCTAAAAGTATAGTCATTGAAAACCTGCAAATCTCCCGATAAGAGTTTGATTGTGCTATGGTCTAAATCGCATAGATCTTTACCGCACAGATCTTGCTCGACAAGCTCATCCTTTTGTATAGGATTTGTTATAATTTCCGGCCTTTGCAGTTTAAGCCGCGCCTTTAGCGCTTTTATTTTAGTATGCAATTCAAATTTATTCATCTAAAAAATACACGTCATTATCTAAACTTATATCGTTACCCGCTAATAGCCTTAGCAAATCCGTATCGTAGTATAGACCCGGCAAGCTGCCGTGGCTGTAAATCACGACTCTTAGCAGCTTTTTTACGCTTTGCAATTTTATACTCCTCGCGACATTTATATCTGCCAAGAATTTTTTAATTAGATCTCCGGCAGAAGGTATGTCATAAAATTTTTCCTCTATGCTAAAGCCAAAATTTCTGTATTTTAAAATAGAACCTTTTAGTTTCAAATCTCCCTTGCGTCAGGTTTTTGTTGCAGATATGCCGCTGCTGCTTATCGTTTCGGATAGATCCCTATCGCTTTCGATCGATAGTATTAAAACTACTTCGTTGTCTTTCAAAACTACTCTTAAAATCTTTTATATCCCATCTACGCACACTTCGGCATTAAGTTCGGCGCATATTTTTATATTTATCCAAATATTAGCAAAAATCAACATATTCTGTATTGAAAGCCAAAATTTTCATTTGGACACCCGCCCGGGGCAAATGACTGGGCAATATGCAAAGTCATCTCCGTTTCTAGCGCGATAATTAGTGATATATTCGATC
>NZ_CALIMW010000284.1 GCF_938045405.1 uncultured Campylobacter sp. | reverse complement strand
TATCGGATCTTTGTCGTAATCTCTGGCTTTTTGTTTATTATAATTTTCCATTATTTCAAGCCCCTTTGTAAAATAGATCTAAATTTATAATAATTAATTTGATGAAAACCTTTTATAAACGTTGCCTGACTCTTTCTTCGCGACCTCTTCCCTCGTCATTTTATCCTCCTAGTTAGATAAACAAATAATCTTTCTTAACGTTATTTATGTTTACGCTTTTTCGTAAAAAATATTCTTTAATTTCATCATAAATTTTTTGATTATAGAGATAAACGAGATAATATCTTGGATAAACGGGTTTGTTCCTAAACCATCTGCCATATGAGGGGCGTGCGATCCTAATAAACGGCAGAGCCCTAAACCCTTTTAAATTCCTATTTACAAACAGATAAAGTATGAAATTTAATAAAAACCCGAATAAATATGTAAAGAATATCGCTATAAAAAATATATTCCACCATGTTACGCACATAAAAATAGCGATAAAGTACAAAAATATCTTTTCAGATTTTCCTATCTCATATAAACTTGCCAAAATTCCGATAGAGAAATTTAAAGATAAAGCGTTTTCATCAATTTCGCAGCGTTTTTCAACTAAGTCGTCGCTAATAAATTCTATATATTTGTTTGTGAATTTTATATCTTGTCTAGGGCGGATTACGGTAAATATGGATATTATAACCGTAGATAGTAAAATAATGAATAAAATAGCAAAATACTGAACTATGTCAATATCTTCATGATTTATACAATTTATAATCAAAAATGCATGTAGCGTAGAGATCGGCAATAATAGGACTAAAAACGAATATACAAAAAATTTTTCATAATTTTTGATTACTATCGGCTCTTTATCATAATCCCTTGCTTTAGAATTCTGCGGTAAGGCGCCGCTATCATCTGAGATAGAATTTTGCGGCTCTGCGTTATTTTCACAGGCAGAATTCTGAGCCGCTTCGGCTTCTAATTCGACTTTTAAATTTAAAGCGCCAGGATCGGAATTTATGGTTTCAGAATTTGAAGCTTCGGAATTTGAAGATTTATAATTCAGGGATTTAGAATTTAAGATTTCGGAATTCGGGGATTCAAAATTCAGGAATTCAGAATTCGAAGCTTCAAAATTTGAGGTTTCGGAATTTTCGGTTTCAGAATTCGGGACTTTAAAATTTTCGCCGTTAGAATTTTGTTCCAAGCCCCGCTTCGGCTCTTGATGCCGCTTTTGTAGTAGCCTTTTTAATTCCTCAAGCCTGCTTTGATCCATTTGCCGCCTTTAAATTTGATGGACGCGCCATTTTATAGCGCCGCCACTTAAAGCTCATAAATTTTACCGCTCGCCCGCTATGCGCCGTTTGATCAAAATTTAGCCTTCATATCTTTGCAGCGATTTTTTATATGTTTTCGCGGCAGCGCAGCCCGTGCTCAGATATACCTCAAACTCCTCACTAGTAAGCCTGCGCGGCTCATTCGCAAGCTTCGCCGCGCCCGCCGCGCCGCTTGGCGTATTTGCGTCCAGATTCGCTTCATTTATGATCTCGCCTCGTCGGATTCGGTTACTAAAGCTCGCTGCATGCGCTATTTGCGGCACACGCTTTAAAGAGAAGTTTAAATTTTGCGTTTGCAGATTTAAAATTTTACCCATGCATTTGCGCGGACCCGCGATAAAATCGCCGTTTTTTACAAGCGTGGCGACGGCAGAGCCGAGCTGGCCGCTGTCCGCCAAGCCGTGCAAGCCGCCTGCCGAGCCGGGTAAGCAGCCCGTTGAATCCGGTAAGCCGCCCGCCAAAAGCTCTGCGCCGCTTAGGACGCGCAGGCTTCGCACCAAAATCCCGCCGCCGCTTTGCGGGACGCTGCGAAACGAAATGTCAAAGCCGAAATTGTGAAAAAATATCTCGCCCGCCCGCGACGTGCGCTTGTAGGTGTTTCGATCCGCGCCCGTAAAATACGCCTCGATCTCCGCGAAGGCGAATTCCGCGCCACTTACGCAAAGCACATAGTTTTGCAGCAGATCGCGCATGAAATTTTCGATCTTTGCCTGCGCTCGCTCGGCGTCAAACTGCGCCCGCGGCGGATGGGCACCTAGCCCTGCTTGTGATGGGCGGACGTTAAATTTTAAGTGTGCTTTCTCGGCATTAAACAGCGGTTCGGCATTAAATTTTAAAATTTCAGCTTGCTGCCCGCCGCTAAAATATGCCTGTTCGCCGCAAAATTCCGCGCCATTTTTTGATTTTAAAAGCTCGCCGTCGCTCCCGTCTCTCGCGCTTCCTGTAAGTTTATGATTTTTTGAAGCGAGCTTTAAGCCCGCCGAAATTCCAAACTCCGCCGCGTCGATTTTTGAGAAAAATTTTTCTAAATTTTCATCGCCCAGCATTTTGCTCTTCCGTAGAATTTCCTTTGCGCTTCGTCATGTCCGCCTTGCTGCCCACAGTGTCAGATTTGCCGTTGTTTGCCTCGGCGCGCGTTAAATTTCCTCCGTCAGTCGCGTTCGTATCGCCTCGCGCTAAATTACCGCCGCCGCTCATCGTATTTGCTTCGCCGCCTTTAAAATTTGAAGCTTCCCAACGACCTAAACCTAA
>NZ_CALIMW010000283.1 GCF_938045405.1 uncultured Campylobacter sp. | reverse complement strand
AAAAGGCCGCGGTTAAAAAGATCTTTCGGCGTAAAATTTTTCGGGGCTTTGCTCGGCTCGTGCTCTTTACGGCACGGCTCGCAGTTAAATTTAGCGCTCAAGGACATCAGGCGAGTAAATTTTGCGCTTACGGACGCGTACTGGGCGGAGCAGGGCACCGGTCGATAAAGACGGTGCGCGTGCGGATAAATGGCACGTCGGGCGAGGTAGGGAGCCATTATACATAGCAGGATATGTGCTTTGCGAAGCGGATGGCGTTAGACGGAAATGGCGGCACTTCGGGTGGAGCAGGGCGGCATCGTCGTGTAGAGTGGGGCGCATTGGGGCGGGCGAGTGCTGCGCGCGATGATAAAACCGCGACGATGAAATTTTAAATTTTGCCCTATACGTTTATCGGCTCGGGATTTATTGCTATGAAATTTTTCCGCAGATCGCTAAGATCGCAATCGGTAGCCGTGATCGTAAAATCATCCGTCATGTCGAGCGCAAATTCGCCAAGACCTGCTTTGAGCTGCTTCACGCACTCCCAAATGAGCTTTTTAGCCTGCGCATATTTATCATTTAGCTGCGTTTCTTGATTGAAAAGATCGAAAATTTTCGCCGTTTCGTAGTCTACTTCGACCTCGGCTCGAAACTCGTAATCAGGAACGAGCCAAAGAAGCCAGCCATCTTTTCGCGCAAGCCACTGCGCGCGCTGTTCTTGCGAGCCGAATCCGATGATCGGCGGCAAACTCCTATTGTCGCAAGCTAAATTTATGCAGTAGAGTTTGCAATTCGGCGCGTGCTTTTTGATCGTCTCTTTAATCGCGGGCAGCAGCCTTTGCGCGGCGAGCTCATAAAGCTTTTTGTAGCTCATATCCTTATCGGGCTTTTGATAGCGCACATAGCCATTTTCGGTTATTAAGCTCAGCTCGCCCATTGCGTCAAATTCATAGTTTGTTACGTCATTCCTTCTGCCTGCGCGAGGGTGCTCTACATACTCCCGTCTTTGTGCGAGTTTGCCGCCTTTGTAAGTAAAATTTTCTATCCCATAGGCGTTGTTGTCAAAGGCCGAGTAGATGGACTTTAGCTCGCCATCCTCATAGATAAATCTTTTTATATTGAAGCATCCTACGCATCTTTTATTGTAGCAACCGAAATGATATTTTAAAACTTCGTCCCTCCCCCAAAAATAAAGGTTTTCAAAGAAATGTTTTTTGCCGTCATGTTGTCTTTCAAAAACGACGCGATCTTGCGCATCAAAGCCGTATTCGTAGGCGTTTGCGATATTTTTAGGCGCTTCTTTTAAAACTCTACCTTTTGAGAAACGGTTGAACTCAAAATAAAATGGCTCTAAATTAATATACTCGTCCGACGCCCAGCGCCTGCTTACGACCTGCGCTTCGGCTATTTTATTTAAGGCTTTGTATTCATCTCTCGCGCTTTTTAAAAACGTTCGCAGTCTTTCTATCTCATCCATTTGCTTATTCATTTTTATCTCCCGTGTGGCTTGTAAATTTTAAATTTAATCGCACCTGTAGGCTAAATTTTAATCGCTTGCAAGCTCATTTTTTTAAAAATTTTAAAATTTCGCTTGGCACCAGGTGCGAAACATCGCCGCCGTGGCTTAAAACGGAGCGGACGATCGAGCTTGAGATGAAGGCGTTTTTAAGCGTCGGCATCAAATACACGCTCTCAAATTCCTCCCATAGCGAGGCGTTTGCATAGCCGATCTGCAGCTCGTACTCAAAGTCGCTAACCGCGCGAAGCCCGCGGATAACGAAGCGCACGCCGCAAGATTTAGCAAAATCCACGAGCAGATTATCAAAGCTTTGCACGTTCACGCCACGAAGCCCGCGCGTCGCGGCTCGCGCCATCTCTAGTCTGGATTTTAGGCTGAAGTAGGGCTTTTTGCTCTCGTTGAGCGCGACTGCGACGATGACTTCATCAAAAAGCCCCAGCGCGCGCTTGATGACGTCCAAATGGCCGTTTGTGATAGGATCGAAAGTGCCCGGATAGATACATTTTCTTGAGTTT
The DNA here is from genome assembly GCF_938045405.1 of uncultured Campylobacter sp. GTDB lineage: Bacteria > Campylobacterota > Campylobacteria > Campylobacterales > Campylobacteraceae > Campylobacter_B. The sequence continues at coordinate 9,158 of NZ_CALIMW010000283.1, read as the reverse complement.
TGCATTATTGCCACCTTTTAAATAGCTCGTTTTGCACGCCCAGAGCGTCGCACCACTTGCCGATTATGAAATTTTTTAAATTTTGCACGCCGCAGTAGCCTGCGATCACGGGCGGAGCGATGATGACGCCGAGTGCGGCTAGCTCACTCATCTGACGCAGGCTGATCGCAGAAAGCGGCATCTCACGCACGCCAAGAACCAGCCGCTTGTGCTCTTTTAGCGCGACTGCAGCGGCGCGGGTGCTTAGACTGTCGCAAAGCCCGCCGTAAATTTTAGCCAAAGAGCCGATAGAGCAGGGCGCAAAGATTGTGGCGTCAATGCCGAACGAGCCCGAAGCGAGCGGCGCGCCCAGATCGGTGTCGGGATAAAATTTTACGTTCTTAAATTCCGCGGATTTTAAAGCCTCGTTCGCATCTATGCCGCTTTCGGCGCGCAGGACGCGGCGCGCGCCCTGCGTAAGCACGGCATGGATTTCATGCGGCGAGCTAGCAAGAAATTTAAGCAGATCAAGCCCGATCTCGCAAAAACTGGCGCCGCTTACGCAAACTAAAATTTTCATTTTAAGGCTTTCATATCGAAATTTTGCGGTTTAAAAACAAACGCGGCGGAAGGAATTTTAAAATTTGAAGTTAAGATGGAGCGGGAAACGAGAGTCGAACTCGCGACATCAACCATGGCAAGGTTGCGCTCTACCACTGAGCTATTCCCGCATGCGGTAAAAATAAAGCGCGATTGTAGCCTATAAATTTTCATTTGTCAATAATTTCTCGCTTAAATTTCATAAATTTTTACGATTTCTCCAGCGCGAACTTTGTCGCATTCGGGATCAGCCAAGAAAAAATGCGATGCCGCAGCCAGCGGTCTGATGCGCCCAGAAGGCGACGGCATAGGCGTAAAAACTCCGCCTTCATATGCGCCTACGGTTAAATTTACTCTGCCGCTTTTTAGCTTCAGATCGCTTGCGAGCTTGGCATAGATCGCCGCTTCTGCGCTAAAAGCCTCGCTTGCGCCGCTAAGCTTAAATAAGATCGGCAGTATGACTGCGCGCATAAGCACGAAAGCAGCCATTGGATTGCCCGCCATTGCAAAGACGAATTTGCCGTCTTTTGCGAAGCACTTGCTGGGGCGGCCGGGCTTGATATCGATGTGATCGAAAACCTGCAAAAATCCAAGTTCGCTCATAGCGCTTTGCATAAAATCCGCCTCCCCGGCACTTGCTCCACCGCTGGTAATTAGCACGTCAAATTTACGCGTAGCAGTATCTAGCGCCTCACACACCGCGCTAAAATCATCCTTTAAAATTCCTAAATACTCGTTTTCAAAGCCGTATTTTTGCAGCAATGCAGCAATACCACTAGAGTTGGCGTTATAAATTTCGCGCTCACTTGCGCTCTGCCACGGCTCTTTTAGTTCGTTTCCACTGGAAAATAGGGCGATTTTAGGACGCGCGTAAGCGCTTACTTCGTAAATTCCTTGCGCGGCAAGAAGCATGATTTTAGCAGGGTTTAAAATTTCGCCACGGCGCAATAAAAGCTCGCCCACGCGCACCTCCTCGCCTTTTTTACGAAAGCCGTCGTGGGCATGAACGGAAGCAGGGATTTTTAGAGTTCCACCTTGCACGTCTACATCCTCTAGCCTCGCAACAGAGTCCGCGCCCGCAGGCATTGGCGCGCCGGTCATTATCTTTTGCGCTTGCGTAGCCTTGATTTCGTAGAATTTCTCATCTCCTGCAAAAATCGTAGGCTCTACGATCTCTAGCTCTTCGTCTTTGAAGCCCGCCGCATAGGCATAGCCGTCAAGCGCCGAATTATCGAAGCAGGGCAGGTTTTTAATCGCAGAAATATCGCTAGAAAGGATGCGGTCTAGAGCGCTGGGAAGAGGTACCTTTTCGCTCTGCTTGCTTGATGTGATTCTAGCCGTAGCCAAATCTATAGCCTCATTTATTCCTATCATTTTAAGTCCTTTTTATCATTTTTTACATTTAAAATTCGCACAGTTAAGACCTTGCGTAGCCTTGAATTCTGTATTGCACCGGAACTTGCAAGGCTAAATTTTGCCCAAACAAATGCGCGAAATTTCATAGGCTTAATTGCCTTATTTTGCTGCTAGCGTTACTTAAAATTTCAAAACATATCGCTCGTAAAATTCCGCTTTGCCCTAGGAATTCCACCCACATTTGCTTAAAAAATTCCACCACGGCTCGTTCATTAAATTTTACCAAAGCTTGCTATTTAAATTTAAAGAGACTCATCCTTGAAATTATATCAAGATTTGCCTTTAAAATTTCGCTACACTTAGCTTTAGCGATTAATGCATTGCTGCTGATAGAATTTACGTGGCTCTTACGTAGCGTGGCATTTTAAAACGCGTTTTGTGTAAAATTCCACTTTGCTTGCTTGCGCAAGATTTTATTCCGAAGTCTTCATTCCTCGAGCCTCTGTATATCGACACCAAGCGCACCAAGCTTAGCTTCCAGCCTCTCATATCCACGATCTAGATGGTAAATTCTATGTATTTTGCTCTCGCCGCGCGCCGCAAGGGCGGCTAAAACGAGCGCCGAGCTGGCGCGCAGATCGGTCGCCATCACGTCCGCGCCGTTTAGCTTGCCGCCGCTGATCGTCGCGATGTGTCCGTTTAAGCGGATATCTGCGCCCATTCTTGAAAGTTCGCTTACGTGCATGAAGCGGTTTTCAAAAAGCCTCTCGTCGATGGTGCTGACGCCCGAGGAGATGCACGCAAGCGCCATAAACTGCGCCTGCATATCCGTAGGAAAGCCCGGATATTCGCTCGTGATGATCTCTACGGGTTTGATCTTTGAGGCGGGCAGGATCGTGATCTCGTCGCCACCGTTTGAAATTTCAAATTTAAAGCCCATATCTTCAAATTTTGCAAGCACGGCGCCAAGATGAGCCGCGCAAGCGTGCGTGATCGTGATACGAGAGCCCGTGATCGCGCCTGCGCACAGATAGGTGCCCGCCTCGATGCGATCGGGAATGATCGAAATTTCGTTCAAGCTTAAAAGCTCGCCGCCGCTTCCTTTGATGAGGATTTCGTTCGTGCCGATGCCCTCTATGTCGATGCCTGCGCTTTTTAATGCGTTACAAACGGCGATCACTTCGGGCTCTTTTGCCGCGTTTATGATATGCGTGGTGCCGCTTGCTAAAGCCGCCGCCATCACGATGTTTTCGGTGCCGGTGACGGTAATTTTGTCAAAATTTATAGTCGCGCCCTTAAGCCCCTTTTTTGCGGTGCAAACGACGTAGCCTTGCTCGATCTTAACCTCCGAGCCCATCTTTTCAAGCGCGCTAAGGTGCAGATCGATCGGTCTTGCGCCGATCGCGCAGCCCCCCGGAAGGCTTACTTCACAGTGTCTAAACCGCGCTAAAAGCGGCCCCAGCACCAAGATCGAAGCACGCATTTTACGCACTATGTCGTAGATTGCTTTGGTCGAGTTTACCTCGCGCGGATCGATTTTGGCGGTGTTGGCGTCGAGAAACTCGCACTTTGCGCCTAAATTTGAAAGCAGCTGAATTAGCGTGTGGATATCGGAAACTGCGGGTAAATTTTTAATTACAACTTCGTTTTTTGAAAGGATAGATAGGGCTATGAGCGGCAATGCGGCGTTTTTTGCGCCGCTTATTTTGACGCTGCCGCTTAGTTTTTTGCCTCCGTCAATTCGTAGATAATGCATAATTTCTCCGTGTAAAATTTCGGCGATTATACAGAATTTAGCTTTAAAGTTACCATTTTGTTACCGCCAGGCGCTAAAATTACGCCCAAATTTAATCGTTACATAATTTTATAAGGATCTTTATATGAAACAACTAATTATTTGCGCTTTGGGTGCGTTTTTGCTGGTCGGTTGCTCCTCAAAAGCCCCGTCTGCTGGCAGCCAGCAAGCGTATGTCTTAAACGATCATGAAGAAGGAATAACTTCGGTGCCGGGAAGCGAGTTTAACCGCTCGCTAATCGCATCTGTAGACGATTACACCGGCACTCGCGCGGGAGGGGACTGCAGCGGATTTATCACCGTGCTAAATGATAAATACGATGATCTATTTTTTAACTCAAAAGATCTGCCGAAATACTTCACAAACGGACGCAAATCCCAAGCAATATATAATTATTACAGCCGTAGAAATTTACTCAGCAATACGCCGCGAGTGGGGGATTTGGTGTTTTTTCAAAACACCTTGCGCTCCAATAAAGGCAAGATCAGCAACGAGATCAGCCACATCGGCATCGTGCGCGAGATATATGCCGATGGTCGCGTGAAATTTGTCCACAATACTCGCGGTAGAAATCAAGCGGACTTCGTAAATTTAAATAAGAAAAACGTCCATGTAGCGGGGCAAAAGATGGAAAATAGCTATATCGTCCGCTGCGGCAAAGACCGCATAAGCTGCCTAGCATCGAACCGCTTCGCAGGATACGGACGGGTGAATAACTAGAATTTTGAAAATTCTTTCGCCGTATTTTTTGAAAAATTTCTTATAACTTTTGGAATTTATTAGATTTTATGAAATTTCGTTAGACCTTTTAAAAATTCGCGGCGGTTTAATTTATGCTCTAAAATTTCAAGTAAAATTTTGCAGATAATTTAGCTTGGAATTCTAGCTATGACTTGCTTTATAGAATTTATTAAATTCCTAAAATTCTAATCAAATTTTAAAATTTTTATGGCTTTTAAACTCCTGCAGCAAAAACTTATGAATAAAAATTCATTTTGATGCTGTTATAGCAAGTCAAATTAGCATTTTTAACGCGTAATATAATAAGGATTTAAAATATTTACTCTAAAATTTATTTTGGAATTAATTTGAACTCAAATTTTTATTATTTTTAGTGAAATTATACTTATAATTATACATAAAATTCTACGAAATAGCTTCATATAGCTGAAATTTTATCGTTATTAAATTTAACGGCATGTTTGTTTTTTAATTTACGTCAGATAAACTTTATAAATTACGTAAAGCTTTCAAAAAGATTTATGGTCTAAATTTTATTACGGAGATTTTAATTCAAAGCTCTATATCTAAATTTTAGCGCAGCTATTTTGATAAGGCGCTTGCAATTAAAACTATTCGCCGAAATTTTGATGCCAACACTTATCTATGAAATTTATCTCGAGCCTATAAAATTACACGACGCCTTTAATTTAATCAAAATTTTGCTACTATGCGTGAAAAATTTAAGGAGTTTCATGCAAACAGGCAAATTTACTCTCGCGATCATTGTGGCGAATGTCCTATTTTTCGTGATTTCATTCGCATTAGAATATTTTTTTGGCTTTAAGTCCTACCTGTTTTTCGGGCTCAATCCGTATTTTTTCGAGGGGATGCCGTGGCAGCTACTAAGTTCATTTTTTATGCACGGCGGAGTGATGCATCTAGCGATGAATATGGCGATTTTGTATCAATTCGGCGGGATTTTAGAGCGAGCGTTCGGTGGGATAAAATTTACGCTACTTTACATCGTAGGCGGGCTGCTGAGTGGCGCTTTGTGTCTGATTTATATCCGTTATGCCATGAGCATGGGAGAAATCGTCAATATCGTAGGCGCTAGTGGCGCTATCTGCGTGCTTTTAGGCGTGATTGCTTATTTTGATGAACGCAATGCGGGCGGGATTTTTGTCGCGATTTTGATAATGAGCTTTGCGCCGATGTTAATGGGCGTAAATGTGGCATGGTATGCGCACATAGCGGGATTTGTGGTCGGTTATGGTTTTGGAATGATCCAGAAAAAATTTAGAATTTTGTAGAATTTAACGCTAAATTATACATAAAATTTTATGAAAGGATGCAGATGAAGCGGATATATTTTATAAGACATGCCGAGGCGCAAAGTGGCAACGGAAGCGATTTTGAGCGGGCATTAAGCCGTGTGGGCGAACTTTGCGCAATTAAACTCGGAGAAAATCTGCGTAGCTTGGGACTTATGCCTGATTTGATTATTACAAGTTCGGCTATACGCGCACTCCATACGGCGCAACTTATCGCTAATGCGCTGGGCGCGACAAAAAGGGTAGCGTCATTGCGAGAGTTATATGACGCAAGCTTATGGGATTTGGCAAAGTTTGTTCGCGGCTTGGATGAGAAACGATTTTTTGGGTGCGGTGTGAATGTTGAAAAATACAATGCGGTTGGTCTGAGTAGCGAAAAACATCGCGACGCAAACGCTGAAAATTCTGCTTTTAAGAGCGCTAAAATTCCCGCTAGCATTAGCGAAAATAATGCGATATCTTGCAACAATGTGGAAATTTCTAGCACAGATGTTATGCAAAATTTTAATGCAGCTAGCGCAGAATGCATATTTATCGTTGGACATAATCCGGCAATAGGCGGAATTTGCTCGCTTTTAGGCGAGAAGGAAGTCGATAAATTCCCTCCTTGCTCGATTTGCGGCTTAGAATTTGACGTTCATAAATTTTCAGATATTACTGATCATAGCGGCAAAATGGTAATGCTGCAGTGCCCTTAATTATGCTTTTAACGCTTCATAATTACAATTGGGCGGCTCGTTGCGCATTTTAAGGCTACTTTTGCCGAGCATTGTCATATACTCGTGAAATAAGACTGCGCGGCAAAATTAGCAAATTATTTTTGAGATAACTTTCAAATTTTAAAAAATTTCCAATGATGTGGCTCGTCTTGAAATCGTAGACTAAATGAGTCAGAAAACTAAATTTCATATTTTTAGATGATCGAGTGTTAGCACTTTCGCTTGAAATTCCATTTGCTTTGAAAAACCTTAAATTTAGATTTTACGGATGGAAATTTCACGCTGAAATTTTCTCAAAAATATAAATTTATTGAGAAGAATAAAATTTATTAAGTAAAATTTAATAGTAGCCGTGGTATCATTCCCTAAAAATTTTGATAGGGAATTAAAATGAGACAGTACGAAACTTATAGATGCGACAAATGCGGCGCGGAGGTCGAGGTGCAAAAAGTAGGCGGCGGTGCGCTTAGCTGCTGTGGCGAGCCGATGAAATGTATCACCGAAGATCTGACGCAGGTAAATTTAATGAAGGCGTTCGCAGGTGAGTCCCAGGCGCGCAACAAATACGATCTTTATGGCGATTTGGCCAAAGAGGCAGGCTTTCACGCCATTGCGCGACATTTTTACGAGGCTGCCGAAAACGAAAAATGGCATGCCAGAGCTGAGCTAAAGGCGCATCATGCAGCCGCAGGCATTCCGCTTGATAAGATGGATAAAAATCTGCTCGACGCTGCCGCAGGAGAGCGCTACGAGCACGAGAACATGTATCCGAGCTTCGCTAAAATCGCGACCGAAGAGGGTAAAAAAGAGGTTGCACGCCTTTTTAACGCTATCGGCAAGGTCGAGCAGGAGCACGAGCGCGAATACAACGAGCTTCAAAAGATCCTGCTAGAGGAGGGCTTTTTCGAGAGTTTCGACGAGGAAGTTTGGGTGTGCGAGGTCTGCGGTCACGTCCATCGCGGAAAGAAAGCCCCGGGCGCCTGTCCGCTCTGCAAGGCTCCGCGCGAGTATTTCAAAAAACAAAGGCTCGTCTAATTTTGATGCTTGCGGCACGGCATTTTTGCGATAGCTTTTGAAGCCGTCGCAAATCTCGTTTATTGTCGCGAGCCGATCGCTTAAATCTTGGCTTAAAATTTTGCGCGAGATTTCGTCTTTTTGCTCCTTTTTGCCGCGAATTCCGTGGCTAGACGAAATCTCGGGCTAAATTTATTTAGCCTAAACTCCTTTTCTTATCCCCCTAAGAAATGAAATCCTGCTCGCAAGAGCGGGATTTCTGTCGTAAAATAAATCTAAAAATAGTCATGCCGATGGATTTTGTATCTTTAAATTTTTATTATAAATTCCTATATGATTCTTGCGCTGTTTACGAAGCAAGCTTCGCATCGGTAAATTTCGCAGCAAACTTTGGTGGCAGAATCTTTTGTGTCTTTAATTTTAAGGCGAATACGGTGCGATGAGAATTTGAAGGCATATCAAACTATAAAATTTCGAGGGTTTAAATTTTAAATCATAAATTCCATCCTTGCGGAATTTGCAGATAAATTTTATATCCGCTACCTCTTAATATGTCGATTATCTTTTGCTTATAAAATCCTCGGATGAAATCCCGTATCGTCAAAATTTAAATGAAATTTTATACTAAATTTATCTAGAATTTTAGGCAAAATCGTATGAGAAAATCTAAAAAGTAAATTATTCTATATTCCAAAAGAGTAAAATTTTAGATTCTTTTGCGATCAAGCTCTAAGGCTCGCGCGTTAATTTTAAATTTTGCCGAGTTAAATTCTAAAGCTCGCAAGGTAAAATTTTTAGGTTCTGTTATGCTAGTATGAAAAACAAATTTCAGAATTTTTCAAAATAAAATTCTGAAATTCTTGTAAAATATTCCATAAAAACGATTTTAAAGCCGTCTCAAAACGAAATTCAAAAAAATCTCGCTCAAGCAAGCCTCTCGCTACCTCAAATTTTAAAATTTCACTCTTCGAATTCCTCCGCGACCTTCGCCGCAAGGCGCAGTTTGTCGCTGTCGAAGTGGGTGTAGATGCGCGAAGTATTTAGGCTCGCGTGGCCGAGGGCTTCTTGGACGAGTACGAGGTCCTTTTGCTTTTTGTAAAGCATCGTCGCGAAGGTGTGGCGCAGCATGTGGGCGCCGTTTTTTTCCTTGCGGATGCCCGCGCTCATTAAAATTTTCTCCACGATGCCGCTGACGTATGCTTGCGTGAGCGGCGCGCCGTTTTTGGTGACGAAAAGATAGCCCTCTTTGTTTGCAAAGTTCGTCTCCAGCGCGTTTAGATGCTCCTCGATCAAGTGGCGCTTGATCATTACGATGCGGTATTTATTGCCCTTGCCGCGGATTCGGATGACGAAAAGATCGCCCTCCGGCGCGATATCTTTGCGCTTGAGATTTATCGCCTCGCCCACGCGGATGCCGGTGTAGACGATGATTTTTACGATTAGGCGGTTACGATGCGCAAAGGAGGGGAACTCGCTTAAATTTATCGCGTCCAAAAACCGCTTCAGCTCCTCCTCGCTCATAAACTCAGGAAGCTTCGTGCCGCGGCTGCCGCTAATGCCGCCCCAGTGCTTAAGCTCGATACCGAAGTTATGTGAGGTGCCGTCCTGCTCGTTTTGGCGGTCGATGAAGCCGAAAAAAT
>NZ_CALIMW010000282.1 GCF_938045405.1 uncultured Campylobacter sp. | reverse complement strand
GGCGTCCGCTTTTGCGCGGGCTTCGTTTTGCTCTTGTAAAAGCTTTGCTCTAGCCTCGATCTGCGCCTTTTGCTCCTCGCTGAGTTCGCCCTTTTTGATATTGTGCGGAATGCCGAAGTATTCGCACACAGCAGCGGCGGCATCAAGCGGAGGGATGCTCTCTTTCATCTCCGTAAATCTCACGATATCGCCGCTAGCTCCGCAAGCGAAGCAGTGGAAGAAAGCTCCGCCGCTCTTGCCGTTTGCGACGCCGAGGCTCGGCGTGTCGTGGTCGTGATCGTGAAAAGGGCAGAAGCCGTTAGCCGTGCGGCCCTTAAACTCTATGCCGTATTTTGAGCTTATATAATCCCTAAACTGCTCTTTGTCGATCGTCTCTCTTATCGTTTGAAATATATTATTCTCCATGTTAATATCCCACTTCCGCGAATAGATTGTTTTGTCTTATAAAAATCCCTAGAAGCTTTGCTACGACACGAGCAAAGTCCGGGTTTTTGAACTTGAAATTTCTGAAATAAAAATAAACCGCATTGATGTTTTTGCCAGTGCGGCGAGATATAAATTTGGCTATCTCCTTTTCGCTATCGGCACACTCTAAGGCTCTGTAATAAAGCTCTGCGATGTCGTCAAAATGAGGACATTTGTAGTTTTGTCTCACGTATAGATGCCCGTCTTGTCTATAAAACCTAGCGTCGCGCCCGGTCCTTCGGTCGAAATAGGATAGGTTTTGCAGGGCCTTGCGCGGGGTTTCGTAGGTGGCGCAAGCGGACTCCAGAGACATAAACTCTCTCATAGCCCGCCGCCCTCTTTGTAAAGCGCGTATCCGATAAGCTCTAAAAGGGCAAGGCAAAGCAGGGCTACCGCCCAATCCGCAAAACCCATCTCAAGCAAAACCTCTAACATCTCCGCCCCCTATAAAATTTTCATATCCTCGGTAAATTCGATCTCGTAGATCGGACCGACGCCGCTTTTGAGCCAATCGATATTGACGTGTAAATTTTCTTTAAGCGCATACGCCCATTCAAGCAAGAAAGGGTATTGTCCATCTTTCGCCCGGTTGTAGAGGTGGCGCGAAGTGTGAAGCAGCTCGCAAAACTCTCCGAGCTTGAGGGAGTTATCGAGCCTCACTGCCTCGGCTCTTTGCGCCGGGGTGCTAAGGGTGCTAAGCAGGACGTAGTGTTTTGACATAATCAATCCTTACGTAATAAAGCGAGAATTTTTTCGATAGGATCGGAGACGCTTTGAGGACTAAAAGCCCGTATAAGCCCGACTTTTAGCTCTTTATCCGATATTTCTGCGTCGGGATCGCGAGAGTTCAAAACTGAGCGAGCCAAATTAATTTTACGCTCAGATCTCTCCATATCGCGACTAGCCTGCGCCAGATCAAACTCAAGCTTGGCAATTAGGGCATCGAGCCTTTTATACTCGCAAAGCTCCGCTTCTAGCCAATATCTAACTACCTCTACGGGTAGTTCTTTTTCAGTAGAAATCCCATCGTCTTCGCTTAAAGCAAACGCCATCTTTTTTCTTGCTTCCTCTTCGGCTTTAAAGGCGTGTTCTTCAAAAAAATCAGTTTGCGGTTCTGGAAAGAGCAGCGCTATTATCCTCTGCCATTTTTGCGGGACGGCTTTTTTGCTTATCCATTTATCTATAGATGCTTCTGTTGTGCTTAATGCTACAGCCAGCTGTCGGTCGGTTTTTATTTTCAAACGAGACTTTAGTCTATCTAGCTCCTCTCGCACCGTCATTTCTCTATCCTTATCGCCTGAAACGAGTAGCGCATCTGGGCGTATGCCGAGGGCTAGTGCTATCTGTGTGATCCTTTTTTCGGGGATATGCCCTCTAGTTTTCCAACCCGTCAATGCCTTATACGGAATCCGCAAAAACTCGCTAAGCTCCGTATCGGTTTTAACGCTGGCAAAGAAGCACGCTTTTGCTAAAATTTGGTCCACTTCGCTCATCGCAGATGCCCTTTTTGTAAATTTTCTTTTAACGCCTTTCAAAAATTATGGTATAATTTGCATAACATTTAAAAAAAAATCGTAAAGGAATTATACCTCGTTTTTCCTTGAAAATCAAGGTATTAGTAGGAAATTTCCGCAGAAGGAAAAAATATGAATGAAATAAACGAGATTTTAGGGAGATTGAGATTCCATTTCGGAGTAAAAAATGATACCGAGCTAGCCGAAGTTTTAGGTATTCCTTATAAAACATTAGACGGTTGGAAGACGAGAAAGTCTATACCTACATCAAGGTTACAAGACATAAGTAATAGCGAAAAACTATCCTTGGATTGGATAATGAAAGGCGAGGGGCTAGGGAGCACAAAAGCTCTTAGGAGATGGTGGGACGGCGGCAAACACAACAAAGAGAACGCGGACGTTAAACTCGATGGAAATATACGAGAA
>NZ_CALIMW010000281.1 GCF_938045405.1 uncultured Campylobacter sp. | reverse complement strand
GCGTGACGATCTCGCAGCCCGCATGCCGCACGCAGGCGTCGATCATCGCGTGATCAAACTTGCCAGAGCCCATTATAAGGCGCGAGCTAAACTCCCTGCCGCCTAAGATCAGTTTATCGTCCATTCTATCCTCTTTAGTTTAAATTTTCGTTTTGATACGTGGCGCAGATAGCGCGTATCGGCGCGCGCGCACGGCGCATTATACACACGCGAGATTGCGGCGCAGATGTGCGCCTTGCTTCTATCCATCGCTTTACACGCTGCACGACGCTGCGCCCGAGCTTTAAAATTTCTCGTCAAATTTTACGCCACGACACAAAATTTTAAAATTTCACGCGCAGACTGCAGCCCGCTTCGCTGCGCGGAATTTTAAATCCTACGTTCAAAAGCAGCTCGCTCGCGCCGAATAAATTTTAAAATTCTACCTGCCCGCTAGCTAGGCACGGCAAAGGGTTAAAATTTCGTCGTTTAAATTTAGATCTCGCGGCTAAATTTACGCGGCGCGCGGTAAATTTCACGCCGCTTTTAAACGCGCTGTATGCCGCCGAAACGCTCGCTGCTTCTCAAAAATAATAGTGCAAAGCCCGATTTAAGTGGCACGCATAAAAACGCGTAAATTTAGAAATGCGGGCGCGCGATTAGCGGCCAGGCTTAGCCCTCCTCGCCCAAAATCAGTCTAAGCGCGACGTTTGCCTGATGAGCGGCGCAGATCGCCACGCGCGGCGCGAGCAGCCCCACGCCCTGAGCCGCAGCGCTTTTGCGGTCGCCACAGACGAAGACGTTTTTGCCGAGCCGCGTCGTGCGGATCTCGTTGGCGCCGCCGCTACCCGCCATGCCGCTAGCGCAGATCAAAAAGCGATCCGTGCCGCCGAATGCGCCAAAAATCATCGCTTTCGCCGCCGCGTCGTCGAAGCACTCGCAAATTATACGCTCGTTTTTTAAAATTTCGGCTACGTTTTGCGCGGTAAGTCGCTCGTTTAAGGTTCGTACGCGCACGAACGGGTTTATACGCGCGATTTTTTCGCGCAGAGCGGCCGTTTTGGGCTTGTAAAGATCGCCGATCTCGTACTGCTGGCGGTTAAGGTTGGTCGGCTCAACGACGTCGAAGTCGATCAAAAAGAGCTCGCCCACGCCCGCGCGCGCAAGCAGGATCGCGACGTTTGAGCCGAGCCCGCCGAGCCCGCAGATCGCCACGCGCGAGCCTTGCAGCGCCTCGTTTACGGCGGGGGCGTTGCGAGCAAGCATCAGCGCGCGAAGCTCCCGCGGCGCCAGCTCCGCACCGCGCGTGAGCAAAAATAGCTCATCGCCAGCCTTCAGCTCGCAATTCTGCGTGCTCGCATAGCCGTTTATCACGGCGATCTCGCCGCTAAATTTAACCTCGCGCTTAAGCCCTTCAAGATCGCTCGCGACCGTCTCGTAAGCTTTGCCGTTTAATTTTATCTGCATTTTGATCCTAAATTTTATCTTTTTGCCGTCTAAATTTATCGCGCAAATTTAAGCGCGCGGAGCCTTACATCTGCGCGGGCAGAGCGCGCACTGATGCGGTATTGCGGCGCGGTTGCAACAAAGATCTGCGCAGCTACGACGCACTACGCAAACGCTCGCACGAATTACGGCGCAAGCGGACGTACCTGGCGCATCGCACACGATTTTGATCTAAAAATTTCATCCTGCTTTTACGCGTAATGTTTTGGCTTTGCGAATTGCATTCGACCAATACGGCGCCATCGTGGGGGCCTATGTACGAAAACACAGAACAAGCCAAATCCGCTAAATTTAGCGCATTAACCCAACTTATCGGTTAAATTTAAAGTCGAGAAGCGCTAGAGTGATCCGCCGAATTTAAAAGCTGCTAAACGCCCGAACAAATCCGCGCTGCGGCTAAATTTAAAATTTCAAACCCAACCGACGAAAAAGCAGCACGCAGCAGCATACATCGCAGCGTGCACGACGGCAGAAATCTCGGGTAAATTTTAAACCCCGCGCCCAAATCCCACAACTTCGGCATAAATTTTAAAGCCATGCGCTCAAGCTCGCGGTGCCGACGCAATTTACAGCTCCGCGCCCAGTCGCCGCGACCGGCGACGCAAATTAGCGTTCCATTACCGCAATAAAAATTTAAACTCTATCGCCGCGGAGCGAATTTTAAAACTCCTGCGTTCGGCTGCCGCGGCCTAGCTCGCTTTCAAAATTTAAAGCTCGCCGCAGGCGCCAAACCGCCCTGTCCTTCTAATAAATTTGAAAACCCAAACGCCGCTAT
>NZ_CALIMW010000280.1 GCF_938045405.1 uncultured Campylobacter sp. | reverse complement strand
CAGATGGGACGAGTATCTGGAGTTGCTGCGCGGCAAAGATGTTTATATCTGGTTTGACCACGACGAGGCGGGATATGAAAACGCGATCAAAAGGTATTACGAAATCAAGCCTGTAGCGCGAAGCACCCATATCGTGCTATTTTATATGCTCGAAAAAGACCTGAATAAAAAATATGACATCAGCGATTGGCTCTACAACCATACCTCAAAGATCACAAATGACAATATGTTTGATCTGCTGGCGTTTAGCTGCTTCGAGCCGACAAACATCGTGATCGATGAGATTTGCGATTATTTTCCGAATTTGCGCGAGAAGCTGGCGCCCTTCCGACGCGGCAAGATCGTGCACTATTTCGATGAAATTTTTGACGAGTTTTTGCTAACCGATAAGGACGGCAACTGCGTCAATATATTCACCGTCAGGGGCGAGTTGGACGAACCCTACATCAATACTATCCTAAAAAACGCCAAGGCGCTCAAGAAATCAGATAGCGATACCTACGAAAGGATCAAGAGAGCTTTTTTCGACGGCGCGCTCATAGGCGAGATCGCCCAAAAAGATTGGGATAAGTATAGCGCGACGTTTGATAAGCTACTTCAGATCGACAAGACCGTGCTTACGAATTACCACCAAACCCACATCGTGGATATGGTAGAGAGCTTCCTCGCTTCGGTAGAGAAGCTAGGCTATCCTTTCGCGCAATACAAGGGAGAGCTGTATTTCTGGACGAAAACGCACTACGCTAGGGTCGATCTGCGCGTGTTAAATCACTTCCTGCAAGAGTATTGGATGCCGAGGGCTTGCGTGGACGTGAAGAAAAAGAGCGTGGATAACTCCACGAAGATCATTGAAAATTTGCTTAACAAGGCTCACCCGCTCGATACGATCAAACGCGACGAGCAAAGGCGAGTTATAAATTTAACCAACGGCACGATCTTTATCTCGAAGTATGGAAACATCACCTTTAAATCGCGCCACGAAAAGGGTGACGGCGCACTTAATATCTTGGATTTTGCATACGACAAAAACGCTACCTGCCCGAAATGGAATAGATTTCTACGCCAAATTTTAGCGGACAAGGACGACATCAAGACCTTGATGGAGTTTATCGGATACTGTTTCTTGCCGAGCCACGAATTCGAAAGCTTTCTGTTTTTATACGGCAAAAGCGGTGCGAACGGCAAGAGCGTTATCCTAGATACTATTCGCAACTTTTTCGGCGAAGACAACGTCTCAAGCCTCCAGCTTCAGCAGTTCGAGGGGCACCAGCTTTACGGACTTTCAAACAAACTCATTAACATTGGAACTGAGATTGATAAGAATGGCACCGACAAGGGCCAGCTTGCAAACCTAAAAGCCCTCGTATCCACGAAGGACCAAATTATGATAAACCCAAAAAATGAGAAGCCTTTTAACCTTTTGCCGAATGAAAAGCCCAAACTCGCCTTTTCGGGAAACGCCAA
>NZ_CALIMW010000279.1 GCF_938045405.1 uncultured Campylobacter sp. | reverse complement strand
AAGTGTTAAATCTGTATGCTACACTTAGTAAAAGCGAATTTGCGGTGCAATATAAACATAATTTTACGATATCACGGCTAGCTAGATACATAATATAGAACTCTTATATTTACAAAATTCCATGATTGTTGCAAATAAATGCCTCAAATGTAAATCGCAATCGGCAAGGATTAAAACGAGGGAGTTTTATATCCGTTTATACTACTTGAGGTGACAAAAATGAGTCTATTTGCTAGACTCTTGCTGTGCTCGTACCGTTTCGTCATAAGAAAGCTTAGACAAAATTCTACTTGCGTTTACAAAGAATTCATCATCGGCATCAAATGGTAAGCTCTCGCGCGAGAGCAGGTTTCTGCCGAAATTCATCTCATCCAAGATTCCTAAATACCCAAGCACAGTTGTAAAAGTATCGAACGAAGTACCACGCTTTTTGATCTCGAACTCTCCATCCGAATCATCATCCAGTATCACAAATAAGTCCCGCTCGTCTTTAAGTTCATCGCCAAAGCCACCATCTATAGCATTTTTATAAAATAGCGGATGATCATTTTGCAGTACAATGATTGTGTTCGCTGCATATGGACTTGAGCGGATTTGCTCAATAAATTTACTCACTAATAGGTCACTGCAATGCACCGTGCGTAGCATTGGCACGGCATTTTCATTATATTCTAGCCCTTCACATGAGCGCGGGATAAATCCACTTGGAGTGTGCGTACCAATCGTGAGAAGTGAGAACAAAAACGGCTTACCTACTTTGTTCAGACGCTCAAAATCATTCCATGCCACACGAAGCATATCATCGTCATCCACACCCCATTCGTTAGTATGAACCGATGGATCCACGGCTAAAATTTCGCTTCTCCCCTTAATTTCGTCATAACCTCTTTGACGCAAAAAGCCTCTAGTACCCTGAAAATTTAAGTCAGCGCCCTTTATAAAATAGGTATGGTATCCCAAAGAGTGTAAAATTTCGCTAGCGCAGACAATATTTTTAGTAAAATTTTCAGAAGCCATATCTTTGGCAGATGCAAACGTATAATTTGCAGCGCAGTGTGAACCAAACAGCCCTTTAATAGTAAAACCAGTATCTACTACTTGGCGTATCTCGGAAAAATCTATACGATTTTTGAGAGCATTCAGGCGTGGCGTAAGCCCAACAAAAATTCTATCGTCGGTATATGCGCGATTAAAGCTTTCTAAAAAAATGTATACGATATTTTTATGCTTAAACGGGGCTTTGGGATGTGGAACGGCTAGATATGGATAAACCTGATTTTTAATCGCTTCTACTGGCGGATATAGCTGCAAATAATACTCTTTAGCTGCGATATAGAGAGGGTTTAAGAAAAATGCCGCCAAAATGCACGGCACAAATAAAATGCTAAGCTTCGAACTGCGGTGAAAATGTAAAATACGCACGGTAATAATCACACTAAGCAATACTATTGCTACACAGATTGCCGTCAAAATCGCAATTTCACGCGCAAAACTTGCAATCGGTGCGCCCTCCATAGAGGTACGAAAAAACATTATCACAAATAACCCAAAGTGCTTACCGAAAACGAAAAATAACAATAAATCAAAACAAAGTGCAAAAATATAAATTAGCGCAATTATACCCACAGCAATTTTCAAATTTTTGCGCGGCAAAAGTGCTGCAAAAAACAATGAGGCAATAAAAAGAATAACTGAAAAAATTGTGACAAATTCCAAAAATCAACCTTAAATTTGGCAAAAATATAACGCACAGTCTAACAAGAATAACTTTAAAATTTACTAACGCAGACGCAAAAATTGCTTTTAAAAGTAATAGCGGCACAAAATTCTATGCGAAAATTTTAAATTCCACCGCATAGAATTTTAGAATCTAAGCATGGCTCGCCGTCACATGGAGAGACATGACGCCGAGCCGAGCGCTCGCGCTAACCGGCGCGCCTTTGAAAAACCCCCACGTAAAGCGCGAAAACAAAACCGATCGCGACCGCGTAAGGAGCGAACTCGGTGATACCTTTAGCCGAGCTTGCGAGCAAGAAATTATGCGCGATCGCAGCGCCCGCCGCCATGCCGATGATGAAGACGCCCGAGCTTAAATTTCCCGTGCCGGCCTGCACCAGATGCTTGCCCGGGCAGCCCTCGCTTAGGCTGAAGCAAAGACCCGCGAGCACCATACCCAAGAAATTCCAAACGAAATCGTTATGTGCGATAGGCTGGCCCTCAAAGCCGAGTTTGTATTGTCCAAACGCGATATTTGCGATGCTCGCAAACACGATGACGCTTAGCACGCCCCAAAACATCGAGAAATCGCCGCGGAAAATTCTACCGAATGCACCGACGCTGCAAAATTTGCTCTTATGCATCACCGCGCCCACGATAATGCCAGCAGCCAGCGAGATACTTACCGCGGCGTGTTGCGCGCCAGGGCCTTTAGCCGAGATAAAAAGCGCGCCGCTCTCGCCCGTTTTGAGTCCGAAAACCAAAGCCGCAAGTAGCGCTGCGCCCAGTATCACGGGCAAAATTCCGATCGGGCCGCTAAGTCTTGCCTCTTTGCTCGCCTCATAGCCGCGCTTTTTAAGCAAAAACCCAATGAGTACGCCGCAGATCAGACCTGCCAATCCGGCTAGCGCTGTCAAATCGCCGCCGCCTAGGCGTAAAAACGCGCGCCACGGACATCCCAAAAACACAAGGCAGCCGATCATCGCGAAGATCCCTAGGAAAAATTTTGCAAACGGCGAGCTGCCGGTAACCGGCGCGAACTCGCGCGTCCAAAGCACGCTTGCCAAAAAGCCGCCGAACACGAGCCCTATGATCTCCGGGCGGATGTATTGCACTGCGCTAGCTCGGTGAAAACCTAACGCGCCGGTGGTGTCGCGCAAAAAGCAAGCGACGCAAACGCCCATATTGCCCGGGTTTCCAAAATGCACCAGCGCCGCACCCAGCACGCCTAGCACGGCGCCTGCGATGATGTACCATTTAACGTTATTCATGAAAAGATCCTGAAATAATCTAGATCGACCGATCTCTTAGGCGCGATTTTATCCTTTGTAAAATAAAAAGTAAATAAATTCCGATCTAAATTTGCAAAAAACTAAATTTTAAAATCGCGGGCGTTTAAATTTAGACTCTTTGCTGTGGTAGAAATGCCAAATTTAGTAACCTGAACGTGGCGCAGACGGATCGCAACGAGAAGCCAAGGCGTAGAGGCAGTCAGACGAAACGCGATAAAAACAGGTGCAAGCGGAACATAGCCCAGGTGCAGAAGCGGCGCGATAAAGTACAAACAAGACGCAGTCAAAGCGCGCAAGCGGCTCAGACGGGGCGCATTACTTGCCGCCAATAAAAACAAATTTCAAATAGTTTTGAAATTAAATTTCAACCTTATTTAAGTATGCGGATATATAATAATGTATTTCAATTTTATTTTAAAGGTCGGGGCA
This sequence comes from uncultured Campylobacter sp., assembly GCF_938045405.1. GTDB lineage: Bacteria > Campylobacterota > Campylobacteria > Campylobacterales > Campylobacteraceae > Campylobacter_B. Next base: position 5,402 of record NZ_CALIMW010000279.1, on the reverse strand, counting down.
TGAAAAAGCAAATTTTATTGGTGCCGCTTGCAATAGGCGCGATAAGCGGAGCGAATGCGACCGAAAACAACGCCACGAAGTCGCAGGATCTGGGTCAAATCGTCGTGCAGGCGACGGTAAGCGCGGTCGATAACCTAAAATACGCGGGCTCGGCCGGAATTTTAACCCCCAAGGATATGAAAGCCAAAACCAACGTGATCGATTCGATCATGCAGATACCGGGCGTCGACGGCAGTATGGATATGGGGCGACAGATCGGCAGGCAGTTTCAGATCCGCGGATTCGGATATCAAAGCGACGAGCGCGTCATCATCAAGCAAGACGGCGTGCGCAGAAGCGCGGGGATGTACTCCAATATGATCTCATCCTTCCGCACCGATAGCGACATCCTAAAGCGCGTCGAGGTCATAAAGGGCGCCTCGTCCGTGCTTCACGGCTCGGGCGCAATCGGCGGTATCGTAAATATGCAAACCAAAAGCGCGAGCGATTATCTACACGACGGCAAAAACGTAGGCTTGATGCTAGGACAGAGGCTTGAATCAAACAATATGCATAGCACGCGCGGCGCAATCTACGGCAAGGGCGAGGAAATTCCGATCGACGTTTTGCTCTACGGCAAGCGCGCGAGCTACGGCAATATTAAGCTCGCAGACGGCGGCACGCACTACGGCGAGGGCTACGACAAGACCTTTAATAACGAGCATATCGATACCGGATTTTTTAAGATCGGCGCAAATTTAGACGATCACCGCATAAGCTTCAGCGCCTTTGATTACGACGAAAATTTACACACGATGTGGCAGACACTATGGCAAAATGATGCAGATCTCTTCGTAAGCGGAAATTTAAGCCAGAGAGATTATGTTTTTGATTGGAGCTTCACGCCGCAAAGCCCGCTAGTGGATATGTCTTTTAAGGCCTACAAAAGCAGAGCCGAGTATAAACGCGGCTATATCGACGGCGCAGATACCGGCAGCTACACGAACAAAGACGATCGTAAGGGACTAGAGATCAAAAATATCTCGGAATTCGACACGGGCTTTTTAAATCATAGCTTCGCTTTCGGCGGCGATTACGAAAATAGGCAAGAGGATGCGATCTTTATCCAAAATGGAGCGCTAAGAGATTTCGCCTCCTTTCCGAACGAATACAATAGCTACGGGCTTTTCGCGCAGGATTTGATCCGCTTGCACGATGATTTAGAGCTTACCTTAGGCGGTAGATACGATAGATTCGATCGCGACATCAAAGGCAGATCGGCTAAATTTAAAGATTCGAGATTTTCTCCGCGCGCGGCGATTGCCTATACGCTCTTTGATAAATTTACGCTTTTAGCGGGATACAGCGAGAGTTTCCGCGCGCCTACTCCGCACGAGACATCGCAATCAGGGCCGATGAACATACATTATTATTACATCCCAAATCCCGATCTAAAGCCCGAGACCGTAAAAGAGTACGAGGTCGGATTTAGCTTTAAACAGGATGAAATTTTTACGGACGATCACTTCGATATGAAATTTATCTATTTTAACGGCAATATCAAAGATATGATTGACGTTAAGCCGCTACCGCATCTAGGCGTGCCGCCGGGCGGCTTTTCGCAACAATACGGGCAGTATCAAAATATCGATCAAGCCAAAAGGCATGGTTTTGAGCTTAGCTCAAACTACCAAACGCAGGACTTTGATTTCGGCGCGAGCTTCGAGCGACTTAGAATTTACAATAAAAAGACGCACGAAAATATAAACAATCACGCCAAAAAGTTAAGCGCGCACGCTTTCTACTCGCCTCTGCACGATTTAAATTTAGGCTTTGAGGTAAGCCACTATTTTAAGCCTCATTCTAAACCCGCTTCCTATTTCGCTCGCAGAACGGAATATTTTTACGTCGATAAAGCTTTCACGATCGCAAATTTCAGAGGAAGCTACAAGATCAAAAACGGCATTATTCCGGCCCTTGACGGCGCGGACGTAAGCTTTGGCGTAAATAATATTTTCGATCGACACTACATCAACGCAAACCGCACGCGCGAGACTGTGGTGGTGGGTGCTGGACGAAATTTCTACGTCGATTTGGAAGTAAGATTTTAGATTAAGCTTATACGGGCAAGGCGCGGGTTAAATTTTAAAACTTACCCAGCTTTTGCCCTTCTTTCTTTTTAAATTTAAACCTCATCGCGACCTTTTTGATAAGGCTTAAATGTGGCATAAATTTCTAGCGCTATAAAATTCCGCAATTTTTAAAATTTAACAAACTGCAAAAATTTTATGGGTCGTAAAGCCCGCAAGCTGCGAAATTCCACGCCTCATCAATCGATAGCGTTGGAGCTTTTTAACACCACTAGATGTTTTTTGCCCGCGAAGCTTAGCACTACGACAGCATTATTTTCGTCGATTTCGCGCACCAGCTCTACTCGCACATCGCTAGGTCTTGCGGTATCCGAGCTAAGCAGCTCATTTTCTAAAATGCTTCTAAATGCCGAAACCTTGGGCTCTTTTGCATCCGATCTTTCTTTTGCTCCCTCGCGAAATTCCATCGTACCACTCTCGGCAGGGCTTACTTTAAGCGGCGAAATTTTATCCGCTGTGCCTATATTCTCGGCGCTCTCAGAGTTTTCGTCCGCCTCCGTAGCTTCCGAACACTCGGCACGCGCAACCTCATCGTAAAATTTATCGTGTGCACTCTCTTCGCTCACGTTCTCGCCCCTAAAAAAATCTGCGCTATCTACGTTTTTTGAGTCGTTAGAATTTTTGGAATTTAAAGCAGAGGCTTCATCTTTCTTCGCAAACTCCTGCGAGTCAGAATAATTGGTAAAATTTGCGTTCTTTGATCCGCTCTGATTTTTAAAAGAGGATTCGTTTAAAATTTCATCTATGCCCGCTTCGTCCACGTCAGCGCTATCCATGCTAGCGTCGTCTTCAAAAACCCGCCATGTCTCGTCGATACTTTTTTGCGGCTTGTGCGATAAAAATTTTCGCACGCCTACGAAAGCCGCAGCCGCAAGCAGTAACGCTACGATTATCGGCATCACGGAAATCCCGTTGCTGCTGCTTTGCGCCGTTTCATTCGCCTCGCTCTTTACGCTCATCTTGCTCTGATCGAAAGCGGGATTTTTTACGCGCAAAATGAGCTTTAAATTGCCGTCTTGAGTAAGAGCATCGACCGATAGATCGGCTCCAGTAGGGAAATTTATCTCGATATCCTTGCCCTTAGGCGCTATCGTAAAGCTTTTTAAGACCTTTTGATTAGTGCGCATCTCGTTAAATTTCTCATCGCCGCCGAGCCCCTTTAAAATAAGGCTCATCGACTGCCCATCGACGCTGCGCACGATGTCGGGCTTATATGCGGAGTCAAACGCCAAGACGATATCCACGCTATCGTCGTGGTTGAAAAGATCGTATTGCATCAGATTGGCGCCGAGGCAAAAATTTGCGATTAAAATCAAAAATATCTTTTTCATGCTCTTTCCGTTAGTTAAAAAGTTCGGCGATCTTGCCTTGCAGCTCGCGCCCGCCGTAATTTGCGCATAAATTTACGATCGCGGTGCCTATGATAGCGCCGTCTGCGTATTCTTTCGTAGCGCGAACGTCGCCGGCAGTGCGGATACCAAAGCCGATCGCTATGGGCAGATCGCTCATCTTTTTAAGATCTGCGACCATATTTTTTAGGCGCGAAATCGGCGTTTGCTTGCTTCCGGTCACGCCGATAGCGCCTACGCCGTAGATGAATCCTCGCGCGCGGCTCAAAACTCGCGTAGCACGGTGCTCGCTCGTAACACTGATAAGCGGGATGAGCGCGATACCGAACTCCTCGCAAAGTGCAAAAATTTCCTCATTTTCCTCATACGGCAGATCGGGGATTATTAGTCCGCTGATGCCGTAGCGCGCCGCCTGCGCTACAAACTCGCGCGCGCCGTAGGCAAAGATCACGTTGTAATAGACCAAAAATACGAGCGGCTTGCGCGTTTGCACCTCTTTTAAAATTTCAAATACTGTGCCCGCGTTTACGCCGTTTTGCACCGTAGAAAAGCTCGCCTTAAAAATTTCCGGACCGTCCGCGAGTGGATCGGAATACGGGATGCCAATCTCAAGCAGATCGATCACGCTTTCATCTAAATTTGACAAAAACTCCTTCGTGTGCGCTGGGCTCGGATAGCCCGCCACGATATAGCCGATGTTCGCCTTTTTGCCGGCAAAGGCCGCCTTGATCTTATCCATAAATCGTTCCTTTTTTGTAGTTCATCACGGTATCCATATCCTTATCGCCCCTGCCGCTTACGTTTACGACGATCGTTTTTTTGCCCTTTAGCTGCGGGCAGAGCTTTTCTAAATACGCTAACGCATGCGCGCTTTCGATCGCGGGGATGATGCCTTCGAGCCTACAGAGCAGTTTAAGCGCCGTGATGCACTCATCGTCGGTTACCGCTTCGTATTTTGCGCGACTTATCTCGTGCAGATGCGCGTGCTCAGGGCCTACGCCCGGATAATCAAGCCCCGCCGAGATGCTGTGAACAGGCTCGATCATGCCGAATTTATCCTGCAGTACGATCGTTTTCATGCCGTGGATGATGCCCGCGCGTCCGTTAGTAATAGTCGCTGCATGATAAGGGGTATGCGCGCCCAAGCCGCCCGCTTCGACGCCGATGAGTTGCACGCTAGGATCATCTACGAACGCGCTAAAAATTCCTATCGCATTGCTTCCGCCTCCTACGCAAGCTAGGACGTAATCGGCCTTGACTCCCTTGCTTGCGAGCTGCGATTTGGTCTCGGTGCCGATGACGCTTTGAAAATCCCTAACCATCTTAGGATACGGATGCGGCCCGACCGCCGAGCCGATGACGTAAAATACGCTCTCGATCTCGTTCACCCACGCCTGAATCGCCGCAGTAGTGGCCTCTTTGAGAGTTTTAAGACCGGTGCCGATTTTGATTAAATTTGCGCCCAGAAGCTGCATCCTAAAGGCGTTGAGCTGCTGGCGCGCAGCGTCGGTCTCGCCCATATATACGTCGCACTCAAGCCCGAATAGCGCCGCTGCCGTCGCAGTCGCCACGCCGTGCTGACCCGCGCCGGTTTCGGCGATGATCTTTTTTTTGCCCATCTTTTTGGCTAGTAGCGCCTGCGCAAGGGCGTTGTTGATCTTATGTGCGCCCGTATGGTTGAGATCCTCGCGCTTTAGATAAATTTCATGCCCGTAGTGCTCGCTAAGGCGCGCAGCGTGATATAGCGGCGTCGGACGCCCCGCGTATTCGCGCAGCAAGTACTCAAGCTCATCTTTAAATTCCTTAGTCTGCGCTATGGTGTTGTACGCATCCTCCAACTCCTCGAGCGCAAACATCGCCGTCTCAGGCACGAACTGCCCGCCGAAACTCCCGAAATACGCCTTTTTATTCATCCTATCTCCTC
>NZ_CALIMW010000278.1 GCF_938045405.1 uncultured Campylobacter sp. | reverse complement strand
GCGATGCTTCTGATGCTTGCGTGCATCGCGATCGCTCCGTCTCGCGCACGCGCGATCTGTTTTTCGCGCTGTTTCCAGATGCGCTCCATCGCGTTGCGCTCCTTATTTAGGCTCTCCTGCATGCCGACGAATGCCGATACGATCGTCTTTATCTGGTTTGCAAACTCGGGCGAGGTCAGATAGTCGTAGAGCATCGCCGTTTTGCTGTCCTGATTTTGCCCCGATCTTTTGGCAAACGCAAGCGCCACGACGTGTTCGCGCAAGACGGCGCAAAGCCCCTTAAATTCCTCAAACGAACAGATCCAGATGCTAGCATCGCTCGGCGCTTGATGCAGCCTAGGTCTGTGAGGCGGCATCTGCTCGGTGACGATAACGCCGATCTGCGCGCCCTCGCCTATCATATCGTCTTTGAGTTTGTCGATCCATTTGGGCTCGAAGCTTTTCGTGCGCTTGCTCTCGTATAAAATTTTACCGCAGCCCGCAAACTCCCTCGTATGCACCATCTGCACGCAGTCTGCGCCGCGCGCGCCCTTTTTGACCTCATCTATCTCGTCCAAAGGAAAGTTTAGCCGCAGATACTCCTGCAGCGCGAGCTCCTGTACCTCGCCCTGAAGCTGCTGCGAGCCCACTTCCGAGCGGCGCTTGAGCTCGTTTATTTGGCCGATTAGGCTTTGGATCTGCTCATCTTTTTGGCGGAATTTCAGCTCGTTTTCCTGCGAAATTTGCTTCGAAAGCCGCTCGCGCTCTTGGTTTACGCGGTTGGTTAGCTCGATCTCGGATTTAGCTTTATTCTCGGCTTCAAGCTCGCTAAATTTACGCTTTTGCGCCTCCATTTCGGCCTTTATTAAATTTAGCTCGGAAATTCTTTGCGATTTTTCTTGCAGCTCCTTTTGTAAAATTTCAAATTTCGCCGCGTTTTCGCTCTCGATCTGAGATTTTGCGAGCGCTAAAATTTTCTCCCGCTCGCTGTTTAGCGCAGAATCGGTCGCCGCTTTTACGCGCTGCTCGAATGCGTTTTCCTTCGCTTGCAGCTGCGCCAGATGCTTCGCGTACTCCTCGCGCTTAGCGGCGATCTCGGCTTCAAATTTAAGCGTGGCTTCGTTTTGCTGCTGCTGCCACTTTCGCTTCTGCTGCAAAATTTCATCTTCAAACTTAGCCTTGATATCGCGCTGCAGCGCCTCGTCTATATCGATCAAAGAGCCGCAGTGCGGGCACTTTACGTTAGCCATTTTTACTTCCCAAACTCTGCTCTTTCATCTTTTCAAATTCCTGCGAAATTTGCGCGGCATTAGGCTCATCCGCCATCTTATCGAGCACGGAGTTGTAGCGATTTACGAGCAGTATCGCAAGCGCCGAAAAGCAAAAGCCCGGCAGTAGCTCATAAACGACCGCCGAAAGTCCCGATAAGATCCAGCAAATTACCGTGATACCGCCTACGAGCATGCCTACTAAAGCAGAGAGCGCGCTCATTTTTTTAGAATACAGGCTGAAAAGAAGCACCGCTCCAAAGCTCGCGCCAAATCCCGCCCAGGCGTTGCCCACGACGTTTAGCACCGTATCGTTTGAGCCAAACGCCAAGATCGCGGCGACCGCGGCGATGATCACGACGGCGATACGGCTGCTTAGCGTCTGCGTACGCTCGCTTACCTCTTTTTTATAAAACGCGAAGATAAAATCCTTCGTAACCGCGCTAGCGCTTACCAAAAGCTGGCTTGAGATGGTGCTCATAATCGCCGCCAGCACCGCAGAGATTATCACGCCTAGGATAAATGGATGAAAGAAAATTTTACCGAGCTCTAGGAAAATTTTTTCGGGATCGTCTATGCTAAGGCCCTTTTGCGAAAAATACACAAAGCCGATCAGGCCGCTAAGCATCGCGCCCGCAAGACCTAGCACCATCCACGAAATTCCGATGCGGCGCGCGCTATCAAGCTCACGCGAGCTTCTGATCGCCATAAAGCGCACGATGATGTGCGGCTGACCGAAGTATCCGAGCCCCCAAGCAAGCAAGCCTAAAACGCCCAAGAAGCTTTGATTGTAAAATAGATCGAGATGGCTTGCGCCGTAGAGCCGTACCTGCGCCAAAAAGGAACTGTCCGCGGGGATCTGCAGCGCGCGGTAAGAAAACAGAGGGATCAAAATAAGCACCGCAAACATCAGTGCGCCCTGAAACGCGTCGGTGATCGCGACGGCCTTAAATCCGCCGAAAAAGGTATAAAACACGACGATTAAGATCGTAGCGACCGCGCCGTAGGTAAAATTTAGCCCGAAAAAGCTCTCAAAGGTCTTGCCGCCTGCGATGATGCCGCTGCTAACATAGAGCGTAAAAAATATGATGATCAAAAGCCCCGAGATGATGCGAAGCGTCTTGGTATGGTCTTTGAAGCGGTTTTCTAAAAAATCGGGGATCGTTACGCTGTCGCTTGCTACCTCGGTGTAAATTCTAAGCCTTTTGGCAAGAAATTTATAGTTGCACCACGCGCCCACGCAAAGCCCTAGAGCTATCCAGATATTGCAAATCCCCGTCGCAAACATCGCGCCCGGCACTCCCAAAAGCATCCAACCGCTCATATCGCTAGCGCCCGCGCTAAGCGCCGTTACGAATGGGCCTAGGCGGCGATTATCGAGCAGATACTCGCTTAAGCTCGCATTCTTGTCATAATAATACCTACCTATAAAAATAAGCGCGCCGAAATATACCGCGATTGCGCAATAGGTCCAAAAGCTCATCCTGTCATCCTTTTAAAAAAGCTAATTCTACCCTACTTCAAATAAAATTTCGCTTTTGAAATTTAGCCAGATTTTAACGAAATTTTAGTATTCTTCGCTTCTAAATTTAACCAAAAGGCGTCTGTGTTGAACGAGAAAATTTTTAAAATCGCGTTTTTTTTGGTAGTAGTTTGCGTAGGGCTCTATTTCACCTACCCTGTCGAACTAACTCAGGCGCAAAAAATTTCATATCTCAGAAGTTACGGCATCACGCTCATTTTAACCTCCGGCGGTATCGCCATCGGTATAGTTTTGGGTTTTATTTTGGCATTTTTGAGATTTTTGGATATTAAACCGATAAGGCTCATCATCGACGAGTACGTAGACATCATCCGCGGCACGCCGATCGTAATCCAGCTAATGGTGTTCGTATTTATAATATTCGCTACCTGGTCGAATAACATCCTCTCGGCGATCTTCGCGCTGGGGCTTAATAGCTCCGCCTACGTCGCAGAGATCGTGCGCAGCGGCATAAACAGCGTAGATCGCGGCCAGATGGAAGCCGCGCGTGCGATGGGTCTAGGCTACGGCAC
>NZ_CALIMW010000277.1 GCF_938045405.1 uncultured Campylobacter sp. | reverse complement strand
TAAAAAACCTAAAACTAAACGAAAGAATTTGGAGCTAGCGGGCGGCTCGCCGCAGTTTGGCATGCTACGGTCTCACGCTCCGTGCCGCGGTCTCGCACGCCGTAAAATTTGAAATTTTAAAATTCCGCTTTTTGACTTCGTGCTTTGGAATTTCACGCACCTTGAAATTCTGCGCGTTTTGAAATTTAAAATTTTAATCCACGCCGAGGAATTCTGCACTGCAAAATTTAAAATTCTGAAATTAAAATCCGCATCTTGAAATTCTACGCTTTAAAATTTAGAATTTTAAAATTCCGCGGCCGAAATCTTACGCACCTAAAATTTGAAATTTTGTCGCGCCTTAAAATTTAGCGCACCCGCCAAGCATCACGGTACCCATCAAAGCCCCTGCGCGCTAGAGGGCGCGACTAACTCCTCTATAATTTTACCGGGCTCGCAATGAATTATTTTACTCTCTATCGTAAATTTTTCGCCGTCAAATTTAAAGTATTGATATTCATCGACAAGCTCGCCGTCCAGGTATTTATCGCTATATTTTACCTTAAGAGCGCCCAACGTGCCGTTTTCAAAGGTCAAAAACGTCCTTTTAGCGTATTTATTCTTTATCTCGTCACTGCCGTCTAAATATGAGAAAAAATCATATTCTATGCCGAATCGAGCGGAGTCGTGCGGCGGCGGCACCAAAGAGCTCCTTTTAGAGCAGTCGCAATCTCCGCCGCATGAACGGACGTAGTGGAATATATTCGCTAGGTTTATACCCGCTTCGCTTGCTTCTAGCGCCCAAAATTCGTCGTTTGTGAGCTTAGTAGAGCCCTTTGATGCTCCGTAAATAAGATATAGATTTTCTTTAACTTTAAAAACTTTTATCACTCGATCGCCGCCCCATGCGGTACCGACTGCCCAATCGCCGCAGGCGCAATCCCGCCTGCCGCCAAGAACGCATTCTTGCATCTGCTGCGCACCTTTGTCTGCAAAATCCATAATGAAATTTTGCCCGCCGCTTGCGTATTGATACGCTACGTAGCTCGCGCCCATCGTGCCGCCGGTGCTGATATCTACCGAATATGCCCGAAACTTGCCGTCCTGCGAGATCGCCATATTCGGTGCGAACCTCAAGGATTTTAAAATTTGTGGAGCGCTCTCGCCCGCGCTTTGCAAAAACTCCATAAACGCAGCCCTTAGCCTAACGATGCTCTCGCAGGGCGTCCCATCGGGGCGATGCCTGGCTTCGTCGATTTCTTTCAGCGCCGCGTCTAAATTTGCCGTTAAAATTTCTAGGTTTTGATCCTTTTGAGCGCTGTTTGCACCTCCC
>NZ_CALIMW010000276.1 GCF_938045405.1 uncultured Campylobacter sp. | reverse complement strand
AAATTTTAGCGGCTCGCCCGCCTCCTGCGACGATACGCCTATTTTAAGCGATACGCCCGTTTTTCATCTGCGGCTTACGCCCTCTGCCGAGCCTAAATTTAGCGGCGATTTGGAAACGTCATTTTATTTTTAGCCGAATTGATAAAATTTCGCGCAAAATTCTTTATTTTAATACGCGACGAGCAAACAAAATTTTCTAAATTTAGTCGCATTTGACCGCTGCGCCGAGTAAAATGCTATAATCGGCGCCAAATTACGGGAGGCGAGATGGTTTTTGACGAACTTATGGACGCGCTGACGCAAAACGGCTGGCAGATACGGCGCAGGGATGAAATTTGCCCGCCGCAAAGCGAATTTTTGGGCGGCAGATTTAAAAATTTAAGCGAAGATTTTTACCGCTTCGTTTGCTCTTTTGAGACTTTGCATGACGCTACGGACGCCGTTTGGTTCGTATCCGCTAGGGATTATGCATCGCCAAGCGCGGACGAGGCGGAATTTTACTACGAAGATTTTGAAAAAGACAGCCTGGAGTGCGCGGCTAACGATGCGCAAAGAGCCGCCGTGAGCGCGTTTTGGAGCGGGTGCTTGCCGTTTTTGTTTTCGGTCAGAGGCGAGCGCTGCTTCGCAGGCATCCTCACGCAGGGCGCGGACGCGGGCAAGATCGTATTCGGCGCGGAACCGATCTATGAGGATGCTCTACTCATCGCGCAAAGCTTCGAGGAATTTATCGCTCTTTTCCTCGCTGTGCTCACAGACAAAAACGCTGCGAAATATCCGCTTTCTTGTTTTGCGTAGCGGCATGCGATGCGAGCAAAGCGGTACTGCGAGCGCGAATAAAACAGCGACGGGGTGCGGGACACAAATTTTAGACTCGCGCAAAATCTGCGTCGCGGATCATATCGGAGAGTAAAATTTCGCTCGATGTTTAAAGCAAAGCGCGGGAAAAAACGGCGCCGTAAATTATACAAGCCAAAAAAACCCGCCCGATGATTTGCAATACAATTTTAAGTTTAAATTTTACACGTTTGCGCAAAGGCTTCGGCGCCTCCGAACAAGCCTCGTCCGCAGAAATTTTGATCTAAAATTTGAGCAGCCCGTCCTCGTCAAATTTAAAACCGGGCCCCCAAGCAACCTCCCAGTAGTATCCGTCCAGATCGGCAAAATACGCGTGATATCCGCCCCAAAACGTATCTTGGGGCTCCTTGACGATGGTGCCGCCCACCTTTTTTACTAGCTCTATGACGCTAGCTACGTCTTCTTTGTTTTTTACGTTATAGGCTAGCGTGATGCCGCCAAATCCGCTGCCCTTCGGCGGATTGTTTTCGCTGGTATCTCGCGCCAGCGCGTCTAGCGGATAGAGCTCAAATTTAGTCCCAGGCGTATTGAAAAAACATACCGGCGGATTGTCCTCTTTGCAGTCCGTCTCGTAACCTAGGCCGTCTCTGTAAAATTTCAGCGCCCTTTGCATGCTTCGCACACCTAGGCAGATGCAGGTTATTTTGTTCATTTTCGCCTCCATAAATTTTAACGTATCTATTTTAGTTTCTTATGCCGTAGTCGAGCCTGCGCTCAAACAAGCGGTCGCTGCGATAGCCGAGCGCGCCGTACAAGCTTTTAATCGCCGATCATGAAATTCTAAAATTCCGCCTCCAAGCTCGGCGTTAAATTTTAAAATTTAGGATGCTTTCGATCTGCCCTGCAAGCTAAGTCAAAGTCCGCGCTTTACGGCTCAAACGAGCAAGCCTTTA
>NZ_CALIMW010000275.1 GCF_938045405.1 uncultured Campylobacter sp. | reverse complement strand
AAATACCGTCAGCAGATCCGGATGTCCGCGCAAGAAAAACCCGGCGCAGCGCCCAAGCACTATAACGTTGCCGCCCGAGACGATCTTCTCGTAGATTGCTACGATGCGATCGCGCTTTTGCTCATTGGCTAGCTCGTTGTGCGATATTGCCTGAAGTAGCGTATTTACGGGCATTTCGTTGTAGAACTCATACATCTGCTCGAAGCAGCCAAGCTCGTCTGCTTTGCGGAGCAGATCCGCCTTGGCTAGATAGGTGTAGCCTAAGCGCTCGGCTAGTTTGCGCGCGGTTTCGCGCCCGCCTGCGCCCGTTTGTCTAGCGATCGAGATTATCATATTTTCTCCTTAGATGAAATGTGCAAATATACCGGCACCGATGACGGTAAGAAGTCCCGTAACTGCCATTGCTAAAGACGCCATCGCGCCCTCTACGTCACCGATCTCAAGAGCGCGCGCCGTTCCCATCGCGTGGCTCGCGCAGCCTAGGGCGATACCTTTTGCCATCGCCTTTTTGATGCCAAAAATTTTAAGTAGCGCCTCGCCAAATACGCTGCCGATGATGCCCGTAGCGATGATGCAGGCCACCGTTAGTGTCACGATGCCGCCTAAGCTTTCGCTGATACCCATACCGATCGGCGCCGTGACGGATTTCGGTAGTAGCGTGACATACATTGTGTGATTTAGCCCAAATATCACCGACATCGCGTAGATGCTGCCTAGTCCTGCGATCATACCCGAAATCAGTCCTGCAAAAATAGCTAAAAAATTACTTCGCAAAAGCGCCAGCTGCTCGTATAGCGGCACAGCTAGACAGACGGTAATCGGCGTTAAGAAAAAGCTAATGTGCGAGGCGCTCGCGTTAAATTTCTCGTATGGAATTTTAAAGAGTAAAAGCACGCAGACGGTAAGCACGATACCGATTAGAAGCGGGTTGAAAATAGTTAGCTTAAAGCGCTTTTTTAGATAAAGTCCCAGCTCAAACGAGCCTAGGCACAAAAATACGCCGAAAAAAGCGGAGTTCATTAAAATTTCTCTCATTTTTTGTCGTCTCCGGATAAAATTTCGCGCTCCAGCTTTGCATCCACGCCCTTTGTATTCACGCCATCTTGTTCGTGCGCGGCTGCGTAGAGCCTGCGCTTAACGCGGGCGAGGGCGATTTTATAAAAGATCTGCGTTACTGCGCCACTTGCACCGATGACTACTACCGTAGAGACTGCCGTAATCGCGATGATTGCGAAAAGATGCTGGCGTAGCGCGTCGCCTGCGATGATGATCGCAGCGCCCGCCGGGATGAAGATCACCGGCATAATCTGCATAAAAAACGACACGGTTTCTCTGATCTGCGATACTTTGATGAGTTTGAAGATCAGGGCTAAAAGCATAATGACTAGTCCGTAGATGCTAGCGGGGATCGGCACAGGCACGAGCGCCGCCAAAATCTCCGCAACAAAAGATATTCCTAAAATCACACTAAATTGGATTAAGTAGTTCAAAGTTTACCTCGGATTAAAATTTAGGGCTAAATTTAGCACTTTGCAGTTAAAATAGATATTAATCTTGCTAGGTTTGGGCGAAATTTTGCGGCAAAATTTAAAATTTTAATCGCAAGCAGGAGCGAGATTTCACTTCTAAAATTTCAAATTTTAATCGCTAATTTGTCGCCGCTTTAGTGAATTTTGATTGGGATTTAAAATTTTAAGCGGTTAGAATAAATTTTGATCGGAGTTCAGAATTTGGAGCTGCCGATTAAGCTATCTGCGAGCCAGCTGCGTGAATGAAATTTTATACACAATTCTGCGCCGAACTCTGCTCCCAACTTCACGGCGCAAAAACACATCGCGTGGAGTAGCCAGGCGCACATTGGGTAGTATGAGTCGTGTGGAAGCTGTGCGATCTGATGCAATCGTGCGGTAAATTTTAAAATTCCTGCGAGAGAGCGTTTAAATTTGAGTTAAATTTCGGCGAATAAACAAGCGCGCTTAATTTTAAAGAACGGGCAAGCGAGTGCTTAAATTACGAAGTTCGCGCCGCTCGAGTTTAAATTTCACGATCCGCGTCTCGCGGATATGGGTGCTGTCGCTACTAAATTTTACGGCGCCGTTAAAATTTAATACCGCGTAAGACACGCCGCTAGCAAATTTTGCGGCGGGCGCAGTCGTATGAGCGACGGCTCGTTTTAGCCGGATCGAAATCCACGTGTAGCAAATGACAAGTGTGGCGCGAATGCCATGCGCTGCGTATTTTAAAGGCTGGGAGCGGCCGCGACTCGCGGTACAATCTGCGTCGCAGTGCAAAGCCGAATTAAATAAAATTTCAAAAACCGATTTAGCGCCGCCACCCGAGCAAAAAGCGCAGGCGAATCCCGCGCGAGGTCCTACCCTAGCTCGATTTTGACGTCTAGAACCTTGCAGACCAGATCAAAAATTTCAATATCGACGTTGGGCGCGTATTCGTCCAAGACCGCGTAAACTTCGGTGCGCATATCCTCGTCGTGGCCCGGGTGTGAGCGCGAATACAGCTCATCCGTGCGCTGCACGAGCGTGAGATTATCGATATCTCGCTCGCGCATCGCCTGCTTGAGCCGCTTTGAAATTTGCCATTTGAAACTTTGCATTTTCGCTCCTTTAAATTTGCGCGATACTAGCCAAAAGGGCTTTAAAATTTAATTTCTTAAATCCGGCGACGCGTTTCGGCGCAATCAACGAGCCTGCGCCGCTCGGTCCTACGCTTGCAGTTTAGATCAAGGCTTTACCGGCTAAATAGAAGATTATCTTTGCGTAAATAGCGCTAAATCTTGCAAAGCCAATGGGATTACTTCGCCGTGCGAAGCGCCTTCGTAGAGCCTAAACTCGCAAGAAAGCCCCTTTGTTTTTAAAATTTTAGCTAGATCGGCTACTTTTAAAATTCCCGCTTTATCGGTTTTTCCTTTACGCATTTCACGCGAGCCAGCAACGAGCATTATGAATTTCGCTTTTAAATTTGATCTAAGCTTTCCCTCGTCTAGGGCATCTCTGATCAGCTGTGATTCGCCCCACCACAACGAAGGTGAGGCGATAAAAAACTCGTCGAAAATCCCATCGTCGCGCAGCAAAGCATAAATACCGAATAGCCCGCCAAAAGAATGTCCGAAGTAAATTTTATCGCTTTTTGCCGTAGAGTATTTTTTCTCCACGAGCGGAAATAGTTCATCTTTTACGAAATCGTAAAATTCTGCTGCGCCGCCGCCGTTTGCATATTTTTCGCCGCTCGCCGCGGGCGTTAAATCTCTCGTGCGACGCTTAGTATCATACGCTAGCGGGCTGTCGTATCCGATGCCTACTATAAGGACGGTTTTGCTTAATTTCGGCACCGCTTTTGCGTTTTGCTTTGCGCCATTCGCATAAATTTTCGCATAGGAGTTTAAAAGTATCGGAAACTGCGCGTTCGCATCAACCATAAAAACTACCCTATCGTAGCGAGCGACATTTTTTTGGCGAGCTATAAAAATTTTATATTTTTCGCCGCTCTTGCTTTTTAAAATAAAATCGCTCACGTTAAACATTTCGCGCGCAGCTCCACTTACCCGCTCAATCTTTTGCGGCGGTTTTGCCCCCAGATCGCAAGCGAATAAGCACGCTAAAAAGAGCGCGTCAAATACCACAAGAAAGCTCTTTAGGCTTACCATTTAGCGTTTACCTTAAACCAAAACCTCCTGCCCTCCTCGGGATACCAATAGTAATTGCCGTCGTCTGCGAGACCCTCGTCGTATCGGACGTTATCAAAGATATTGTAGGCGGTTAAATTTAGACTCAGATTATCGTTTAAATCGTATTGTGCGCCCAAATCCGTAGTAAAAAGCTTTTTGTCGTTTTTGCTGACTCTATTGCCCGGACCGAATTGTACGCTTGTAAGCTCGCTTTCGTAATTAAGACCGATAAAAGTAGAAAGCGGAGCGATCGGCCTATAACTAAGCGTCGCATGTGCGGCATGTTTCGGAGTAGCGGTCAGGGATTTGCCATCTAGCCTACTAAGATTGGTTTGGCTAAATTTAACGGCGCCGTTTGGCGTATAGATCGTAGGATCCCCGGTTTCGATCTCGGAGTGGCTATAGGTATAGTTTGCCTTGAAATTTAGCCTCTTAGTAATATCGTAATCGCCGCTCAGCTCAACGCCGTAAACCTGGGCTCCTTCTATATTAAAATACGTTCCCCAACCCGGGCAATTAACGCTCGGTGCGCCGGCGCAGCCTCCGTAAGCGGGAATCCTATTGATATTGCTGCCATCGGTATCTAAAATTTTATCTTTGAAGTCGTTTTTAAATAGCGTGATATTGCCGCGTAGATCGTCTGCATTGTCGTAATAAAGCCCGATCTCGTAGGTCGTGCTTTTCTCGGGCTTTAAATCCTTGTTACCGAAATCTATAATCCTCCAGCCGCCCTGAATCGTGCCTACTTCCGGCGAAATTTGATTGACGTTGGGAGTTTTATAACCGGTTGCGACGCCGCCTTTGATCGTCCAGGTATCGCCTATATTAAACGTCGCGTAGGCTCTAGGAGAAAAGTGGTTGCCGAAGTATTCGTTGTGCGTGAGCCTGCCGCCGAGCGTTAAAAATAGCGTATTTTCCAAAATTTCAATCTCATCCTCTAAAAATCCCGCATGCTCGTTCATAGAAAATCGCTGCGGAGAGCGTAAATTTTGCCTATTCGAGTTTGAAACGATAAAAGTCGTTCGCACATCTTGCTTGCTAAAATCATAGCCGAAGGTAAGCGTATTTATACCGAGATAAGTCGTAAATTTGGAATTAAAATTTCTATTTTTTACGATTGCGGGAGAAAGGCTATCAAAAATGCTCGTACGGCGAGTCTTATCCCAAAAATAACTTATATCAGCACTTAAGCTCTCGAACTCACCCAAATATCCGACGCCGTGATTTTCTCTTTTATATTTATAGTGATTTAATCCACGCGCGTTGGGATAAACGGCGGTTTTACCAAGAGTCCTTGAATAATCGTGATTTTGCCTTCCGATTTGAACGTAAAATTTATTATTTTCATCCGGCGTTAGCCAAAGCTTAGCGTTAGAATCCGATTTATCGTTCTTTTGATAGCCTCCCTTATAGCCGTCCTCGTCGCGCAGCTTTTTATATCCCCACAGCTGAAGCGCCGCATACTGCCCGAAGGGAATATTGACGTAGGCTTCGCCCATCTTGCCGTTTCCGATACCCTCGTGATCTTGGATAGTCGTAGATATGGCGGCGCTTCCGCTAAATTTAGAAAAATTCTTTTTCGTAATGATATTTATCACGCCGCCTACCGCATCGCTTCCGTAAAGCGAGCTCATCGGCCCCCTAATCACCTCGATACGCTCTATCGCTCCTGCGGGCGGGATAAAATTCGAGTTCATATCGCCCGCTCCGCCTTTTGGGTTCGCCGCCGCGGAACTTACGCGTTTGCCGTCGATAAGCACAAGGGTTTGAGAGCTTTCCATTCCTCTGATGGATATCCCGCTTGCCGGGCCGTCGTCGCCTGCGATAACGCTGACGCCAGGCATTTTACTCGCGATATCGTGTAGCGAAGTGAATCTGCCGCTTGATATCTCTTTATTATCCAAGGTGGAGATGGAGGCCGGCGCCTGCCTGATATCTTGGCGAAAGCCGCTCGCACTTACTACGATTTCGCCAAGATTCGTGCTATTTGCGTCACTGCTTAGGTGTGAGCCTTCCATACCGCATAAAATCGAAACGCTCGCGCATATCGATAATGCGATAAATTTCGCCTTTTTAAAATACATATCTTTTTGCATTTTTGTTCCTCTATTTTGAAATTTAATCGCGGATTATAACTCAAAGCGGATAAATTTAATATTAATTATTAAAGTATTTTTATAGAATTAAATTTGACTAATAATTCCCCATTCCATCGATATTTTTATAAAAATTATTTTAAATAAAGTACAGCATATAATCAAGATATTGCTGTAAATAAGTAAAATTTTATAACGCCCGGTCTTAATTATCAAATCGTTTTGAAGAAATTTTGCACAGTTTTTGATTTTATCTGCTTTAAGAATCATTTTCGCTTTTGTGGACGTGTATATTTTAAACTATCGAAGGCATTACAAGCGGCAAGGCAAAAACGGCTTTGCTCTATTGATTTCGTGCATCCTGCGGCTTGCGATAATTATAGACTAGCAATGGGATTAACATGCGATGTTTTTTAACACAGTAGCTTCGTATGAATAAATTTATCTTACTAAGGGACATAATCGCTTCGGCGCAATTTAAAATTTTGAGTAGTTTATATAGGCGGATTTAAATTTAAACTAGATTTATCAGCACGGCACAATCTGCCGAGGTTTTAAATTTAGAGTAAAGAGTCGATTCAAATTTAAAATCCTGGCGCAAGAATGCAAAATAAGAAGATAAAATTTAATAAGACCCCGCAAATTTATCTTAAAATTTAGCGGGATCAAATTTGATTTTACGCCACAGGCGCGCTATTTTCGGCGTGCGTACCATCTGAGTCTTTAGGTCTTAAAACCCACTGCTTTGCAAAGATCAGCGCGTAGATCGCAGCGCCGATGCCGTAGCTTGCGTATTCGCTTGGGATAAACTCTATAAATTTCGCGCAGATATTAGGCACCAGCATTAACGGCGTTACGAGCAGCAATAGTAGGCGCTCTATCGGGTTGCACTTGGTTACGAACCAACCTTGCAGCGAGGAGCTGAAAGCAAACATACCCACGATCGCCGTGGCAAAAATTAGCACGATTTGCAGTGGATCGCTGATCCAAACGATGCTTTTTGAATCCATCGGATCGCCGATGCTTTGGATCAAAAGCAGCTTGTTGTTAAAAAAGAACGCAAACGGAAGCACCGCCGTGCGTAGATCGTAAATGAAGCCCTGAAGTCCTACTATTACCGGATTTGCTTTTGCGATGCCCGCGGCAGCGTATGCGGCAATACCCACGGGCGGGGTATCATCGGCTAAAATTCCGAAATAAAATACGAAAAGATGCACCGCGATCGCAGGGATCAAAAAGCCGTTTTTGCCCGCTAGTATCAAAATCACTGGCGCAATCAGGCTTGAAACGACGATATAATTCGCCGTCGTAGGAAGCCCCATGCCCAAAATCAGGCTCATTATCGCAGTCATCAGAAGTATCAGCACTATGCTATTTCCCGCGACCGCCTCCACGAGCTCTGAAAGAACCTGTCCCAGCCCGGTAAGCGAGATCGAGCCGATGATGATGCCCGCTAGCGCGGTGGCTACGGCGACGGTGACCATGTTTTTGGCAGCACCCACCATAGCCCAAAAGATATCGACAAAGCCGACGATGAAATCGGACTTGCCGACCTTTTCACCGAATATCGTTTTCTTAGCGGGCTCTTGCACGATCATTATTAAAAACAGCACGCAGATCGAGTTAAACGCCGCAGAGATCGCACTTTCTTTTAGAATCAATAGAGTAAAAAGAAGCACCAAAATCGGTATTATGTAATGAATGCCGCTAAATATAATTTTTAGCTTTGAAACCTTGGCGTAATCGCGGCTACCGCGAAGCCCCAACTTGCAGCTTTCCAGATGCACGATAAAAAATAACCCCGCATAGCAGACGAAGGCAGGGATCACCGCCGCGATCATTACGTTGGTGTAGCTCATGCCTAAAAATTCCGCGATGATAAACGCCGCAGCGCCCATGATAGGCGGCATAAGCTGCCCGTTTACGCCTGCTGCGACCTCGATAGCGCCCGCTTTAGTGGCGGTAAGCCCCGCTTTTTTCATAAGCGGGATCGTAAAGGTGCCCACCGTCACGACGTTTGCGGTCGAGCTACCGCTTACCATGCCGGTTAGCCCGCTGGCGATTACGCTAGCCTTGGCGGGTCCTCCGCGAAAGCGACCTAAAATCGCAAACGCTACGTTTATAAAATACTGCCCCGCTCCGGCTCGCTCCAAAAGCGCGCCGAATAGCACGAACAGATAGATGAAGCTGGTGCTGACCCCTACCGGCACGCCGAATACGCCCTCTGTAGTTAAAAACATATGCCCTGCAAGCAGTTCAAAGCTTGCGCCGCGGTGCGCGATGATATCTGGCATATAAGGGCCGAAGTAACAATATAGAAGAAAGGTAAAAGCGATAATGCCAAGCGCGGGCCCCATCATACGACGACCCGCCTCAAAAAGGATAAAAATACCTATAAAGGCTACTACAATATCTCTGGTTAGATAATTTCCCGGGCGCTGCGCTAGCCCGTTAAATTCTATCGCAGGATACAAAATTGCGGCGACTCCGACGATTAATAAAATATAATCGTAAAACGGGATATAAAAATGCGCCTTAGAGCGCGGGCGAAATGGAAAAAGCGAAAAAATTATAAAAACAGCGAACGCCAAGTGGATCGAGCGCGCGATATTCGTATTTAGCGTAAAATACGCGATATAAAGCTGAAAGACCGACCACGCGAAGCAGACCAGCGTCACGAGCCAGAAGAGCTTTTTAGAGGTAAATTCTCTACTCTTTACCTCTAAAACCTGCTCGTCGTTTTGTGTAGATTTCTCCATCAACTAGCCTATTTCAGCAGTCCGGCTTCTTTATACACCGCCTCTGCCGCAGGATGAAGCGGCGCGCTAAGCCCCTCTAAAAGAGATTCTTTGCTTACCAAATTTAGCGCAGGGTGTAGCTTTTTATACTCGTCGAAATTATCAAGTATCGCCTTAACTACCGCCCTAACCGCCTCGTCGCTTTGGCTAGCGTCGGTTACGAGCACGGCCTTTACGCCGATAGTCTGCGTATCGTGATCTACGCCGTCATACATTTTCGCAGGGATCACGCCTTTGGCAAAATATGGATATTTTTCTAGAATTTTTTTGATATGCTCATCGTCGATGCCGACTAAGTCGATAGGAAGCGAAGTCGCCGCATCGGTGATATTTGCGGTCGGATGTCCTACGACGTAGAAGTATCCGTCGATCTTCTTATCTTTTAGCGCCATAGGGCATTCTTGCGCGGTTAAGACGCCGTGTTGGGCGAGCTTTTTGAGATCGAAGTCGTAGTTTTCAAAAACTATCGTGCTGGTTAGCTCGTTGCCGCTACCAGGGTTTCCGATATTGATCTTTTTGCCCGCAGCGTCGCCGTAGGCTTTGATGCCGCTCTCTTTAGAGACGACGAAAGCCAAAAGCTCCGGATAGATCGAAATTACGGAGCGTAAATTTTTATCCGCCGCGCCTTGAAATTTGCCCGTACCGTTGTATTTATCATAGACGACATCGCTTTGAACGAAGCCGAAATTTAGCTCTTTTTTAAGCACGTTATTGACGTTATATGTCGAGCCGCCCGTCGATTGCACAGAGCATTTCATATTTTTATCCATATTTACCAAGCGGCAAATCGCGCCGCCTACCGGATAATAGGTGCCGGTCATACCGCCGGTGCCGATATTGATGAACTCCTTAGCGCCTGAAACGCTAGCTAGTAAGGCCAAACCGGCCAAAGCAACAGAAAATTTTTTCATCTTTGCTCCTTTTTGAGTTAAAAGTTTGAAAGTATTGCTAAATTTCTATAAAATTCTAATAAAAACAGATCGAATTTTGCGCAAATTTACGATTTTACACATCGCGGTGCAGGTGATCTAATATGAGAATAGGGCGGCGATCTGCTCTGACATGCCAAATTTTACCGCGATAAAATTCTAAGCTTGAAATCCAAACGCCCGTGGATAAAATTTAACGCTATAAATTTCAAGTCTTAATAACTCACGCCGCTAAGATACAGCCCGTTCGGCGGAAAGGGGATTCTGCTAAGAGCTCGCGAGAAGCTGATCTTGCGCCCGCTCTGCACGGACTTTAGGGCATTTGCGACCATCAGCCGCACCTGCGCTCGCAAAAATCCGTTGGCTTTAAAATTTATCAAGGTCAAATTTCTAAAAGAGTAGGCGCGCGCGACGTAGAGCTCGCGCACAGGGCTTTTTATGTCGCTGCCGCTTTTCATAAACTCGCTAAAATCGTGCTCGCCGACGAAATTTGCAAGCGCAGCATTGAGCGCGGCAAGATCCACGCGCGGATAAAACACGCAAAAATCGCTAAGAAAGGGGCTTGGACGTCCGTGGTTTAAAACGTAGCGATAGCAGCGCGCTATGGCGTCGTAACGCGGATGAAAATCGCGCGGTACCGGGCTGATGTGTTGCACAAAAATATAGGGCGCGCAGTGGCGGTTTATGAGCTCTTTTAGGCGCGGCAGCTCCCAGTGCACGGTACATTCGACGCAGCTTACCTGGCGCAGTGCGTGCACCCCTTTATCTGTGCGCGAGCTGCTGATTAGCGGCGCAAAGATCCCCACGCGCCCCAAAGCCGCGCGTAGCACGTCCTCGACGCCGCGCCCGTGAGGCTGAGACTGCGAGCCGCTAAATTTCGAGCCGTCATAGGAATAGACGAGCTTGAGCTTTACGCGTTCGGAGTTTGCGCTCGGGGCATATGCGCACACATCTGCGGGAGTATTTGGCGGGGCACTTATTTTGCCGATGTGCGCAAGTTTGCTCGCTGCGAAGTCGCTTGCGGGCGCGCTTTCAATAATATTTTTGAGTTCGGACGCGCTTGCGAGGGTGTTTGCGGAAATGCCCGCTTTGTAGGCGGTATCTGCTTTGAGAGAGTCTGCGGCGCGGTCGTCTACGCGCACGGTCGTGTAAATTTCCTCTGCGCTTGCCGCGCAAATATCGGAAGCGGCGGTATCGGCGGAATTTTTGCGGGCGGAATTTA
>NZ_CALIMW010000274.1 GCF_938045405.1 uncultured Campylobacter sp. | reverse complement strand
GAATATCTCGAAAAGCTCGGCTTTTACTGGCACACGGACGCCGACGAGACCTCTTACGTCAGCGACGAGATCGTGCGCGTGAGCGCTGCAGAGGCGGATGCGTATTACGAAGCGGCGAACGAGCTATACGAGATGTTTGTCGCGGCCGCGCAGCACGTCATCGACAACAACCTCTTCCACGAGCTCGGCATCCCCTTCAACCTCGTCGATCTCATCAAACAAAGCTGGGAAAACGAGGTGCACTGGCACCTATACGGGCGCTTCGATTTCGCGGGCGGGCTGGACGGCAAGCCGATCAAGCTGATAGAATTTAACGCCGACACGCCCACGGCGGTGTTTGAGACGGCGATCATCCAGTGGGCGATGCTCAAAGAAAACGGCATGGACGAGGCGAGCCAGTTCAACGACCTTTACGACGCGCTGCGCGATAATTTCAAGCGGCTCGTGGTGCTTGACGGCGAGCTCGAGGACTTTTCTAAATTTTACGAAGGGTGGAAAATTCTATTTAGCAGCGTCGCGGGCAACGTCGAGGACGAAAAGACGACGAAGCTTTTGCAGCAGACCGCCGAGGATGCGGGTTTTAAGACGCGCTTTGCCTACGTGGACGAGGTGGAATTTAACGACGAAGAGGGCGTGTTTTTTGACGGCGAAAACTACGAGTATTGGTTCAAGCTGATCCCTTGGGAGGCGATCGCGATCGAGGAGGGCGAGCTCGCGCTCATCTTAAAAAACATCGTGCAAAATCAAAAGGCGATCATTCTAAACCCCGCATACACGCTGCTTTTCCAAAGCAAGGGGATTATGAAAATCCTATGGGATCTGTATCCGAACCACCCGCTGCTGCTGCAAAGCTCCTTTTCGCCGATCATCGGCAAAAAGATGATCAAAAAGCCGTTTTTGGCGCGCGAGGGGGCGAACGTGGCGATCTTCGACGCAGACGGCAGAAAGATAGAGGAAAACGGCGGCGAATACGGAAATCAGAAATTTTTATATCAGGAATTTTACGAGCTAAACAAAGACGAGCGCGCCCAGAGCTACCAAGCGGGGGTGTTTTTCGCATACGAAGGCTGTGCGCTGGGCTTCCGCAAGGGCGGCGAGATACTTGATAATCTCTCAAAATTTGTGGGGCACTACATCGAGGATGCAAAGTAGCGGCGCAGCAAATTTTATAAAATTTGAGAAATTTTAAGGCGGAGTATTTTGGCGATAGCTTTGGCGATAAGGCTCTGCCGGCGGTAAATTTACCGCTCGGCGGCAGCAAAATTTAACGCTAGGAGGCTACGGCAAAATTTAACGTAGCGGCGCGACCAAAATTCTGCGCGGATAAAATTTTGAGCAGATCAAATTCGCGTGAACTAAAATTCCGCGTAGAGCAAGTTTTGCGCGAGCTAAATTTTAAAATTTAAACGCGAACGGCAGCAGCGATTAAATTTGTCTCTCGCTTCGGCACAAATTGAAATTTTAAATTTAGACGCGGATTTCAGCGGAAGTAAAATTTACCGCTTGCTCCGGCGCGAGTTAGAATTTTAAAATTTAACGCCCCGCGCGCTGCAAGCATTAAATTTCGCGAGGGCAGAATTCGCGATAGTTAAATTTTGCGAGAGTAAATTTTGCAATAATAAAATTTTGCAAGAAATTTCCGCAATAGCTAAATTTGCAGAGTTAAAATTTGCCGTTTAAGCGCTGCACTCCGAATCGCGCAATGGAATTTAACGGCTAAATTTGGCCGCACTGCTACGACTTAAAATTTTAAAACGCAAAGGGGGAAATATGAAAATCGTATGTTTGGATGCCGCGACGCTGGGAAGCGATGCCGATCTTAGCGAGATCGCGAGCTTAGGCGAGTTTGAAAGCTACGAGATGACAGGGCCCGCGCAAACTGCGCAGCGCCTAGCGGGCGCTGACGTCGTCATAACCAACAAAGTCCTAATCACGGACGAGATCATGGCGCAAACCGCACTTAAGCTGATCTGCGTCAGTGCCACGGGCACGAATAATATCGACATGCAGGCCGCGCAGGCTCGCGGTATCGCGGTAAAAAACGTGGCCGGCTATTCGACGAACAGCGTCGTGCAGCAGACATTCGCGTCGCTGTTTGCGCTAACCAACGCGCTCGGATACTACGCGGATTACGGCAGCAGCGGCAAATGGTGCGAGAGCGAAATTTTTACTCACATTGACGCGCCCATCAACGAAATTTACGGCAAAGAATTCGGCGTTATCGGACTTGGACAGATCGGCGAAAAGGTCGCCCGCATCGCCGCTGCGTTCGGCGCAAACGTGAGATACTACTCCACTAGCGGCGCGAACGACAACGGCGAGTTTGCCAGAGTGAGCCTGGACGCGCTTTTGAGGGCATGCGATATCATTTCTATCCACGCCCCGCTAAATGAAAAAACGGCGGGATTGATCGGCGAGGCGGAGCTTGCGAAGATGAAAGAGGGAGCCATATTGATGAATTTCGGCCGCGGCGGCATCGTAGATGAGGACGCGCTGGCTCGCGCCGTGGACGAACGAGGCCTACGCACGGCGCTTGACGTGCTGCAAACAGAGCCGATGAGGGCGGATCATCCGCTTTTGCGCGTGAAAAATCGCCGCAACGTCATCATCACGCCTCACATCGCATGGGCGAGCATCGAGGCCCGCAAACGGCTAATAAAAATGCTCGCGCAGAATATTAGGGATTTTATGAGCGACAAATGAGCGCGGTTGAAACGTCGAAGCAAATTTAATAAAATCAAGATGCGGCGCAAGGCTCACAAAGGCTCTGCACATGGTATTTCAAAGCGCTACACATAAAATTTTATTAACTGAAAAGAAGCGATACTGCTTCGGATAAAATTTTAAATTTACGCCGCGGATAAGCTATCTCTCCGCTTTGAATTCATAGATTTATCTTTTCTTATAAATTCTTTTTATGCTCATCCAAAATCCCGTAACTATAAAGAATAACGCTGAAATCGCCGCTACGCAAAATAAGAACTTGCCCGCCTCGCCGAAGATATAGCCCGAATGCACGCTCAAAACGGCTTTATGTATAGCAAACGGGCGCGGCATGGTGCTTTTCACATCATCATAGCGAGCATGCCGCAAGATGCCCTTTTTAACGTTTACACTCATCGTGTTCATATGCTCTTCGCCCTCTTCGCCTTTATCGAAATAAAAGATCATAAAATTTTCTCCATCTTTTTGGGCGATGATGTTAAAGAATTCGTAGTTTTCACCGCGTTCACGCTTAAAAATATCAAATGCCGTCTGCAAATTTAAAATTTTATCTTCATCCTCGAGCGAAAATCCTCGCACTTCGGTAAAACTCGTTTTTCTAAAAATTTCCTTTTCGCCTAGCGCTCTGTTGGTGATTTTGGCTATCCAATCATACGACCAATAAAGCCCGCTAGCGCTTATCGTAAGCAAAACGGGCAGCAGCAAAACTCCGACCGCGCCGTGCAAGCTATATAAAAACGTGTAACCTCTCGCTTTAAAATTTATCCTAAATGCACGTAAATTTTTCCCTCTAAAGCTAGGATAATAGATCACCACGCCTGAAATTAAGACCAAAATAAACATAACCGTGCTAAGCGCCACGATATTTTTGCCTATTAGCCGCAGAGTTTCGTTTTTGCTTAGCCCAAATCCCAGATTGGTATGTAGGTTTAGTATTACGCCGATAAACGTATCGCCTATGTTTTCCGAAGTAATTTCGCCGCTATAAGGATCTATAAAATATGATTTAAACTCGCCGCTAGAATCTGTGCCAGAAAGCCTAATCGCCTCATTTTTATTGTGAGGAATTCTATAATAACTGAGCGTAAAACCGGGCTTGGCTTTTCTGAAAATATTTAAAATTTCGGCGGGCTTAAGAGCGTCTTTTCCGCTCGGGCTCACGAAAGATTTGCTTTGATTTAACGCATCTATAATCTCGTCGTGATACGAGATAATAGCGCCGCTAAGGGCTACGATTAAGATCGGCACGCAACATATAAGCGTCAAAACAAGATGGACGTTGAACCAAAATTTTTTCCTTTTTAGAATCGCCATTAATTTCCTTAAATTTTAAATCCGCGGACGAAATTTATGCGCCGCGAATTTAAAAGTTCACGTTAAATCCAACCTGCGCCTTCATCCCGTCTACAACCATCATTTGATAATTTCCCGAGCGCGTTAGTACGAATTCGTTGAATATGTTATAAAGCGTAAAATTTAAACTTGCGTCTTTTGTAACTTTATAGCTCGCGCCCAGATCAAAAAGCGTGTATGAGCGGATATCCTCATCGTAGCTTAGGCTATCGCGCGTCCTACTATAATAATTTATTTGCGACCATAAGTTTAGCTTGGAGCTTACGTCGTAATCAAATCCTAGCTTTACCGAATGGATTGGAAAATTATTTAAGGTTTTACCCTTCTCGCTACCCGTTTTTTGCTCGGATTTCGTATAGGCGTAGTTTGCATGCAGCTTCAAATTATCTAAAATTTGATAATCGCTACTTAGCTCTAGACCCCTAACCTCGGCTTCCCCGATATTTATAGTATCCCAAATACCGCGCCTATAAGTTTTGCCGTTATGCACGCAAGGATTTCCCGGTCTTGGACGGCAAATCAATTTGGTAGAAATTCCATCTTTGATTTCGGTATAAAACGCAGTAGCGCTAAAGTTAAATTTATCGTTATCGTCATAAGAAAACCCGCCTTCGTAGCTTATGCTGCTTTCAGGCTTTAAAGAGCTTCTGCCTATCTGCGCTCCCTGACCTCCTGCAAACGGCAAGGCAAGGCCCTCGCTACGCTGCTTAATATCCGGAGTTGAATATCCTGTCGAAACGCCGCCTTTAATAGAAAAGCTTTCGTTTAAACGATAAACGGCATAAGCGCGCGGCGATATATGGCCGCCGTAGTCTTTATCGCGGTTATATCTGATTCCGCCGGTTAGCGTTAAATCATCAGTTAGATAAAAATCATCCTCGCCGTAGATCGAATAATCCCATCTTTTGACATTTGCCTCATCTGCGGTAGTAGCGGCTTCGTTTAATCTCTCGCTTCGGTATTGTACGCCCAAACTCAAAGCATTTGAATCGAAAAAATATGAGCCTTTAGAATTTAGCGTAGTCGTTCTAAGACGCAGATCCTGGGCGCCGCTTTCTTTCATGCTATCGTAATTTGCATAGCTATCTATCATAAACTTATCGTATTTTCCCTGATGAGACAGGCTTGCGGTGTAGCCTTTCATATCCTCTTTCGCAATATCGTTATTGCCTCCAGAGGTTGTTCGCGTACGCCCGTATGTACGCCTAAATTTATTATTTACTTTACGATAATCAAGCGTTACCTCATCATTTTGCGTTACGTTATACATCAGTTTTGCGCCCATATTCGTCTCTTCATTATTTCTATTCGCATAAGGCTCTTTATCCTCTATCTTTTCAAAAAATCTGCCGTAAAGTGCGATACCTAGTACGTCCGGGACGATAGCTCCGTTTAGATAAAAACCCGTTTGATAATCACCTTTTATTTGCGATTTTTTAGCGAAAGTATAGTATCCGTTTACATTGCCGCTAAGCTCATTTGAAAAGCCCTTGGTGATGATATTTATTACTCCGCCCATAGCGTCGCTGCCGTAAAGCGAGCTCATAGGACCGCGGATAACCTCTATACGCTCTATCACATTTGCGGGAGGCAAGAAATTCTGGCTACTGCCAATACTTCTTAATCCTTTATAAGCGCTATCGCTGGTCGCGGGCTTGCCGTCGATTAAAATTTTTGTATACTTTTGAGATAGACCTCTTAGGCTTATGCCTTTTCTCGATGCAGCACCTAGCGTTGCGGTAAAGGCACTCGGCAAGTCCTCTACCATTGCGGAGATATCTTGGTAGTTGCGCTTTTGTATCTCTTTTTGCGTAAGAACGGAGATAGAAGCGGGTGCGTCTTGGATATTTTGCCGATAGCCCGTAGCACTGACTACGGTAATTTCACCCAAATTTACGCTTTTGTCCTGTTTTTCTATCTCACTCGATATCCCGGCTGTCGCTATAGCAGCAATCAGCGATAATTTATATATTGCGCGCACAAACGCCCCTTTTCTTATTAAAATTTAAACTCATTTTACTATAATAAGATATGCATTATCAAGAAATACTAAACGGTAGAGGGATTATTTTAAACGCTAAAGGGATAAGATGAGTAAAGAGATAAGTTTAGATGATTTTTTACAAAAAATATCTAACGACATTGAGCCGTCCAAGCAATGTGGGTATAACAAAACCGAGCTTGAAAGCGAAAGTATAAAATTCGACTTTAGCTCTTTTTATACGGGCGGAGAGATAGGATATTATAGCAGCGATATAATTTGCAGAGATTTTCTTTTGCATCGCCACGAGCGAGGTAGCCGCTATTCATTTTTATTTTTCAATACGGGCGAAAATCCTATCTGCTTCAGATCGGATAAAGATCAATTCGTTTTGAATAAAGGTGAGTTTTGGCTCGGAACTATGCAAAGCAAATTGCGTGGCGTTCACGAGCTTGAAAATAAACACTATAAAAGCTCCTGCATAGCGCTTAGCACCGCTTTTGCAAATGAGCTGGGAATTTTAAAAAATTTGAATTTAGATCAAGCCGTTTGCATGAAGAAATTTAAAATAAGCGCTGTGCAAAATATTATTCTCAAAGAGCTCGAAAATGCCGCGATATACGACGGCAAAATACGCGAAATTTTTATGGAAAGTAAAATTTTAGAGATACTTTATAGAAGTTTTCATAAATTTAATGAGCCCGAAAATACGCTTAGCCTTGATGAAAATCGCATAAAAACAGTTCAAAAAGCAAAGAAAATATTACTCGAAAATATGCAAAATCCACCTAGCATTAAAGAGCTCGCTCATCTTTGCGCTACGAACGAATTTGCACTAAAAAGGGATTTTAAAGCATATTTCGGCACGAGCGTTTATGCGATGCTGACAAATGAGCGGCTTGAGATTGCAAAAGAGCTATTGAGTCTAGATCAAATCAGCGTAAACGAAGCCGCCAAAATGGTCGGATATAATAATTTATCGCATTTTTCTAAAATTTTTAGGACTAAATTTAACGTGCTGCCGACGCAACTGAAAAAGGATATAAAATTTTACTACTCGGATTAGAATTTCGCGCAACCGACTATCTTTTAGAAGCCACACTCTTTCGCAACCGCATATCAAAATCTCATAAAATTTTATATCGCAACCGGACCCGTAAAAATACGGAATTTAAATTATAAATGCCGCTGAAGCCTTGGCGACAAAGCAAGCTGCGATCAAATATCGCAGCTGCGGGTATGTTTGGACGTCAAAGGGCGCCTAAAATTTTAAATACGTCTAAATTTAAAACAGGCTATAAACCTCATCGAGTGTGAAGTGCTTTTTATCGATCTTACCGCCGTAGTATGGCTTGATATCCTCGTCAAAAGCCTTATGGAAAAATTTCGCTTTATACATTTTTACCAGGCTGCTATTGACCGCATCAAGCAGCTCGGTATTGCCCTTAGATAGGGCGACGGCGATATAATCTACCTTGCCAAGGTTGATGATTTTTGCATCCAGCGCGGCATCGTTTCTAGCGTATCCGAGTACGACCGTATTATCGTCGGCAAAGCCTATGCCCTCGCCAGCCTTTAACCTAGCGACGCACTCATTCGCGTCGGTACATGTAGCAATCTCATAGCCCGCGTTTTTGAAGTGCTCCTCGGCAGTTGTGCCCTTAACGCTTAGAATTTTTTTATGCGCGATCTGATCGATTCTTGAAATATTATCATCCTTACGGCTTAGCACGCCAATTTGCACTGAATAATACGGGTAAGAAAAATCGACTTTCTGAACGCGATCTTTTGTGACGGTGAGCTTAGATATGATGAGATCTACTTTGTTTTGCTCCAGTGAGGGAACGCGATCTTTAGATGCTACGGCGATAAAGTCGATTTTGATCTTTTTATTGCCGAATAGATTTTTAACTAACTCATTTGCCAAATCAACCTCAAAGCCCTTTAGCGTGCCGTTATCATCGAAGCTAAACGGAGGCTGGGAATCTTGCAAGCCTATGCGAATTTCGCCTGCTTGCTTGATATCTGCTAATGAGTTAGCGCAAAGCGCGCCAGCACCTAGCAAAATACTTAGTAGAATTTTTTTCATATTTCGTCCTTTGAATTAAAACATTTTATAAAGATCATCTAACAAGAAATATTTTTTCTCAGCCTTTCCCTTGTAAAAAGGATCTATGCTATCGTTAAAAATTTTCTTGAAAAAGCCGTTTTTGCTGAGCTTGACAAGCCCGTCGTTTAAGGCGTTTAGCAAGTCATCGTTGCCTTTTTGCACCGCGATAGCTAAAAAGTCCGATGTGCCTAAATTCTTGATATTTACCTCTACCTTGCGATCTACGACCGAATAGCCCAAAACTACCATATTATCGTCTGCATAGCCGCTGCCGCGACCGGATTTTAATGCACGGAAGCATTCGCTAGAACTAGCGCATGAGATAACTTTAAAGCCTTCCTTATTAAAATAATCAAAAGCCGTAGTGCCAGGCTCTGCTAAAATTTCTTTATCTTGTAAATCGTCTACGGTTTTTATATTATCATCGGTGCGAGTTAGCACGCCGATATTTACGCTAAAGTAGGGATTTGAAAAATCCACTAGCTTCTCGCGCTCTTTCGTAACCGTGATGGCTGCGATATCCAAATCAACTTTGTTATCTTGCACGGCTGTGATACGGTCGTTGCCTAGAGTTACAACATATTCGATTTTGCCACCTTTATCGCCGAAAATTTCTTTCACGAGCTCTTCAATAAGCGAAATTTCAAAACCGCTATATCTTCCATCCTCGGAGACGCTAAGCGGCGGCAGTGAGCCGTCTATTCCGATACGAATGAGCCCTTTTTCTTTGATCTGCGCTAAAGAGTTAGCAAATAACGAACATGAAGCGATTAACAACGCAAATATAATCTTTTTCATAAAATTCCTTTAAATTTTACTAAAATTTCGCAAGCGAATAGAATTTCCCATCCATCGCCGCTTTAAATCAAAACAAGCTGTAAAGATCGTCCAGCAAGAAATACTTTTTATCAATGGTGCCTTTATAAAAAGGCTCAATACTCTCATCAAAAATTTTTGTAAAAAAACCCTTTTTACTTAGCTCAATTAGTCCCGCATTTACCGCGTTAAGCAGCTCGGTATTGCCCTTTTGCACCGCGATGGCCAGGAAGTCCGTCGAGCCTAAATTCTTGATATTTACTTCGACTTTGCGGTCGACTACAGCGTAAGCAAATACAAGTAGATTATCATCGCCGTATCCGTCGCCCTTACCCGATTTTAGATCATTAAAGCATTCATTCGCGCTCGCACACGGTACTACGTTATAGCCCTGTTTCGTAAAGTAATCAAACACAGTAGTGCCGGGCTGCGCCAGTATAGTCTTTCCGTTTAGATCGGAGACCTTTCTGATATTATCGTCGCTACGAGTTAGCACGCCGATATTTACGCTAAAGTATGGATCGGAGAAATCTACCAGCTTCTCGCGCTCTTTCGTAACCGAGATTAGCGCGATATCTAAATCGACTCTGTTGTCCTGCACCGCTTTTATGCGGTCATCGCCTACCGTTACGACATATTGTATCTTGCTGCCTTTATCACCGAAAATTTCTTTAACAAGCCCTTCGATTAAGAGTATCTCAAAGCCGCTATATTCGCCGTCTTTAACGACGCTAAACGGCGGAGACGAGCCATCTATACCGATTCGAATAACCCCTTTTTCTTTGATTTGAGTCAAAGTGTTGCTAAGAAGCGAGCACACAGCCAGCATCAACGCCAAGATTATCTTTTTCATAGCGTCCCCCTTTTTAAAAATTACAGCAAGCTATAAAGATCGTCCAGCAAGAAATACTTTTTCTCTGCAGTTCCTTTGTAGTAAGGCTCGATGAAATTATCGAACGAATTTTTGAAAAAGCCCTCTTTGCTTAGCTTGATTAGCTCGCCGTTTAGAAAATCCAAAAGCTCCGAATTGCCCTTTTTCACGCCGATGGCTAAGAAATCCGAAGCGCCTAAATTTTTGATATTTACTTCAACCTTTTTATCTAATACCGGATAAGCCAGCACGACTAGGTTATCATCGGCATACCCGTCGCCCTGTCCAGCTTTTAGAGCCTTATAGCAGGCGTTTGCGTTATCGCATCTGGCGATATTATAGCCTTGCTTTTCAAAGTATGTTTCTGCGGTACCGCCGCTAAGAACTAAAATAGTTTTATCTTGCAATTCATTTAAGGATTTAATCTTATCTTCGACGCGGGTCAAAATGCCTATATTGACGCTAAAATACGGGGTCGTAAAATCGATCTGCTTCTCGCGCTCCGGAGTTACGGTAAGAGTTGCAATAACCGCGTCGACCTTATCTTCTTGTAGGAATTTTATACGTTGATTTGCAAGCACGGAGGTAAACTCCACCTTTCCGCCCGATGGAAGCATATCTTTAGCGATGGCATTTGCCATATCAACCTCAAAGCCCTGATGCACGCCGTCTTCTATCTTGCTAAACGGCGGCTGCGCGTCATAAACGCCTATTCTAAGCACTCCGCTACTTTTGATCTCGGAGAGCGATCTGGCGCAAAGCGCACTACTAGCTAAAGCTGCGACAAGCAGACTTAAGAGAAATTTCTTCATCCTTTTTCCTTTCTCATAAATAATTTCAAAACCATTGCCACGGCTACGGAAAACCTCAAAATCCCGCCCGAATGGCAAGCAGACATTAAATTCG
>NZ_CALIMW010000273.1 GCF_938045405.1 uncultured Campylobacter sp. | reverse complement strand
TATATTACGACGCGAGCGCGGGTATCAGCGGCGATATGAATTTAGGCGCGCTGGTAAAGCTCGGCGTGGATTTTGGTTATCTTTGCACCGAGCTTGAGAAGTTAAATTTAGCCGGCGAATTTAAGCTAGAGCGCAAAAACGTGCTAAAAAACGGCATCGCCGCGACCAAAATCGACGTCGTGCCGCTAAAATCGCAGCCCCACGCCAGAAGCTACGCGGATATCAGACAAATTTTAGAGAGTTCAAATTTAAGCCGGAGCTGCAAACAAAGAGCGGGCGCGATATTTCGCACGATTGCGCAGGCCGAGGCCAAAGTCCACGGCACAGAGGTAGATCGGGTGCATTTTCACGAAATCGGCGCGATCGATAGCATCGCCGACGTCGCTGGCGCGGCGATCTGCCTCGAGTATCTTTTTGAAAAGCTCGGCGTCTCGCGCGTCGTAAGCTCTAAAATCGAGCTTGGCGGCGGCGTAGCGATCTGCGATCACGGCGCGCTTAGCGTGCCTGCGCCCGCCGTTTGCGAAATTTTAAAAGGCGTGCCCGTAAACCTAGGACGCGCAAATTTCGAGATGACTACGCCCACGGGAGCGGCGATTTTAAGGGCCTGCGCGGACGAGTTTGCGGACGGCGCGAGCTTTAGGATCGAAAAAATCGGCTACGGCGCGGGCGGCAAGGACGCAGCGGACTTTGCAAACGTGCTTCGAGTGATGCTTTGCGAAACCGATGAGGAGCTAGGCGGCGAAGGGGGCGAGCGAAATTTAGGCGCGCACCCTGGCTACGGCGAGGTTTGCGAGCAGATTTTAATCTCCACTAATATCGACGATATGGACGCCGAGAGCTTCGCGCTTGCGTGCGAAATTTTGCGAGATAGCGGCGCGCTGGACGTGTTTAGCCGCTCTATTTTTATGAAAAAGGGGCGCATGGGTTTTGAGCTAAACGCGCTGTGCCGCAAGCAGGACGCGCAAAATTTAAAGGATCTAATTTTTACGCACACGACGGCGATCGGCGTTCGCGAGATAGAGGTTGCTAAAACCGAGCTAAAGCGCGACTTTGCGCGGGTGCAGACGAAATTCGGCGAGATAGGGCTTAAGATTTCTGGCACCTGCCAAACGCAAAAAATAAAGCCCGAATTTGAAGACTGCAAGGCCGCGGCGCTCGCGCACGGCACGACGATCGAGCGGGTGCGAAAAGAGGCGCTAAAAATCTATGACGAAACTAGAAAAACTAAAGGCTGATCTGCGCGGGCTGGGCGAACTCGCGGTCGCATTTAGCGGCGGTGCGGACAGCTCGCTGCTGCTGCGCGCGGCGCACGATGCGCTGGGTGAGCGCGCGATCGGCATAACGATCAGATCGCCCTACATGTCCCCGCGCGAGATCGCCGAAGCCGTGGAATTTGCCCGCGCTTACGGCATTAGGCACGAAATTTTAGAACTCGGCGTCACGGAGGAGATCAAAGACAACCCAGAAAACCGCTGCTATCTGTGCAAAAAGGCGGTGTTTTCGCGCCTGATCGAGCGCGCCCGTGAGCTTGGCTTTAGCCGCGTCGCAGATGGCACGAACCGCGATGATCTGGGCGAATATCGCCCCGGGCTTAAGGCAAAAGAGGAGCTAGGCGTGCTCTCGCCGCTGATAAATTTAACCAAATCAGAAATCCGCGAGCTATCGCGCGAGTTAAATTTGCCCACCGCCGAAAAACCGAGCTATGCGTGCTTGCTAACGCGCCTGCCGCATGGGCGCGAAATCGATGAGAGCGAGCTAAATTTGATCGAAGCTGCGGAAAATCTACTCATCGAAAGCGGTTACGCAAACGTCCGCGCGCGGTGCGACCGCAAAAATATAAAGCTGCAAATGCCCTTTTCTAGCATGCGGGACTTCCTAAACGACGCTAAATTTAAAAGCGTCGTTAGGCAGCTAGTGACGCTTGGCGCAGCGGAGGTGACGCTCGATCTAAAGGGGCTTAGAGAGGATGTTTTGTATGAGGGAGGATGAAATTTTGGAGCTTTTCGCGGGAGTAAAAAGCGGCCGCGTGAGCGAGCAAGAGGCGCTAAAATACCTAAAAAACTACCCCTACGAGGACGTGGGCTGCGCCAAGATCGACACTCAGCGCGCCCTGCGAAACGGCGCGGGCGAGGTGATCTACGGCGAGGGCAAGACGGACGATGAAATTTTACGTATCGCTAGTGCGATCGGCGCGAGAGGGCAAAATATCCTGATCACGCGCACGAACGAGCAGGTTTTCGAGCGGGTGCGCGAGACGCTGCCGCAGGCGGAGTTTAACGCTCGCGGCCGCGTCATCAGCGTCAAATTTAAAGAGCCCGCGCTCACGCAAAGCTACATCGCGATAGTCTCTGCAGGCACCGCCGACGGCGCGGTCGTGGAGGAGGCATACGAGACGGCGAGGTTTCTAGGCAACGACGTGCGCAAATTTAGCGATGCGGGCGTAGCGGGGCTGCATAGGTTGATCGCAAATTTAGACAAAATACGCGGCGCAAAGGTCGCCATCGCGGTGGCGGGCATGGAGGGCGCGCTAGCTAGCGTACTGGCGGGCCTCGTGAGCGTGCCGGTGATCGCGGTACCCACCAGCGTGGGATACGGCGCGAGCTTTGGCGGACTGGCGGCGCTGCTAGCGATGCTAAACAGCTGCGCAAACGGCGTCAGCGTCGTAAATATCGACAACGGCTTTGGCGCTGCATATAACGCGAGCCTGATAAATCATCTCTAAAATTTTAGAAAAAATTTGTAAGGGGTAAAATTGAGAGAGGATACGAAAAAAGCAGTACTTCCGCCTACGGACGCATCTAGAAGTGAGTATTGTTGGGATGCTAGAATGAACTGGGTGATGATGGGTATTGCTATTTTAGCATTTGAAATTTTTATCGCAATTTACGTCAAAAGCGGCTTCATACGCTACTATCTAGGCGATGTGCTAGCCGCAGCGATGCTTTATGCATTTGGGCGAGCCGCGTTCAGACTACCGCCTAAAATTTTAGCGCTCGCGGTCTTTGCTCTCTCGCTAGTTATCGAAATCGCACAATATTTTAAAGTGCTTGAAATTTTAGGCGTCCAAAATTCTATATTGCGGATAATTTTTGGTGGAACATTCGATTGGACGGACATCATCTGCTACGCGATAGGCTGTGTTTTAGCTTACGTATCTGAAAGTATCATTTATGATAAGGCGCGACTATGGAGG
>NZ_CALIMW010000272.1 GCF_938045405.1 uncultured Campylobacter sp. | reverse complement strand
AATTTTTGGAGAGTATTTTGAATATAAAAGGCGACATTACGGGCGGACTGACTGCAGGCATTATCGCGTTACCGTTGGCGTTAGCGTTTGGTATCGCAAGCGGGCTAGGAGCTAGTGCAGGTATCTGGGGGGCGATCGTGTTAGGGTTTTTTGCGGCGGCTTTCGGCGGCACAAAAATGCAAATCTCAGGACCTACGGGACCTATGACGGTCGTAAGCGCCGCCGTGGTCGTGAAATTTACGAGCAATACGGGCGCACTTGAGATCGGCTCGGTGATGGCGGTATTTGCCGCGGTGGGGCTCTTTCAGATCGCTTTTGGAATTTTGCGCTTAGGCAATTTATCAAATATATCCCGTATTCGGTCGTTTCAGGCTTTATGAACGGCGTGGGCGTCATCATAATTTTGCTTCAGATAAATCCGATGTTAGGGCAAAAGGGCTTAGGCAAAATTACGGACGCGATCGTCGCTATCCCTCAGAGCATCGCGCATCTAAATCCCGCAGCACTCGGTCTTAGCGTAGCGACGCTGGCGATCTTATATCTTACTCCCAAAAAGCTCTCAAGGCTTGTGCCTACGTCGCTTTTGGCGCTAGTAGTCCTAACTCCGATTTGCTATGCAATGAGCCTTGACGCACCTACAATAGGCGCGATTCCTACGGGCTTTGCTAGCTTTACGGTGCCGGTACCGAATTTAACTCACATTGGTTCCATCGTAGGATATGGGTTAATTTTAGCGATTTTAGGCACGATAGATTCGCTGCTAACTTCGCTTGTGGCGGATTCTATCACCAAAACCAAACACTCCTCAAATCAAGAGCTCATCGGTCAAGGTATCGGTAATGCACTCGTGGGCTTTGTCGGCGGTATTTCGGGAGCAGGCGCTACGATGAGAACGGTCGCAAATATAAAAGCGGGCGGGCTTGGTAGACTATCTGGGATCACGCACTCAGTATTTTTGCTACTGGCGGTATTGGTGTTTGCACGAGCAGTCGCATATGTGCCGCTAGCGGTGCTGGCGGGGATTTTGATAAAGGTAGGCGTCGATATCCTAGATTATCGCATGCTGCGCAGGCTTAACGCACGTACCGAAAAAAGACGCATTCGTGATGATCGCCGTATTTTTGCTAACGGTGTTTGTGGATCTCATCTTTGCCGTGGGCGTGGGCGTAGTGCTTGCATGGATAACGTATTATGCCGATTCGCGCAAAGGCAAAAAGAAATTTGCTATCAAACTCTATATCTCGACGATGCGAAATTTGTCGAGATTATCGGACCGATATTTTTTACTGATAGCGCGCGTATTGTAGATGATCTACGTCTCCGGGTATGCCGGAAAAAGCTCACAATCGATTTCGGTCAGGCGACTTTTATAGACATTTCATTCGCTTACGCGCTCGAGGATTTTTTTGCAATATGTTTAAAAAAATGCTACAAATGTGGATATAATCATCGACGAGTGGCATTTTTGGGTAAGGCGCTAAATGAGCTAAAAAATATCTACTGCCGATAATATCGGAGTGCGAAGCGACATTTTGGAAGATGAAAAAAAGTAGGGTGCAGTGAAATTTCTGGCGCTGATAAGCCAATAGATTGAATGCTAGAATAAGTATTAAGTTAAGCAAGACTAATACACTTAAAGCTTATGTCCAAATTTTAAGTATAATTCAAGTAAAATTCTGCCAACAAAGTAGAATTTTTTACCAGGAAAATTATTTTAATAGGAGAGCATGCAGTGGTTTATGGCTACCCAGCCATTTCTTTGCCTCTTTTAGAGGTAGAGGTGACTTGTCGGGTAGTTCCTGCAGCGACACCATGGCGTCTTTTTGAAGAGGACACCTTGTCTATGGCAGTTTATGCTTCTCTCGAGTATCTGAATATCAAAGAAGCTTGCATCCGTTGTCAAATTGACTCGGCTATTCCGGAAAAGCGAGGGATGGGATCTTCAGCAGCTATCAGTATCGC
>NZ_CALIMW010000271.1 GCF_938045405.1 uncultured Campylobacter sp. | reverse complement strand
TAAAGTCCATTTCCTAAACTTCTACACACGGGCATCCCGATCGGGTAGCCGAACTCCACCGTCGCAATATCCTCTCCTATGATCCTGCGATCCTCTCTATCCAAACCCAACAACCACTCCCGCACAGGCTCATTGCCGCTTCCGCTTTCATAAAAAACAGCCTTAACTCTTTTCATGGCAGTAATTGTATCAAAAAAGATACAAAAAAGCAAATCGCAGTATAGAAAAATTAGGACGCGGGGGAATAAGCTATCCAAAAAATAGGGTCAAATCCGGGCAGGATACGCCCTTTTGCGGAGTAGAAAATGCCAAACGACGAAGATTACTCGCTGATCGAGCGTGCTTTTAGGGATCTTGAGGAGCAGGAAGAGAGATTTCTGCGCTGCGAACGAGCATATCGTGCAGTTTATAAAGAAGACAACCGCACGAGCAAGCGCAAGAGCGCGGAGCGAAGCCGCTCAAAGCTTTACGTCCCGCTCGTAAAAACCACCGTAAATATCATCATAGCGTATTCAAAACTAGCTTTATGAGCGACCGCTGCCCGATCGAAGTAAAGAGGGTAGGACTGCGAAGCGATCACGATCTAATCCTGCAAAACGCGCTTACGGCGGTGCTGAAAAACTATTGGAAAAAGAAAGAGCATCGCGTGGGGCTGTCCAAAGCCGTGCTTAGCGCGCTGTATCTGCCGCTGGGTATCGTCAATCTATTTTATGACAAAACAGCCGCGCAGATCCGCACGAAATTTATCCCGATCACCGATCTGGCGTTTGATCGCCACGCAAGCGACATCAACGACATCGAATACGTAGCCTATAAATATAACCAATCGGCAAGAGAGATCAGAGAGAAGCTGGAGCGCAAATTTTATAAATCCAAAGACCGAAACGTGATCGCACAGACCACGGCAGGCAGCGAGCGCATAGCGATGCGAGATCTGTATGTCAAAAGCCGCGAGCAGGGGCGGATCGTGTGGAAGCTCAAAACCTACGCAAACGGCACTCTCGTGCGCGAAGCGACATTTTCCCGCCTGCCGTTTCACTACGGATATTGCATCGAAACTACGCCTAGCATAAACGAGGACGAGCGCGAGGATGAGATAGCAATATACGGCTCGTGTATCCCCGAGATCGTTTGGGAGCTGCAAGAGGAATACAACATCAAGCGCAATCAAAAGATCGACATCACAGAAAATCAGATCGATCCGCCTTACGCTATCGATAAAGACGCAGGCAGCGTAGCGATCAGCGACATCACGGCTCGAAAGAAATTTATCCGCACAAGCCCGGGACCGGGCAGAACGGTTAAGGACGTCATCACCGTAATGAGCGAGCCCGGCACGTATGGGCTAAG
>NZ_CALIMW010000270.1 GCF_938045405.1 uncultured Campylobacter sp. | reverse complement strand
AATTTAATATTTTTTGTGATTAAATTTCGCAATCGTTTATCATAATATCCAAAGGATCAAAAATGAAGTTATCTTACGTTGTGGCGGGGGTTTTGCTATGCGGCGCCTTGAGCGCAGACGATACTACGAGCAAGGACGTAAATTTAGGCACGATAATCGTATCGTCGAATTTTAAAAAATCTATCTTGCAAGAGCCCACGAAGGTGGAGATCGCGGGTAAAGACACTATTTTAGAAAACGGCGACATCGCAAAATCGCTTTTGAACTTAAGCGGCTTTTCGATGGAGCGCAAGGGCGGAGGCGGCAGCGAAGTTTATTACCGCTCGCAGACGGCGTCCAGACTGCCCGTGCTCATCGACGGCAGCACGCTAAACGGCGGCTGCGGCATGCGTATGGATACGCCCATCACCTACATCTCGGCGCAAAACTACAACTCCGTGCGCATCGTCAAAGGTCCGCAGGACGTCAGATATGGAGCGCTCATCAGCGGCGGTATTTTCTTCGATCGAGATATTTTAAGACTAGATAAAACGCAATTCGGCGGGAATTTTAGCGTGCTAGGCGGAAGCTTTAGACGCTTCGAAACCGTAGCCGACGCCGTCGTGGGCAATGAATGGGGCAGCTTGCAGATCTCGGGCGGACATTACGAGAGCGGCGACTATAAAAGCGGCGGCGGACAGAAAATGCATACGCACTATAAACGCAACAGCGTCTCGCTCGTAGGCACGATCACGCCTACCGATTCTACCGCCATTCAGCTTAGCACGGACCTGGGCGAGGGCGAAGCGGCGTATGCGGACAGGATGAGAGACGGCGTGCAGTTTGACCGTAAATCTTTCGGGCTCAAATTTGAACAAGACGTCGGCGAGCACAAGATCAGGCTAAGTTCGTACTATCATCAGATCGATCACATAATGGACAACTTCACCATGCGTCCGGTGGTGCCGGGCACGGGGCGCGGCAAGGGATATAGCATCAGCCACCCGATACGCGATATGTACGGCTTTAAGCTAGAAGGCGAGCTAAATTTCGACAATCTAACAAGCTATCTTGGCGCTGGGTACTCTGAGGATGTATTTAAGTGGAGAGGCGCTGGAACGGGCGGAGCCGGCGTATCTAAAGCCGAAATGGACGCCGCCGTATCAAAGCCGCACGTAAAAGAGCGCAAGGTAACGTATAAAACGATCTACACTCAAAACGAATACGTCCTAGAAAACGACTACGGGCTTTTTGGCGGACTTAGGCTGGACGCGGGCGAGAGAAGGCTGCTAAAA
This sequence comes from uncultured Campylobacter sp., assembly GCF_938045405.1. Classification (GTDB taxonomy): domain Bacteria; phylum Campylobacterota; class Campylobacteria; order Campylobacterales; family Campylobacteraceae; genus Campylobacter_B. The sequence continues at coordinate 686 of NZ_CALIMW010000270.1, read as the reverse complement.
ACGCATAAGAGCAGGAAAGAAAATTTATTTTCAGGATTTTTTAGATACGAAAAATATCTGCAAAATTTAACGCTTTATGCTGGGTTAGGACACGCACAAAGACTGCCCGATCACTGGGAAACGAGTAAAGACGATAACCTCAAGCTAAATAAAGAAAGAAATACTCAGCTGGATTTTGGCGCAGTGCTAAAAGATAAAAATTACGAACTAAGCGCGAATTTTTTCGTCTCAAAGATGGATGATTACATAATGATAAAATATAGTCCTATGGGCATGTCCTCAGACGCCTTTAATACCGACGCCCTGCTATACGGCGGCGAGATCGAGGGCACTACGCTGCTAGCCGATATGTTTAGGCTGGGGGCGGGAGTATCCTACGTCTACGGCAAGGTGACTAAAAACGCGGGCGGCTCAAAAGATGGCGACGCGCTGCCTAAGGTTTCGCCTCTAGCGTTTAAGCTAAGCGCCGGTTTAGAAAAGCCCGACTGGTTCGTCAAAGCCGACTTCTACACTAACGCGTCGCAAAACCGCGCGCAAAAAGGCTACGGCGACGTAGGCGGCATGGACCTGGGCAAGAGCGATAGCTTTTGGACGCTGGGGCTAAGCGCGGGCTATAAATACAAAAATTATCAATTTTTGCTAGCGGCGGAAAACCTAAACGACGCCAAATATGCCTATCATAACTC
>NZ_CALIMW010000269.1 GCF_938045405.1 uncultured Campylobacter sp. | reverse complement strand
TTGTGAGTATCGTGAGCGAGCTAAATTTGAACCGCAAAATTTGGAGCGAATGAGGCAGGTGGAGGCACAGTATGGTGTGCCGAAAGCGGCGGGTCGCATACGGCTCCGGCGACACCAGATATGCAGACAAAGCGCGCGGGATCGCAGGCTTTGGTGGCAGCGGCACGGATGCGTTGTGTAGCTGAGCGTGGAAATGGATGCGTTGCGCGGCTTATGCGTTTAGCTCTTAAATCGGTAGGGCAAACTTGGTCCGCGTGGAGCCTACAAGCTGCTTTGAGCTCTAATCAAAAGACGGGGTGCGTGTGCGGTTAGTCCCGCATAAAATTTTGCAAGCCGTATAGGTGGTCTATAAAATTTTATGAATTCTTGATTCGTTTAATGCGCGGGCGCTTGTGATTTATCGCTGCTAGTGCGATAAATTTTGTCGCATGAGCAGTTTGCATTAGAATTCTACTATCGCTTGAAATTTTACGCCGCCGCGCGCGACTTAAATTTTACCGCGACGACCCGCGCTAGGCTGCATTTCGGCTCGGCTAAATTTACTCTCTATCTCATTACAGCATGGCGGTAAAATTCCGCGGCAAGATAAACCGCTTAGTCCGCCAGCCCCTCTTTGCCGCATTTTGCTATGAGAGCGTCAAATTCCGCTTTGCTAAATGCGCTTACGATTATGTTTTTCGCGTCGATAAATTCGTATTTTTCTTTCGGCAAATTTTGGATGAAATTTTCATATTTCAGCGTCGCAAGAATATCGTGCTTTTCACAATGATCCTCATCGCCTCCAAAAATGGCGACGCCCCACCGCGAAACTTCCTTCCCGCCCAGAATTTGTAAATTATTGTAATCCACTCTGGGCTCAAAGGGTAGTACGGCAGCAATATCTTGCGGAAGGATATATCGCCCTATGATCTCACTATCCTCGTTTATGCCGGAAAACATCTGATCTGAAAAATATGCGTTTAGGTTTTGGATATCGGTTACGAATTTGCTAAATTCGTCTGCGGGATCCGGCGCGTCCATAATGTGCGCGATAATTTTTTGATCAAATGAAACTTCGTTTCGCACGCCGTAAATCGTACACATTACCGCTTTCTCTTCTAAATTTCGTTTTATATTTGCAAGTCCAGCGCGTATATCAGACTCGAAGTCAAAGCCCTCGATATTTTGCGCGCTAAATTTCTCCCCGTCCTCGCTCGTGATTTCGCCGTCCATTTTCAGGGCCAAATTTTTGAGGTATTCTAGCGCGATCCGCCAGTCTGAACGGGTGCTAGGCGTGCCGATACAGACATTATACGCGCCATCCTCGTAGCATACCTCAAGACCGCGCCCGCTAAGTCCGTCCACACCTGCAGTCAAGCAGCTAAGCTCGCTTAGCTTCGTGCTGTAAAAACCCTCAGCGTCAAATTCCTCGTCGTCTTCATCCGCGTTAAACTGCGATAAATTCGGCACCAGCCGTAGTGCCTCCTCTACGCTCATCACGGGCGCTTCGTCTCCCGAAGGCTTCTTTTTGTTTTTGACGAAAAACGTGATGCTCATTTTGATCCTCTGGAATGAAATTTAGCTCAAAATGCACTTTAAGCTTGGACTAAATTTATAACTTCCCGCCCTCGATTACGACGTTGTCAGCTTTGATGTCGTCGCCGTATACCGGCGCTAGCGTCGCATCGTAGTCGGCGTGGAAAAATTTCTCATCCGCGAGCTTTACGATTAGATCGTCAAGCCATTTGCGAAGCTCATCGTTGCCCT
>NZ_CALIMW010000268.1 GCF_938045405.1 uncultured Campylobacter sp. | reverse complement strand
GGATCGAAGAGGTGCTGAAGCTGGCGCTCGTTTAAATTTAAAGCGCCACTTTAAATTTTGCCACTTTAGCAGCGTGTTGGAGGCCAAGAGTTCGCAGGAGTATCTGAGCGGCGAGTGAGGTTAAGAAACTAAAACCGTAAATTCAGACGTCAAATTTAGCCCGCAAATTTGACGTCCGTAAATTCAGCCAAATTTAGAGGTTAAATTCGCATTCTAAATTTGGCTGAGCACTACCACAGACTCTGAAATTTTAAAATCCTACCGCATGGCGCGCGGAATTTAAAATTTCTTTAGATTCCCGCTTGTGCCGTTTGCGATCAAAATATAAAGCAAGAAAATGATAAGACTAAAAGCAAGATTAAGACTAGCCGCAAGGAAGCTTGAAATCGCCTTTTTTGTTAGCCTGATCGCTTATGTTTTGGCAGCTTTGAGCTTATTTGCCGTGCCCGAAGATATCTTGTCCGCTCACGCAGTTTTTAGAGACTTTACGGCGTTTATGGCGGGCTTTTACCCGGCTATAGACGTAGCGCGAACCAAAACAACCTTTGGCGATGTAGCGGCGTTTCATCTTAGCTATTTATGCTTTTTTATGCCCGTTTGTTTGCTGTTTGCGGGGCTTTACGGCGTGGCAAAAGGAGCTACCGGCAGGCTTGAGGAAAACAAAAACAACGCCCAGGCTCTTTCACAAGGCATTATTTTATTTGCGCTTATCGTATGCTTTTTGGTATTCGGCGGACTTGATGATTTTTTCTCGGGTTATAGAATATGGCACACTTATCGCCCGACGCGAGAGTTCATAGCACAGATGAGGCTAGAATTATTTTTATACTATGAAATGATCGGCTTTGGCATTGCAAATTTTTGCGTGATGATGTCGGCGTATCTTATTATGCAGATTTGTAGGCAGCTGCGAGCGTTTGTTTTGCTTAGGGCTCGCCAAACGGCTGCGTTTTTCGGACGGATATTTAGACAACGCTAGCCGAATTCAGCGAGTTTGTGAGCCACTCTAGCGCCTTTTTGGCGAGTTTTTTCGGGTTCTCTTAAATCCTTTTTCGCGTTTAGCTCTTCTAACAGCTTTGCATTTGCTTTCGCCGCGCTTAGGCACAAAAAGTCAAAACATACGCAAAATACAACTAAAATCTATGCGCAGGCGAGATAATGCTAAAAATTTTCGTCGAAAACAGTGCGATATAAAGCGATAAAATACACGCAGGCACAAACATCCAAGGCTAGTATTCAACGCATTGCAGATATTGTGGCGCAATACTTTGTGCCTACAGTAATCGGTCTTGCTATCGTGACAGGTCT
>NZ_CALIMW010000267.1 GCF_938045405.1 uncultured Campylobacter sp. | reverse complement strand
CGACGCTCATTCGGCGCAGTGTGAAATCACGCTGATCGAAGGCGCAGGCGGTATTTTCGTGCCGCTAAATCCGCGCGAGAGCTTTTTGGACGTGATGAGAGCGGTAGATGCGCCGATCGTTCTGGTCTGTAAAAACGAGCTGGGCGCTATAAACAGCGCGCTTTGCAGCGTCTATGTCCTGCGCTCGCACGGGCTTAAAATCGCGGCACTGGTTCTAAATTTTACCGACGAAAAGGACGAAATTTGCGTATCGAACGCGGCGTATCTGAAAAGCAAGCTCAAAGGCATACCCGTAATATCGCTACGCAAATTCCAAAAGGACGACTTTACAGCAGCAGCGCGCTCTTTTGAAAATTTTATCGCCTCGCTAAATTTTAACGATCCGTCGCAGATGGACGCGAGTGCGGCAAATTTAAACGAAACTGCTGCGGTAGCCTTGGATGCGGCGCAAAGCGGTCAGAAGGGTGCAAATTTAGATGAAAATTCCAAAGATCGCGAGGCTCACTGCACTTTAGGCGCAGCGCAGATCCGTAAACAAGAGAGCGAAATTAAAAGCAGCCGCGCCGCGCCGCCGCTCATGAGCATTTCAAACACGGGCCCCATTGATCTAAGCTTCGATGCGAAACATCTTTGGCACCCATACACTTCTGCGACGCATCCGCTTAAGGCGCACGGCGTGCTACGCGCCGAAGGCAATAAAATTTACACGACGCAGGGCGCGCTGATCGACGGGATGAGCTCTTGGTGGTGCGCCGTGCAAGGATACGGCAGCGAGGCGTTAAATGCCGCGGCGACCGCGCAGATGAAGGAATTTTCTCATGTGATGTTCGGCGGGCTTACCCACGCGCCCGCGATAAATTTAGGCAAAAAACTACTCTCGATGTTGCCGCAGTTTGATCGCATCTTTTACGCGGACAGCGGCTCAGTAGCGGTCGAGGTGGCGTTGAAAGCGGCGATCTGCTATCAGCAAAACGTATCGCCTAAAAAGAATAAAATTTTAACCGTCAGAGGCGGGTATCACGGCGATACGTTCGGCGCGATGAGCGTTTGCGATCCGATCACCGGCATGCATTCGCTATTTAGCGGCATCTTGGCGCGTCAAATTTTTGCACCGCGCCCGAGCTGCCGCTTCGACGCGCCGTTTGACCCATCTAGCACGGATGAAATTTCTAAAATTTTTAAAGAAAACAAAGATGAGATCGCGGCCATCATCATCGAGCCCGTCGTCCAGGGAGCCGGCGGGATGTGGTTTTACCATCCGAAATTTTTAGACCGCCTCCGCGAGCTATGCGACGAAGCGGACGCGGT
>NZ_CALIMW010000266.1 GCF_938045405.1 uncultured Campylobacter sp. | reverse complement strand
AGCAGCTGGCTATGAATGATAACAAATTCGATCCTAATGACCCGGATTGGTTTAAGAGATTTTGGAGGATTCAATTTACTGATCAAGGAGCACCGGGCTCTGCAGCAGGATGGCGATATAATATATATTGGGATAACGGAGCTTTCCCGGGTTCAAACGGACAACCAAATAGCCTAAATTCTATGGCAGCTGATCCGCAAAATCCCAACAAACTGCTTACTTCGGGCTTTGCTAGGCAACCTGCCAATACTGATGGTGCAAGGATGAATCAAAAGCTAAATTTAGGAGCAACATATAATATAAGAAATATACAATTTACTAATTGCGGTAATGGAAACAATCACACCATCTCCTTTGATTCTTACGGTCGCCCAATGGGGCAGTTAGCGAACTCTAATGTGCCATATGATAGGCTTTTTGTGGGCCAGTGCGTTATTACACTTACTAATGATGCAAGAGAGACCGCTAGTATTACTATCGAGCCGGAGACCGGATACGTAAGATACACGCTAAATTCTAATACCGGCACAGCCGCACAATAGGACTAATAAAATTTTTAGTCAAATTTAAGTAAGCGCAAGGAGAATAATGAAAAAATACATAATGACGCCGATTTATTACGTAAACGACGTCCCGCACATCGGTCACGCATACACGACGATCATCGCCGATACGATGGCTAGATTTTACCGCCTGCAAGGATACGAGGTGTTTTTTAAAACGGGCACCGACGAGCACGGCCAAAAGATCGAGGAGGCCGCAGCTAAGCACGGTCAGAGCCCAAAGCAGTATGCAGACGGCGTGAGCGCTAAATTTAAAGACCTGTGGGACGAGTTTGACATCAGCTATGATATGTTTTCGCGCACTACCGATGCCGCGCACGAGGCGGCGGTGCAAAACGTATTTCGCAAGATGTATGAAAAGGGCGACATTTATAAGGGCGAATACGAGGGCAACTACTGCGTAAGCTGCGAGAGTTTTTTCCCTTCCGCTCAGCTAATCGACGGCGAGTATTGCCCCGACTGCGGCAAAAAGACTAAAATTTTAAAAGAGGAGAGCTATTTTTTCAGGCTTAGCGCCTACGCAGAGCGGCTTTTAAAATGGTACGAGGATGAAAAGTGCATCCTTCCCCTAGGCAAAAAAAACGAGGTCATAAGCTTCGTAAAAAGCGGCCTGAAGGATCTTTCGATCACGAGAACGGGTTTTGATTGGGGCGTTAAAATTCCGCCCGAGCTAAATGATCCGAAGCACGTGATTTACGTCTGGCTGGACGCGCTGATGGATTATCTTAGTTCGCTTGGATTTTGCGCGGGCGGCGAGCGGATGGAGTATTGGAGCGACGCGCTGCACATCGTGGGCAAGGACATTTTACGCTTTCACGCCGTTTATTGGCCTGCGTTTTTGATGAGCCTGGGGCTAAATATGCCACGCAGCATCGCAGCTCACGGCTGGTGGACGCGCGACGGCAAAAAGATGAGCAAGAGCCTTGGCAACGTTGTGAATCCGCGCGAGGTCGCAAACGCCTACGGGCTGGAGCAGTTTAGGTATTTCTTACTGCGCGAGGTACCGTTCGGCCAAGACGGCGATTTTTCGCAAAAAGCGATCATCAACCGCGTAAATTCCGAGCTTGCCAACGAGCTTGGAAATCTACTTAGCCGCATCGTTGGCATGAGCGCAAAATACTCGGACTACGTCATAAATTCTAAAGACGTGATGAAATTTTTCACCGCCGAGATCGAGGAAGCGAACTCCTATCTGAGCGCCGCACTTAACGCGCTTGAGGAGGTCGCTACCAATAGATACTTGGAGGAGCTTTGGAGGGCGCTTGCTCTTGCGAACGCTTCGATTGCAAAATACGAGCCGTGGAATTTGATGAAAAACGGCGAGCAGGCTAAGGCGTTGGCTCTCGTCGCATTGGTTGCAAATATTTTGGCTAAAGTCGCCGTGCTGCTAAGTCCCGCGATGCCGAAGACGGCGGCACGTATCGCAGACACGCTCGGCTTTGAAATATCCACTCCGCTTTATGAAAAGCTCATACTTCGCGGCGAAATTTTAGATTTTAAGGCCAAGCCGTGCGAGCCGCTTTTTACCAAGATCGATCACGAGCTAATGCCGAAGGCGGACTACGACAGGTTGGATGGCACTGCAAATTCTGCAAGCGGTTCGGGCACAGACGCTGCGGCAAAAAGCGCGCTAAACTTAAACGCAAACGCTTCCGGCTCGGGCGCTACGGTGCAAGAAGCCCAAGGCGCAGCATCTGAAGTGCAGATTAAAATCGATGATTTTAAAAAGTGTGTTATCAAAGTCGGCACGATTTTGGAGTGCGAAAACATTGAGGGTAGCGAGAAGTTGTTGCGATTTATGATCGATTTGGGCGAGGAGAGACCGCGTCAAATCATCAGCGGTATCGCGAAATTTTACGATCCCGCCGCGCTTATCGGCAAGCAGATCTGCGTGCTGGCAAATTTAAAACCCGCTAAAATTTTTAAACATAGCAGCGAGGGCATGATTTTAAGTGCCGAGGACGGCAGTCTCACGCTGCTTAGTACTCTCGCGCCCGTAAAAAACGGCGCAATCGTAGGTTAGCGATGAAGGCTTTAGCGCGCAAGGCTTCGAAGCTCGCTATCTGCGGTGCGGCTGGACTCTGCGCGCAAAAAAGCGCCGCTTCGGATAAAATTTTAAACCTTTGCCGCAACTCCTCACTTGCCGCAAAGATCGGCGCGGGCGGGCTTGTATGCGCCACGCCTTTGGCGCTTAAGCTCGGTGCGGGGGTTGCTTTAAAATTTGCGGCGCGTAAAATTTTAACATTCGGCATTTGCGAGCTGTCGAAGTCTGCCGCTTTAAAATGTGCAAAACTCGGCGCGCGCGCGGTCGTGCGCTCATTTTCGCGCACCGGTAAATTTACGGATGAGCGCTCGAAAAAGCGCGCAAGCGCGGATAACGAAAATTTTAATGCAGGCATCACGCCGCACAGAAAGCGCGCAGCAAGTATTTCTAGCGCGAATGTTAAAAAAGACGCCTCACTTTCCAAAAGTGCCACTATTAAAAAAAACACAGCGACAAAAAGCGCGCCCGCAAAAAAATCTCCGCTCGCTAAAAAAATAGCGCCTACGGTAAAAGCCGCATCGACCGCCAAAAGTGTCGCAGCAGGCGCGGCTTCGGCATCTGTCGCAAAATCAACCTCCGTAGCTAAATCTGCATCTACCAAAAGCGCCGCGCAAAATAAAATTTCCGCGCCAAGCGCAAAAGCGATACCGGCTAAAAGCGTATCTCAGAACGTAAAATCTCGCCGTATCGCAAAAAATACTGCTACGCCTACTGTAATCGCCGCAAAAGACGTCGTCGCGTCCGGCGCAAGTTCCGCATCTGCTGCGAAACAGCCGCGCCGCGCCGCAAAGAGCGCGTCCGCCAAAAGCTCCGCCGCAGGGAAGTCGTAATGGTAAATTTATTAAATTTAACCCGTATCGTAAACGGAACGATGCTAAATAATCCCGCAATCTCCGCGGTCGAAAGCTTTGCGATTGAGCCCGCAAAGGTCGCGAAAAAGGGCGCTTTCATCGCACTCGGCGCAAACGAGCGCGACGTGCACACCGCGATCGATAACGGCGCGTACGCGATCATTTTCGATAACAATTTCAAGCCGCTTAACGACGAGATCGCCTTTATCAAGGTCGAAAATTTATGCTCGGCGCTCGTGCGACTGATAAAATTTCTGGGCGAGACGTGGCGGCACGGCTTCGTGCTGATAAACGAGGTGCAAAGCGAGATCCTGCGCTACACGAGCGTGCCGAAAAATTTGATGTTTGCGCCGCGCAGCAAGGGCGAGCTTTTCATTAGCCTAATGAATGCCAAAGAGAAAAATACCTACTTCACCACCGACGCCGAGCTTTTGCAAAGCCTCGGTATCTCGCCCGTCCGGGTTCCTGCGAGCGACGATTTTAGGCTGCTTTACGGCGGCTCGATATTTTACAGCAGCTTCGTTTTCGGTGGGCTTTATTATTCAAATTTAGTCTTTCCGCAGCTGTTTTTGCCCGAGCTATGCGGCGTGATCGAGTATCTCTCGCGCAAAAACATACCCTTTAAATTTCAAAGCTTAAGCGCATTCGGCCATTTCGAGCCGATTTTTGTGGATCGATTTTTTAATGTTAGCTCGCTCGGCGGCAGCTATCGCGCCTTTATCGCCGAGAGCGATCCTGAGCTTTTTGCGCGCGAGGCGGAGTTTTTGCGGGCGAAATTCCGCGAAAAAATTATCGTCTGCGCTAGCTGGGAGGACCGATTGGACGGCGTTAAGATCGACTTTCGCTTCAATAAGCTAAGCGCGCTAAAGAGCCTGCCCGAGTTTCATTATGCGCTGGTTTTTGCGGAGAAGAGCGCGATCTTGCAGCTTCTAAATCAAAAACCGCAAGAAAAAAATCTATTTTTTTAAAGGCAGCGGATGCAGAGCTTTGATGAAATTTTAAACGGAAATTTTTGGCTAAAGAGGCTTTACGAAAACGGGCTATTGCGCGAGGTAAAGGAGCAGATCGGCACGGAGCTTGAGATCGCGCACGCAAGCTACATCGAGGTCAAGAAAGAGCGCTCGCAGGCGCTGCTTTTTACGAACGTGCGAAACGCGCAGGGCAAACGGATGCCGCCGGTGCTAACCAATATTTTCGGCTCATCTTCTGCGTTAAATTTAATCCTCGGCCGCGAACCTGACGAGATCGCCGCTGAGATTGAGAGCCTGCTAAAGCCGAAGCGTCCGCAAAGCTTTAGCGAAAAGCTTGATTTCTTGGCGCACTTAATCTCGCTGCGTAAAATTTTTGTAAAACGCCTTAGCGGTCGCGGCGAGTGCCAACAGGTCGCGCATCTGGGCGCTGACGTCGATTTGGGCGAGCTTCCCGTTCTTAAGACCTGGGAGGGTGACGGCGGCGCCTTTATCACGATGGGGCAGGTTTATACGAAGGATCTGAACTCGCAAACGCAAAATCTCGGCATGTATCGCCTGCAAATTTACGGGCGCGACCGCCTGGGAATGCACTGGCAGATACATAAAGACGGCGCGGGCTTTTTCGACGAATACCGTAAAGCAGGGCGCAAGATGCCCGTATCCGTGGCGATCGGCGGCGATCCGCTCTATATCTGGTGCGGTCAGGCGCCGCTGCCGAAGGGGATTTTTGAACTGCTGCTTTACGGCTTCATCCGCCGCAGTCCCGCTCGCCTCGTAAAATCGCTTACGAATGAAATTTACGTTCCGGAGGGCGCGGACTACGTGATCGAGGGCTTTGTCGATCCCGCAGTAAGCGAGCCGGAGGGGCCTTTCGGCGATCATACCGGATATTACACGCCGGTAGAGCCATTCCCGGTGATGGAGGTTAGCGCGATCACGCACAAGCGCGCGCCCGTATTTCACGCCACCGTCGTAGGCAAGCCGCCGCTTGAGGATAAATTTATGGGATACGCGACCGAGCGGATCTTCTTGCCGCTGTTTCGCACGAGCGCGCCCGATCTGATCGATTATAAAATGCCCGAAAACGGCGTATTTCACAATCTGATTTTGGCTAAGATCGCCGTGCGCTACCCCGCTGCTGCCAAACAGATCATGCACGCGTTTTGGGGCGTGGGGCAGATGAGCTTCGTAAAACACGCCGTTTTCGTACCGCAGGACGCGCCGAGCTTAGATGAGTACGAGGCGCTTACGAAGTACGTCCTAAACCGCATAGGCGCGCTCAGCCTCGTTTTTAGCGAGGGTGTGTGCGATCAGCTCGATCACGCAAGCCCGAACTCCTGCTTCGGCGGCAAGCTCGGCATCGATGCGACGGTTGATTTAAGCTCGCAGGCGCCGCAAATTTTAAGCGACGAGGAGCTGCTAGCTAAATTTCAAAGCGAGGAGCCCGCTATTTTGGCGCTTAAGCAACACTTTTGCGATACGAAAAACCCGCTCGTGCTGATAAACATAGACAAAAAAGAGCTCGTAGAGCGGAGCTGGCGGCGGCTTTTGAAATTTAGCGAGAATTTTAAAATTTTGATTTTTACCGATGCGAGGAATGACGCGAACAACCTCTATATGAGCGTTTGGCGCATCGTAAATAGCATCGATGCGCTGCGCGACGTGTTTGTGGCGCAGGACGATCGCATCTGCATCGACGCTACGAGCAAGCACGAATGGGAGGGCTATACGCGCCGGTGGCCGCAGGAGACGCTCTGCAGCCGCGAAGTCGTAGCAAGCCTCATAGAGCGGGGCATCGTGCAGGATGAGCCCGAGCTATTTAAGAAATTTGAGATTTTTTTAGGACGCGAGGCGAAACTTCGCGCGGATTTGAAATTTTAAAATTTTGCACTCTGATTTTAAGGGCTGCACGTTAAATTTAGATAGAATTTCATATAAATTTATAGCTCGAAGCGGTAAAATTTCATAAAATTTACCGCCGCGCGAGGGCTAAAATTTTAAGGCGTAAAATTTGCTGCAGCGAAAATTTAAAATTTCAAAAATTTTTAAAAGCGGCGCAAAAGCCTGGTATAGCGCAAGCAAGCACAAAATGAAAGGACATAAATGATAGAGTGGATACAAAATTTTTTTAGCGGAACGATTCCGAAGCTGCTGTTAAACGCTACGCTGGAGACGCTGTATATGACCTTCGTAAGCACGGCTTTGGCGTTTATTTTGGGGCTCGTGCTTGCGATCGTGCTTATCCTTACGCGTCGCGGCGGGCTCTGCGAAAACCGCATCGTCTACGCCGTGCTGGACGTCGTGATAAACACGCTGCGAAGCTTTCCATTTATAATTTTGCTGATCGTGCTCTTTCCGCTTACAAAGCTTCTTGTGGGCACGAGCATCGGCACCACCGCGGCGATCGTGCCGCTTACTATCGGCTCGGCGCCCTTTATCGCGCGGCTCATCGAAAGCGCGCTGCTGGAGGTTGATAGCGGCGTGATCGAGGCGGCGAAGAGCTTCGGCGCGAGCAAGACGCAGATAATCTTTCGAGTAATGTTCGTCGAGGCGCTGCCTAGCATCATCGGCGCGATTACGCTCACGCTCATCGTCATCATCGGATTTACGGCGATGGCGGGCACGGTCGGCGGCGGCGGGCTCGGCGACGTGGCGATCCGCTACGGCTTTCAGCGCTTCCGCCCCGATATAATGGCATACACAGTCGTGATCCTGATCGTGCTCGTGCAGATCATCCAAAGCATCGGAAATTTACTCTATAAAATCACGAAAAAGTAGGGGTTTAGACGGGGCCTCTTGCTATCGCGAAAAGTAAATGTACGAGCAATGACGCATACCGCAAGCGGTATTTGACTGCGCCCAAGCTTTGTCTTTTTGTGTTCGTATCCGGCTATTTGTACTCTTGCTTGCACTCAAATTCTACGCTTAGCTTCGGGCATTCATTCTCCGTGTTCGTAGTAGCAGGTTAAAATTTTGATTTATGAACAGGCTTTTTAAAATTTAGCTACAATCGTTCAGCGAAAATTTAAAGGATCGCAGGCGGATAAAATATATAAAAGCGAGCATGTATCGTTGCTTTTGCTTGACGGTTTAA
>NZ_CALIMW010000265.1 GCF_938045405.1 uncultured Campylobacter sp. | reverse complement strand
CGTAGGCGAAATACGCCTGCGCGTAAAGATCGGTTTTATCGCCGATGATTTTGACGGAATTTTTATTCGCGCCCACGGTGCCGTCCGCGCCAAGGCCATAAAACAGGCACTCGGTCTCATCCTCGTAGCCGAGCGAAATTTTATCTCCCACGGGTAGAGATAGATGAGTCACATCGTCGTCGATGCCGATCGTAAAGCCGTTTTTAGGCTCGTCCGCCTTTAAATTTTCATACACGGCGATTAGCTGTGCAGGATCGACGTCCTTAGAGCTTAGCCCATACCTGCCGCCCACGATGAGCGGAGCGTCCTCGCGCCCGTAAAAAGCGGCTTTTATGTCCAGATACAGCGGCTCGCCGAGGCTGCCGGGCTCCTTTGTGCGATCGAGCACGGCGATTTTACGCACGCTTTTAGGCATCGCGGCGAAGAGATATTTGAGGCTGAAAGGCCTGTAGAGATGCACTTTTAGCACGCCTACTTTCTCGCCCTTCGCGTTTAGATGATCGACCACCTCCTCAAGGGCTTGATTGACCGAGCCCATCGCGACGATCACCCGCTGCGGCTCACTTGCGCCGTAATAGACGAAAGGCGCATACGACCGCCCGGTGATCTTTGAAATTTCGCTCATATACTCCGCGACGATGTCCGGAAGCGCGTCGTAAAATTTATTGACTAGCTCGCGCGTCTGAAAATATACGTCGTCGTTTTGCGCCGTGCCGCGAGTTTTAGGGTGCTCGGAGTTTAGCGCGTTCTCTCTAAATTTACGCACCGCCTCACGATCGAGCAAGCGATCAAACTCGGCATAGTCCATCACCTCGATCTTTTGAATTTCATGGCTCGTGCGAAATCCGTCGAAAAAGTGCAAAAACGGCACTCGCCCCTTAATCGCCGCAAGATGCGCGATACCGCCCAGATCCATCACCTCCTGCACGCTGTCGCTTGCAAGCATCGCAAAGCCGCTTTGGCGACAGGCATAGACGTCTTGGTGATCGCCGAAGATGGAGAGCGCCTGCGCCGCAAGCGCGCGCGCCGCAACGTGAATGACGCCCGGAAGCATCTGGCCTGCGATCTTGTACATATTTGGAATTTTTAGCAAAAGCCCCTGCGATGCGGTGTACGTCGTCGTAAGCGCGCCCGCTTGGAGTGAGCCGTGCACGGTGCCCGCCGCGCCGCCTTCGCTTTGCATCTCGACTACCTTAACGGGCATGCCGAAGAGGTTCTTTTTACCCTGCGATGCCCAGATATCGGTGTAATCCGCCATAGGCGAGCTAGGCGTGATCGGATAGATGCCCGCGACCTCGGTGAAGGCGTATGAAACGTAAGCCGCCGCCTCGTTTCCGTCCATCGTTTTCATAACTTTTGCCATTTTTCGTCCTTTGGAATTATCAAATTTCGCTAATTTTACATATTTATTGCTTAAAAATTTAAATGCTTCGCAAACCGAATAAAATTCTAAAGCTTTGTCACAGCAGGCGGGCTACAAGCGCGATCTGCGGGCGGTTTGAGACGAGTCTTGAGGACCATTTGAGACATGGTCCCTATCCGCTTTGAAAATAAAATTTTGCGTACTTTAAGCGCAGATCGTAAGCAGCGGGTAGAGATTAAATGCAAATTTAGCCGTCTGGCTTGAAATTCTAACCTAAATATCAAATGACGGGAATGCGCGAAAATTAAGAAATTTAAAAATGCACCTACCACAAGATAAAAAGACCTCATATCGCAACAAGACTGGATAATAAAATTTAGCCACTACAAAACCTCAACCGCCATACGCATCCAAGCTCAACATAGCAAAATTTTATTTATGGCTTATAACATCGCGGTATATAAAATTTCGGCGCATTCTGCCAAATACAAGAAATTTTATTGCCTCCTACCGAGCGCAGCGCAAATTTCATTTTAAATTTTCATTGATTGATCGCTGTGTGAATTTTACCCCATGCGACTTTGCGTTTTGAGCGTAAATTCTATTTCCGCAAGCTGCGCGGAGGATAAATTTAGCTATAATTCCCGCTTGAAATTTAGCCCAAGGCGTGGCACGTATATATGGCGCGGAATTTTAAAATTTCAAGCAGAACTCGAAAAGCTAAAAACCGCTAAATGCGCTAAATTTAAAGTCTAAATTTAAAAGCCGGAGAGAGAACCGATGAACGTTCATAAAATCGCCTACACGAGAGTTATCGCGCTGGCGTTTGCCGCCTTTATTTTTAACACGACGGAATTTATCCCCGTGGCCCTGCTAAGCGACATTGCGGCGGATTTTAGCATGGACGTTACGAGCACGGGGCTAATCATCACGATCTACGCGTGGGCGGTGAGTATCCTTTCGCTGCCGCTGATGCTGCTAACCTCAAAGCTCGAGCGCAAGAGGCTACTTTTGCGACTTTTCGTACTATTTACGCTAAGCCATGTCCTAGCGGCCATTGCGTGGAATTTTGCCGTTTTAGTAATCGCGCGACTTGGCATCGCGATTTCGCATGCGATCTTTTGGTCGATCACCTCATCGCTCGTCGTGCGTCTAGCGCCGATAAATAAAGGCTCGCAGGCCATCGGCATGCTGGCTTTGGGCACTTCGCTAGCGATGGTTTTGGGGCTTCCTTTGGGGCGCGTGGTCGGCGAGCTTTTCGGCTGGAGAATTACGTTTTTTGCAATCGGCGCGCTTGCGGCGGCCGAGGCGCTGTTTCTTTGGAAAATTTTACCGTTTTTGCCAAGCCGCCGCGCGGGCTCTCTTGCGAGCTTGCCGATGCTTGCAAAGCGCCCGATGCTGCTTTCTTTGTATCTGCTTACGTTTTTGATCGTAGGCGCGCATTTTACGACCTACAGCTACGTCGAGCCCTTCGTGGCGAAATTTAATCCCGCAGGCGATCACTTCGTAACCTACGTCCTGCTTGCATTCGGCGCTTCGGGAATCGCTGCGAGCGTGCTTTTTTCAAAGCTTTATCGCCATTTTCCAAACGCCTTTTTGATCTGCTCGATCCTTTTTATCTTGGCCTCGGCGCTGACGCTAAAAGCTTTTGTCGCAAATGACGTAGCGCTGCTGCTCGCAGCTTTCGTCTGGGGAGTGGGGATTTTCGGCTTTGGGCTTTGTTTGCAGATTAGGGTTTTGGCGCTGGCTCCCGACGCTACCGACGTCGCGATATCGATCTACTCGGCAATTTACAACGTAGGCATCGGCAGCGGAGCGCTTTTGGGACATCAAATCGCAACGAGATTCGGGCTTGAACACATAGGCGAGGCGGGCGCGATACTGGGTGCGCTAGGGCTTGCAAGCTACCTCTATGCAAGCGTGAAATTCGCGCAGAAAAATAGCGCGTAGGCTAAATTTACGAAAGATTTTTGACAAGCTCGAGAGTATCATTTTTAAATCTTGTATTTTAGAAAATAGCAGCGTTATGGGTCTAAATTTTTAAAATTTATCCACGCGATTAGCTAAATTTTGCAGATAAAATTTAATCTCGCGCCTAGTTGCGCCGTTTATAATCTGCGCTATTTCTTACGGCGCCATGTCCTTGCCATCAAGCGTAATATCCGAAGTGCTTAAATTTAGCGTCAGTATCGCTGCGATCGATAAAGCCTTAAAATTTTTTATCAATTCTCCCTTGATATAATTTATGTGATTTTAAAAAGCAATTTTAGAAGCTATTTGATCGGGAAATGTTTTGGTTGATGTAGAAGTGGACATAAATTTAATCTTGATAAGAATTTAACAAGTTTGCCGCAGCGCGGATTTCATACTTTTTTAAAAAATACTTAAAGACTGTTTTTTATCGCATCTTCCAAAATATTTTTAGTCTTATTCGTATGCATGGTGTTGAGATGAATTAGCTTTTTTAAGTCTTTTTTCTGATACGCTTCTATTATCGCCTTGTGCTCCTCATTTGAGGATTTTATATGAGTTTTTTTATAAAACAAAGACAGTGAAACATATGGGATTGCCGCCATTATAAGGGTTTCGACGATATTAAACGTCCTACTACCGCTTTCACTCTGCCAAAAGCACCGATGAAAATTAGCATTTAACAAAGCCCATTCGTTTAAATCCGTGCAAGTCTCGATCTGTTCTTGGATATTAATCGCTTTTTGTAGATATTCGGTACTATATTTTTCAAACGCATCCGTTATAAGTTTACTTTCCAATAAAATTCTGAGTTCATAAATTTCTTTTGCTTCCTTATAGCAAAGCCCTTTTACAATTGCGCCTTTAAACGGATCGAAACTGATCAGTCCTTTTGCCGTTAGAATTTTTAACGCTTCTCTTACCGGCGTAGCGCTAACGTTAAACCTCTTTGAAATTTCATTTTGTTTCAGCTTGGAGCCGGATTTTATATTTCCGTTTAAAATATCTTGACTAAGGCTATGGACTATAAATTCTGTCGTGGTGATGGGACGATCTGAATTGAGATGTATCATTTCTTCTCCGTTTTTTAGGAGTATTATACAAAAATAATATAAAAACAATCCGGATCGGCGCCTTAGAAATTTCCGAATTCTTTTTTTATCTGTTCTAAATTCATATTATTTGCCAGCAAAAGCATCAGTAAAAGTCTTGATTTAATCGGCGATAACCAGCCAGACATTATACAACCGATATTTTGTAAATCCATCTCTGAGCCTTTATAACCGTATGTCTTAGTAGCACAGATCCCACTACCGGTGCGAGAAGCGACGACGACCGGAATTTGAGCACCTCTTAGTTTATCCACCATATCGTATGATACGTGTCCGGCACCTACGCCACTAATTACGATACCACTAAAATTAGCACGTAAGGCGAGCTCAATCATCTCGCCGTCACAACCCAAATAACTTTGTATAATCTCTACTTTAGGAAATTTGACGTCAGGCAAAGGATAAATTTGACGCGATACGGCAGGAGTTATAAATTTTACTCCATTCTCTATCACAAGCCCCTGAATACCGGCATTTATCGATACAAAAGTTTGCAGAGAAAAGGTATTGCTCTTATGAACCCATAGTGCACTATGAATCGTATCGTTTAGTACTACCAGCACACCCCGATCTCTACTTTGCGGACTAATAGCGGTTAACACGCTAGCATATATATTGCCGGCACCATCCGAGCTAATAGAATCGGCATTTCGCATAGCGCCGGTAATAACCAACGGAGCATGCTCATCCCAAACTAAATTTAAAAAGAATGCGCTTTCTTCCAACGTATCGGTTCCTTGCGTAATGACTACGCCTACTGCTCCTTTAGCAATCTGCTCTTTCGCCCATTTATAAACTTCTACGAGATCTTGTATTTTTAAACTACCGCTAGGAAGAGCTAGCAAGGTTTTAGCCTCTAGTTGAACCATCTCCTTTAAGGCAGGTATCGCGCCTACTAACTGTTCTGCACTAAAGCTAGGTTTAACTCCGCCTTGTCCACCGTTCGCACTCATACAAATCGTACCGCCCAACGCACCAATTGCAATTTTTGGCTTTGACATTTTTTGCTCCTTCGCTTTTTTAGTTTGGGAAATTATACCATATTTTAAAATTTTTCAATATAAAATACTAAATATTATATATAATTTTTTGAAAAAATGTTATAATGCTCAATGAAATTTTTAAAAAGGAGTTGACAATGTTAGTCGCAGCTCAATGCGTCATGATTTTTACGCTTATCTTAATGATAAGCGGTAAGACGCCGTTATATACTACGGCTATAGTCGGTTCGGCAATTAGCGCGCTAGTAGCAGGATTTCCGGTAGCAGGACCAAAAAATGTCGTATCTTTGGCCTCTCTTATTATCGGAAGTTTAAATCCGGTTATTGCCGATATGACAGGAATTTTAATGTTTATCGGCGTTATGCAAGCAAGTGGCTTCATGGAAGTAATTATTCGAAGTATTGTAAGATTAGGGAATAGACTGGGTGGCGGCGTAGGTGTAGCGACTGCCGGCGGTATAGCGGCTGCGGTAATAGGTATGCTTACCGGTTTTACGCAACCGGCTATTACTGCAGTCATAACCGGTACGGCATCCGTGAAGCTTGGAGTAGATCCTAATAAATCCGCCGGTATCCATGGACATGCCGGTATTTTAGGCAACTACGGCGGTTTTACCCATCCTACACAAGTAGCCGTCGTAGCGGTATCGAATATCGGATTCGGACTAATTAACGTTATAGGTACGTTCGTCGGACTTTGTGTTTTTGCCTGCGCTTTTTTTAGATTAAAAAGAATACGAAGCGGCACAACGCTTAGCAAAGAGGATATCGAGCGCATTTCAAAAGAATTTGAAGCAAAGGCTGACGAAGCTCCGGTTTGGAAAGCGTTTTTGCCTTTTATTGTGCTTTTCATTGGTTTCATTGCAGGATTTCCAGTCTTTGTAGTAGGTATTGCAAGTGCGATTATTACGATTTTACTTTCCGTTTTAAATTTTCAAGAAGGCGAGAAAAATATGCTAGAAGGTGTCGGCAAGATAGCTACTCCACTTGTGGCTACGATAGGCTTTTTATTTATGAGCGGTGTTATAAAGCAAATCGGATTGGCTGATCTTATCGGTCAAATTTTTACTCCGATGCTAACTCATGCACCTATACAAAGTATGCTAATAGTATCGGCGTTAGCGGGTTTTGTAACCCAGAGTAATGCTGCGTCAGTAGCCATAACCATACCATTTTTGCAAGCCGCTCTTTCGCTAGGTACAGCGACGCCTTTATCGTTAGCCGTTATGGCTGCAGGCGGTAGCGCTATGATGCAATATTATCTCACGGGAGGTCCCGTCGCAGCGCTAGCAACCGTAATTCCGGTAATTCCGGGATCGGAATTAAAAGCGGCGAATAAATTCCAACGCCCAAATATGCTATTTGGACTATTGGTATTATTCATTTTGTCATTTATATTTTCGATATTTTAAATTCGCATAATTTGCATAAACCGTCGGCTAAATCTAGCCGACGGTTAAGCTTTGGCCTATTAAATCCAAATATTTTAAAAAAAATTGGCAGTGTAGTAAATTTATATTGTTTAATTTTACTTTATAAACCCGACCTGCGGTAAAATTTCAGCTAGCGCCGCGTCCTTTTTCTCGTTAAATTTGACCTTATTCTGCTCAAAAAGATTGTTTCCGTGCGCGTCAATCGAGACGATGAGCGGACTAAACTCCTTCACGCGGCACTTCCACAAGGTCTCAGGCATCCCAAGCTCCGTCCAGTCCGCACTCTCGATCTCCTCGACCTGCGTCGCGGCGACCACTGCGCAGCCCGCGGGAAATACGCAGTGTATCGCGCCAAACTCCTTGCAGCCGCTCATCGTGCCCTCGCCCATGCCGCCTTTGCCCACGATCAGGCGCACGCCCGTTTTAGCGATAAACTCGCGCTCAAATTTCTCCATCCGCATGCTGGTAGTCGGCCCCACCGAGACCATCTCAAAGCTTTTTTCGCCCGTTTTTCTGATGATCGGCCCTGCGTGCAGGATAGCGCCGCCTCTGATGTCTAGCGGCAGCTCGCGGCCCTCCTGCACGACGCGTCTGTGCGGCACGTCGCGGCAGGTGACGATGTGCCCCGTGAGGTATATGACGTCTCCGATCTTGATATCCGCCAGATCCTCGGCGCCGATCGGCGTGGTTAAAATTTTCTTACTCATAGCGCGAACTCCTTGTGCGATTTTACGGCAAAGCTTAGCTGCTCGTCCCAGACGATATGGCCTTTGCGGTGCGACCAGCAGCCCACGTTTACGGCGACGGCGATGACGCTTGGGTGGCGGGCGCAGTTTTCGATATGCACGCCCATGACCGAGCTTGCGCCGCTCATGCCTTGCGGGCCCAGGCCGATTTTATTTATGCCCTCTTCGAGCAGCTTTTCGGTTAGCGCGGCTCGGTCGTTTGGATTGCGCGAGCCAAGCGGCCTCATCAGCGCTTTTTTGGATAGCAAGGACGCCACGTCGATCGAAGTACCCACGCCTACGCCCACTAGCAGCGGCGGACAGGCGTTTATGCCGTAGCTGGTCATTATGTCCATGACGAATTTCACGACGCCCTCGTAGCCCATGCCCGGCATCAGCACGGTCGCCTTACCGGGCAGGCTACAGCCGCCCCCCGCCATATAGGTGTGTATCTCGCACTCGCTGCTACCCGGCACGATATCCCAAAAGACGCTCGGCGTGCCCTTGCCGACGTTTTTGCCGGTGTTGTACTCGTCGAATGTCTCGACGCTGTTGTGACGCAGCGGAGCCTCGCGCGTCGCTCGCAGTACGGCCTCGCGCAGCAGCTCCTCAAGCTCGCCGATGAGCGGGAAGTTCGCGCCGCAGCGCACAAAAAACTGGATCACGCCCGTATCCTGGCAGGACGGACGGTCTAGCTGCTTAGCTAGGCGCTGGTTTTCAAACATCGTTTTGTAGATTTCTCTCGCCAGCGGCTGCATCTCGCGCTCGGCGAGCTCGCTCAGCTTCGCCGTCACGTCGTCAGGCAGCACCTTGCCCGTGTAGCCGACGAATTTCGCCATAACCTCGGTCATCTTTTGAACGGCTTTTTGTTTATCCATCGCTTCTCCTTTACCGGTTTTTACTTTCAAATTTTTCGGCGGCGCCTGCCAGAACGCAGCCCGCAGCGTAGCAGAGCAGGTCGGTAAGATCAAACGTCCCGCCGATCATTACTTTTAAAATTTTATTTTCTACGCCTAAAATTTGCACCGCGCCAAAATACTGCGCGAGCTCTAAGGCTGCCGCAAACGCGAAAATTTTAAGCGGCAAATTTAAAGGCGGCTTGCTAAAAGCAGCCCGCGCCAAAGCGTAAAGCAAGATGACGGCCAAAACGTCACCCGCGTAGTGCCGCACGAAACCGCCTTTTACGCAGATCGCTATGTAAATTTCGATCGCTAAAATCAAAGCCGCCACGGCTAAAAACGCTAGCCTCGTCCTCGCGCTTTGCCTTGTTTACGGCTTTTGCGCGAGCCTTGCGATACTTTTTTGCTCTCTTAAATTCTCCCCTCGCAACGCTTTCCTTTTAAATTTAGCCTTCAAATTTAGCTGTAAAACCACGTTTCAAATCAAAGTGGATTTACGCTTAAAATCAAAGTGGGCTAAAATATCACATTTTTCACTTTGATTTGAAACGTAAATTTTTCAATCTTTCAATTATCGTTTTAAATTCAAAAAATATTTTTAAAAATCCTTGCCGATATTACAACAATGGCTTTAAAAGAATAAAATTAGATAATCTTTGATACAATTGCTTGAAAAATTTTAAGAGGTGTTAAAATGTCAAATATCCAAGAGAAATATATACGTGAAATCGATACATCCGATTCCTTTTTTGATTCTTTAAGACAAGATTATAAAGGTTTTGATGCATGGATAGCAAAAAAAGCGAAAGCCAACGAAAAAGCATATACGCTTTTCGATGATAATGGACAAATAGTAGCCTTTTTATATTTAAAAATAGAAAACCCCGTAGATAGTACGGACATAAAACCGGCGCTTAGTATAAATGTGCCATGGTTAAAGATCGGGACTTTTAAAATAAATGCACACGGCACAAAACTAGGAGAGCGTTTTGTAAAAAAGATTTTTGATTTTGCGGTATCAAATAATATTTATAATATTTACGTAACAGCTTTCGAAAAACAAGCGCCTTTAATAGATTTATTAAAAAGATACGGATTTACCCAATACGGCAAAAAAAATAATGAGCTAGTATTAACAAAAAAGATACCGACTTGTGTGCAGGCGCTAAAAAATGATATACTACTAGACTATCCGGCTGTTAATGCGACAAGCGACAAATATCTTTTAAGTATATACCCGAAATATCATACCGGTATGTTCTCGGACTCTATTCTACATACGGAAAGCTATGATATACTAAAAGATATGTCTGAATCAAATAGTATTCATAAGGTATACATAACGGAAATGAAAGGTGTCGAGCAACTCAAGAGAGGCGACTGCTTGCTCATTTATAGAACAAAAGATGAAAATGCCCAAAGCGCGAACTACTCATCAGTCGCGACCTCTTTATGCGTTGTAGAAGAATATAAAGACTTATCCGGTTTTGCTGACTTTGATGATTTCGTCAGGTACTGCAAGCCGCATAATATTTTTACCGATATTGAATTAAAAAATATTTTTATCAGTAAAAAATATACAAAAATAATAAAGATGACATACAATATATCATTTAAAAGACGCGTTATTTTAAAGAGGATTAGGGAAATTATAGGTCACGAAGAAGTCTACTGGGGTTTTGCGAAGCTTACGGACGAAGCTTTTTTTGCAATTTTAAAAGAAGGTATGGTAAATGACAGCATTATTATCCATTAAGCCGGAATTTGTCCAAGCTATTTTTGATGGAACAAAGCAATTTGAATTTAGAAAAGTAAATTTTAAAAGAAAAATTGATAAAATCAAAATATATGCTACAAAACCGGTCGGTAAGATAGTAGGTGAGTTCATAGTTGACGATATCTTAAAAGCAAGTCCTGAAGAGCTATGGGACAAAACAAACCTGTACGCCGGCATAGATAAAGAGCGATATTTTCAATATTTTAGCGGTAAAAATATGGGGTTTGCTATAAAAATTAAGTCCGTAAATAAATATAAGGAGCCTATTTGCCCTTATCTACAATATCCGAAATTCGTAGCACCGCAATCGTTCAAGTATATCTAGAAAATGAAGATGAAAATAAATCCAAATTCGCAGTACACACAATCTATATTTATAAATGTGGATTCAGACGTCGCCGACAAGATAGATGCTATACTGCATTTAAATATTTTTTTGCCAAACGACAATGAACATTCGTATATAGAAATAGGAATATTGATTTCTAGAAAAGAGTATAACAATTTTGACAGAAATTTCAATATAGAAATTGTATTTCCATTCGGTATACTTAAGGAAGAATTCGCGGATGTAAAAGATAGGCTCTGTGACGGTAAGACCTTGAATATGATATTTAACGAGGAGACCCATCTAGATAAAAACAAATTAGACTTTAGATTAAGGGAATACAAGCTCGGAGGTATAAAGCTTTGTAATACCACTATAAATGGCGATTCTAGTATAACAATGAGCGTAGAAGAAAAACAGAAAAATAGCTATTTTAGATTTAGGATTAGAAATATCAGAGATAAGATAACGGATACCGTTCTTTCGGATACAATGGCCAATCCGTTTATAAAAACGATAAAAACGATTGGTATCTCAATAAATTTAGATAGGCAATTTATAAAACAAATAAATAAAAAGATAAAATTTAAAGAAATTAATACTTTTATTATATTGGATTCTATAACCGAGTTGATCGAAAAAAGTAGGCCAATAAAAAGCTTTAGAGTTTTAGAAGATAATTTATGGAATCAATATATAGGAAGCTACGCAAATCGAAGGATGACGGTCTATCAATTTAAAGATAAAACATCGGACGATAGCACGATAGAGAATTATCAACTTTTCTTAAAAAGCCTTCATCATAAAAATTCAAATTTATATCGATATAAATTCTTATTGATTGTAGTGGTCGTGGCTATAATATCTAATGCTATTTATGACTTGTTAAAATGGATATTTTTATGTTAGTTTTTGACGGCGCCATTGATCTGACATTGAAATATGTTCAATGCGTAAAAGCAGATATACAAAACGAATATACGCTATACAATTATATTAAAGATACAAAAAAATACTATCCAAGCTTTGATATTTGGTATTTTATGAATGTGATACCGTCATTAAAAGACGGAAGGAAAAAAATTATAATCTCTCATGACAATAATAATTTAAAGGGCCTCGCCATATTAAAATACAACGAAAAAAAATTATGCCACCTATCGGTTATGCCCCCCTATAAGAACAAAGGTTATGGCATAAAACTTTTTAAGCAAAGCTTTATAGAATTAGAAACAGAAAAGCCTTTCCTGACAGTGTCCGAAGAAAAATTAATAGAATTTAAAAAAGTATTTGATTACTTTGGATTTGAACTTACAGACATTATAGACGGGTATTACCGAAAAGACAAAAAAGAGTATTTTTATAATCAGATATAATTCTGCCCCTCAAACCCCAGATCAATCATATAGCTTGTAGTGTTTAGATTATGCGATACGCTTTTAATACTAAATTTTACATTTTCAAGTCCGGTTACGCCGGTTATTTTTAGTTTTCCGCCGGCTCTTAGCTCTCTACCAGTGGCGGCAAGCGAGCCGTTTATTACGCCGCGTTGTAGTTCGTTTAGCTTGGCTTCGCCCTTTTTAAAGGCTTCATTGTCTGATTTTGGCTCGGGGATATTTAGCTTATAGGTTTGCTCTCCGCCGCCGATCTTCGCTTGTTTATCTTTACCGTATTTGCTATTGTGCCACTGCACTATTATGGCTTGGTAGCTGTTGCGGTTTGCTTCTGTGATCGATAGGCTCTCGCACTCAAATTTAGGCCGCTTATTCGTTTACGCGCTGGCGTAAATTTATAGATGATTTATCAGGCTCGCGTTGTACGCAGCGCCAAAACCGTTGTCGATATTTACGACGCTGACGCCGTTAGCACAGCTGTTTAGCATCGCTAG
>NZ_CALIMW010000264.1 GCF_938045405.1 uncultured Campylobacter sp. | reverse complement strand
CGCGTTTGAGCAGACCCAAAGCGGAGTGAAATTTAGAAGTTTGACTTGCATGTTTATCCTTTGAAATTTTAAGCGCATTTTAACGCTATCGCACTTTTAAACCGATAAAATTTCGCAAAACGACGCTTTTAATAAACAAAGCTTGCGCCTAGCTTTGCGAGCAGAAATGCTTCATTTTATCTTTTTTTGCTGCCGCTACGAGAGATTAAAATTTCATCCAGC
The DNA here is from genome assembly GCF_938045405.1 of uncultured Campylobacter sp. GTDB lineage: Bacteria > Campylobacterota > Campylobacteria > Campylobacterales > Campylobacteraceae > Campylobacter_B. The sequence goes on along the minus strand of NZ_CALIMW010000264.1, from coordinate 2,609 downwards.
TCGTAGCGCGTGTGTGGGTATTTGCTAGGCTCACCACGCCCCAAAGCCACGACGATTGCAGGACGAAATTTCGTCTCTAAAGCGCAAAATTTTTCCAAAGCCGCGGCGTCAAAGCCGGTCATTATACACGAGCGCACGTCAAAGCCCTCGGCGATATTAGCGATATTTGCCGCTAAGATATAAAGCTGCTTGGTCGCGTAGTTCATCAGCGCTTCGTCGTCTAAGTCCGCAAATTTCGCACGGAAATAATTCATCGCAGCTTCATATTTTTGCGGAGTGTTTGCGCGACGGCGGACGGTGCGCTCTAAATACGCTTCGCCCACGCGCAGATCGTTACGCGCGATTAAAATCACGGCGTGCGAGCACTCGGCTATTTGCGGCTGGCTGTTACAGGCTACAGAAAGCTCTTTTAGCTCGCAAGGATCCGAGATTATCATCATCCTCCACGGCTCTAATCCGCATGAGCTGGGACTTAAGCGCGCAAGATCAAGTATCTCGCGCACGAGCTCGCTATTTAGCTTGTCGCTGCAAAATTTACGGCAGCTGTGGCGAGAGAGCATCACTTCTTTTATCGATTTCATTTTATCTCCTTTAAAATTCGCGGCATTATAGCGGGTTTGCCTAAATTCCACTCGGCTAGCTTGGCGAGTTAAGCTAGATTTTGCTAATATTGTCCTTTCAAATTCCGCTACAAGGCATAATATGAACGATAAATTTAGCAAAATCGGCTTCATTCTCGCAGTCGCAGGCAGCGCCGTAGGGCTCGGCAACGCGTGGAAATTCCCCACTTTAGTAGGCACCAATGGCGGCAGCGCCTTTATCTTGCTATATCTTTTACTAACGCTTTTGGTTAGCTTCGTGATCTTTTTAGCCGAGATCGTCATCGGCAGGCTAAGCGAAAGTGATCCGGTGCGCGCATTTGAAAAGCTCGCACCCTCATACAAAGGCGCATGGAAATACGCGGGATTTTTTATGATTAGTGCGCTTTTGATCTATGCTTTTTACAGCGTCGTAATGGGCTGGATCCTAAAATACGTGGTCTCAAGCGCTTTTTATCTGCCAAAAAGTATAGATGAAAGCGGCGCAGCGTTTAAAGCGCTTTTAGGTAGTGATTTTTTAAGCGCGGCGGTGTGCTTTACCATAGCGTCGGCGTTTTGCTTTTTCATCGTATCTAAAGGTGTCAAAAGCGGCATCGAGCGGCTTAATGTCTGGATGATGCCCGCGCTATTTATTTTGCTGGTTTTAATGCTAATTTACGCCGCGAGTTTCGATGGATTCGGACGTAGCGCGAAATTCCTACTGGTGCCAGATTTTTCCAAGCTTAATAAAGATAGCGTTCTTTCGGCGCTAGGACTTGCGTTTTTTACGCTTTCGCTTGGCGTTACTACGATTATGACCTATGCTGCAAGCCTGCCTGCGCGCACTAATATCCTAACCTCAAGCATAAATATCGTCTGCATTAATGTCCTAATCGGCGTGATGATGGGACTTATCGTCTTTACTTTCATCTTTGAATTCGGCGGCGATCCCAAAGCGCAAGGTCCGGGGCTAGTGTTTGTCTCGCTGGTGGTGCTTTTTTCAAAGCTCGGTGCGATCGGAAATATCCTAGCCTTTTTATTTTTCACCTCGCTATTATTTGCGGCGATTACTTCTGCAATTTCGATGCTGGAGCCTGCGATTTATTATCTCGTAAACTCCCGCAAGCTAAGCCGAAAGCGCGCTTCAATTTTAGTTTTTGCTGTGACGTATGTTTTAGGGATATGCTGCATTTTGGGTTATTACGGGGGCACGAGCGAGTATTTTAGCCTAGGTGGCAAGAGCTTTTTTGACGTGCTTGATTACCTAACCTCGAATATCTTAATGCCTCTTAGCGGCATAATTGTGGCGATTTTCGTAGGGTTCGTGATCAAAAAACGAGCCGTCGAAATTCTACTGCGCCCATATATGGGACGAATGGGCTTTAAGCTGTGGTATTTCGTGCTACTGCGCTTCGTGGCGCCAGTCGCGATCGTAGTGATAGCGCTCAATCAGCTAAAAATTTTAAATTTTTAAATTTTGCAAAGCGGATGGATAGCATGGAAGTTAAAATTTGGCGCTGAAGCAGTCTAAAAGCGACGGACAAAATTTCATAGCGAGATTACGGCGATCCGTTAGTCTTGCGGCGATAGTTTAAAATTTTATGTTTAGATAGAGGAAGGTCAAAGTATGTAGCGGCAATCAGCTTTCAGTGCGACCGCGGCAACCTGCATGGCGATAGGTGCGCGCGGCAAAGGCGTCGTAGCGTAGCCGCATCTGATCACGCTACGGAATTTTAAAATTCTAAACCGAGACGGTCGGTGCACAGCCGCCACGATAGTTTATGACGCGACCTACGCAATCTTCCGCAGAAGCGGCGCATAAAATTTTGTGGTGGCCCGCGCGGCGTCGCGCTTTGAATTTTAAAATTTAACGCCGAAGCGGTCCAAAAATAGCGCGTCAAATTTCATAGCGAGTTTGCGTATATAGTTTGGAATTTTAAAATTCCGTAGCTTTAAAATTTAAAAATCATCGGAGCGAAAATGAACGATAAATTTAGCAAAATCGGCTTCATACTTGCCGTCGCAGGCGGC
>NZ_CALIMW010000263.1 GCF_938045405.1 uncultured Campylobacter sp. | reverse complement strand
GCTGCGCCTCGCTCACCCCCTGCACGCGGTATGCGGGCGGGCGATCGATCGTGCCAAGATCTACGCGGTGCGGGTTGATGCGAGCTAAAGCTGCATTCAGTGCCGCAAAGTCCTCTTGCGTGTCGTTTATCCCGCGCACGACTAGGATTTCGATATCAAGCTCGCCGCGAAACTCACGCGCAAAATCCGTGATCGCGCTTATGATATCCTCGGCGCTAATGCCCGCGTGCGGGCCGTCCACCTTACGAAAGCTTTTCGCAAGCGCGCTATCTAGCGAAAATTTGCAGATATCAAGCTTCGCTAGCGCCGCACTGTTTTCGCGCACGAGCGAGCCGTTTGACAAAACGAGCAGCTTCTGCGGCAGGCGCAACTCCTTTAGCGCGCTTGCGAGCTCTGCAAAGCGCGGATGTAGCGTGGGCTCGCCGTTTGCCGTGATCGTGATGACGTCAATGTTAGGATGCACCGCCAGCGCAGTTTTCAGCTCGGCGATGACCGGGCCGATCTCACAGGGCTCGCTCATTGCGCTTACCGGCTTGCCCGCGCCCAGCTCGCAATAGACGCAGTTGAAGTTGCACTGCTTGCGCTGCGGGCTCAGGTCGATGCCGAGGCTGCGCCCGAACCTACGCGAGGTTACGGGCCCGAAAATATATCTCATTTTTGCTCCATGATTTGATTTGCGGGGTTTGCTCGCAGAATTTTGCTTTAAAATTTGCTTTAAATTTCGCTTCCGCGCGCTGAAATTCTGCGCCGGTTTTATGCGAATTTCACTTCCGCCGCCGCCCCGCTACGATGAAATTTTAAACTTAGAGTTTTGAATTTATCCTTAAATTTGGCGCGTGCGAGCTATAAATTTAAGACGCGAGCTAAATTTAAACTCGCGAACTCTCGGTATTTTACGGCGCCGTGGACACAGCGCATAGAATTTCAGATCCTCGCTCGGCATAAAATTTCAAACTGCGGCTAAATTTTAAAATTTGAGATACAACCGCGCTAAAACGGCGCAGAATTTTAAAATTTAGAGTTTTACGTTCTGCGCGCTGTTTTGGCGGCATGAAAGCGGCGTAAAATTGAAATTTTATTGTAGCGGCAGGATCGCGCGAAAGCAAAGCAAGCGACCCGAGCGAGCGAAATTTTAAATTACGGCTCTATAAAATTTCACAGTGGCGTGCGGCAAGCAGACTTTCGCAAAATAAGGCTTTAGCGCGCGCTTAGCTCGTGCACCAGATCCACTAGATATTTGGCGTTTTGCACGCTTACGTCGGGCAAAATTCCATGCCCTAGATTAAAGATATGCGCCGCACCCTTCATCGCCGCTAAAATCTCGCGCACGCCCGATTCTATCGCGCCGCGATCGTATAGCCGCATCGGCTCAAGGTTGCCCTGAAGCGTAAATTTGCCCCCGAGCTGCTCGCGCGCAAGCTCAATCGGAGTGCTCCAATCCACGCCCCATACGTCAAAGCTCGCCTCGCCTCGCTGCTCCGCGATACGGCTCAGCCGCGACATCTGCGCGCCCGTGCCCTTGGCAAAGACGATGAGTGGGATATGCGGGAATTTCGCCTTTAAAAATTCCGTGATCTCTAAGATGTATCGCCAGCCGAACTCCTCATACGCGCTCGGCTCCAGCGCGCCCGCCCAGCTGTCGAAGATCTGCACCGCATCGACGCCCGAGCCGATCTGGCGCTCCAGATAAAGCTTCGTCGCCTCCGTAACGAGGCGCAAAATTTCATGCAGAAGCTGCGGATTTTCGTAGAGCATCCTTTTGCAAACGGCGTAATTTTTACTGCCGCCGCCCTCGATCATATAGGTAGCGATCGTCCACGGCGCGCCGCAAAAGCCGATGAGCGCTTTGTCCGCGGCAAGGCGAGAGCGTGTAAGCGAGATCGTATCATAAACGTATCCGAGCTCCGCCGCGGCCTTTTGTGGATCAAGGCGCGCCAGATCGCTCTGAGAGCGGATCGGATCGCTAAAGCGCGGCCCCTCGCCCGCTTCGAAGCGCAGATCCATCCCCATCTGCATCGGCACGACCAAAATATCGCTAAATAAGATCGCCGCATCGACGCCCAAAATCTCTACGGGTTGGATCGTTACCTCGCTCGCGGCGCGGTAGTCGCGGCACAGGCTCAAAAAATCGCCCGCCCTCTCGCGCACCGCCATGTATTGCGGCAGGTAGCGCCCCGCCTGGCGCATCATCCAAATGGGCGTGTATGGGGTCTCTTTGCCGAAGCATGCGTCGATGAAAACCATTTTTATCCTTTAAATTTACTCAAAATATACAAAGCCAAACAAACCGCAAAGATAGCCCCTGCGAGCAAAAGCATATCCAAAGGGGTAGTAAAATCAGTATGCAAAATTCTCTTGAAAAAATCCACTACGAGCACCATTATGATGACGCTGCCGAGTTTGTGCTTCAGCTCATCTAGCGAGGCGATCTTTAAAACTTGTAAATTCAGATCCACAAACTCGTCGATAAAGAGCTCATAAATTCCAAATACGAAGATTAGCAGCACTATAGCGACCAGATACAGATCGATCGCCGTTATTATCTCGCTTAAAATATCGACGTAAAGCGTTCCCTTGCTCTGCGGAGCTAGAAAAAATTCTACGATTTTATAAAGCGCCGAGCAGATTTCGTAGCTTGCCATCACAAATATCGCTGCGCCTGCCGCGATACAAAAAAGCACTGGCAGGAGGGCTAAAAATTTGCTGCAAAGTAAAAATTTCTCAAATATAGCTTTCATTTCTTCCTTAAATTTTAATTCAGGATTAGCTGCTCCGCAAGCGGACGTATAAATTTAAAGCCGCCTCATGCCGAAGCGTTCGTTTAAATTTACGCTCGTTTACAACCGCATAAATTTACGCTATTTGATCGCGTCCGTTTGAGTCTTTAAAATTTTGCGCCAGGTTAAAGGCGCAAAATTTCAGCTCGCGGCGTTAAATTTTAACTAAGTTGATTTGCAAATTTATTCGCGCGGCTTCGGCGCCGAAATCGCGCACACAACCGTATCCGAGCGCAAAGGCTCGGCAACTTTGCTAAATTTATCCTACCTGTCTTGCTGCATATCTATCCAGCGAAGCGCGATACGTACGGCGTTCGTAGCCGCTCCGACGCGGATCTGATCGGCGCTGCACCAAAGATGCAGAATTTTATCGTCGAAATTGTCCCTGCGGAGCCTGCCGACGTAGGTTTCGTTCGTATCGCTAGAAAGCAGCGGCATTGGGTATTCGTTTTTGCTTGGATCGTCTGTAAGCACGATGCTAGGCGCGTTTCTTAAAATTTCGCGCACGCGGCTAATCTCGAAATCCTTTTTAAATTTTATCGTGATCGCCTCGCTGTGGCTACGTAGCACCGGCACGCGCACGCAGGTAGCCGAAACGGCGAAGTTTTTATGCAAAATTTTCTGCGTTTCGTTCACCATCTTCATCTCTTCTTTGGTGTAGTCGTTGTCCAAAAAGACGTCGATGTGCGGGATGACATTCATCGCGATCTGATGCGGGAAAACCTTCGGCTCGCACTCATCAAGCTTAAAAGCGAAAAACTGCTGCAGCTGCTCTACAAGCTCGCTCATACCCTCTTTGCCTGCGCCGCTTGTCGCCTGGTAGGTGCTTACATCTACGCGCTCGATATCAAACGCGTCATCAAGCGGCTTAAGAATTTGAACCATCTGGATAGTTGAGCAGTTCGGATTAGCGATGATACCTGTCTCTTCCCACAGCTTTATATCCTGCGGATTGCACTCGGGCACTACGAGCGGGACGTTTTCTTGCATGCGAAAGTGGCTCGTGTTATCGATCACCACCGCGCCGCTTGCCGCAGCAAATGGCACGTAATGCGCCGAAATGGAGCCGCCCGCGCTAAAAAACGCGATGTCGATCTCGTTTTCGTCGAAGGTGCTGTCCGTTAGCTCCCTCACGACGTATTCTTTGCCGCGGAATTCCACCTTCTCGCCCGCGCTCTTTGCGCTTGCAAGCGGCAGTATGTCCTTTACGGGGAAGTTCATCTCGTCTAAGACGCGCAAAATCTCCTCGCCTACGGCGCCGGTAGCGCCTACGATGGCGATATTGTAACTACTCATCCTCTCCTCCTTTTAAAATTTCATCGCTAGGGCCGTCGCTCTGCGAATCTTTGCTATCTAAATTTGAATTTAATAAATTTTCATCCTGCGCAAGCTCGTCCGCTTCTCCCTCGTCGCCCTCCTCGGCTTTCGGGCAGGTCGCGATGCTCACGACGTCGTCGCCCTCGACATTTACGACGATGACGCCGCTGGTGTTGCGACCCGCTTTACGGATGCTTTGCATATCGACGCGGATCATCTTGCCGCTGGTGGTTAGCGCCATGAGATCCATCTCCTCATCGACCATCACGACGCCGATGAGCTCGCCCGTGCGGTTGGTGAGCTTCATGCAGATGACGCCCTTGCCGCCGCGGTTTGTGAGGCGATACTCGCTCGCGGTCGTGCGCTTACCGATACCCTTTTGGCTCACGCTTAAAATTTCTTGCATGTCGCTTAAAATAAACGCGGCGCCGATGACCTCGTCGCCTTTTTCTTTAAATTTAATACCCTTTACGCCGCGAGCGATGCGCCCCATCTGGCGAATTTTATTTAGATTAAATTTAAGGCACATTCCCTTTTTCGTAGCGATGAAGAGCATATTTTCGTTGGCGCTTTGCGGCTCGCCGTCTTGCGCGCCCTCGCCCTGCGAAATTTCATCCTCGCTTCCCTCCAAAATATCCTGCTCGGTCTGCTCTAGAATTTCTTCAGCCTCGCCGCCGTCCAGATCGTCGCCGCTTAGAGCGCCTCCTTTGTAGTTTTGCATCTCCTCGGCGCTGTTTGGAGCGATGAGAGCGGTTACTAGCGTATCGTCCTCATCCAGGCTGATAGCGCGGATGCCAAGCGAGCGGATGTTTTTAAACTCGCTTAAATTCGTGCGTTTTACGATGCCGTTGCGAGTGAAAAATACGAGCGACTTGCTCGGATCAAAATCGGTCGTAGGGATGATCGCCATGATCTTTTCGTCCGCGCCGAGCTGGATTAAATTTACTACCGCCTTGCCCTTTGCGGTGCGCGAGCCCTCCGGAATTTTATAGACCTTAAGCCAGTAAAGCTGCCCGCGGTCGGTGATAAACATAAGCGTGTCGTGAGTGTTGGACGTAAAAAAGCTCTCGATGAAGTCGTCATCGTACGTCGTGACCGCCACGCGCCCCTTGCCGCCGCGCTTTTGCTTCTCGTAAGTCTTGCTAGGCACGCGCTTAATATAGCCGCGGTGAGTGATCGTAACGACCATATTTTCATTCGCGATAAGATCTTCGATGTCGATATCCTCGTAGTCATCAACGATTTCGGTAATGCGCGGGCATTTGAATTTATCCTTGATCTCCAAAAGCTCATCTTTGATGATGCCCTCAATCAGCTCCTCGCTCTTTAAGATCGCATCAAGCCGCTTTATCTCGGCTAAAATTTCTTTTAGCTCCTCCTCGATCTTTTCGCGCTCAAGTCCCGTTAAGCGGCTTAGCCTCATATCCAAAATCGCGCCCGATTGCGCCTCGCTGAGGCCGAATCTACTCATTAAATTTTCGCGCGCGACGTTGGTGTCGGCAGAGTTTCTAATTACGTCGATCACTTCGTCGATATTATCTAGCGCGATCTTTAAGCCCTCCAAGATGTGCGCTCTAGCGCGTGCTTTTTGAAGCTCAAAAATCGTGCGGCGGATGATGACGGTTTTTCTGTGGTTCAAAAACAGCTTCAAAAGCTCTATCAGCGTGAAAATCTTCGGCTCCTTGCCGTCGATTGCGAGCATTATCACGCCGAAGGTCGCCTCCATCGTGGTTTGCTTAAATAGATTATTCAGCACGATCTCGCTCATCGCGTCGCGCTTAAGCTCGATTACTACGCGAATTCCGTCGCGATCGCTCTCGTCGCGCACCTCGGAGATGCCCTCGATCTGCTTTTCTTTTACGAGATCTGCGATCTGCTCGATCAGGCGCGCTTTATTGGTCTGATACGGCAGCTCGTCGATTACGATGACGTCTTTGTTAGATTTTTTTTCGATATGGGTTTTAGCGCGAATTTTAACTCGCCCTCTGCCCGTTTTATACGCCTCGATAATCCCTTTTTTGCCGTAGATTATGCCGCCGGTCGGAAAATCTGGACCCTTGATCTCGCCCATGATCTCCTCTAGGCTTGCGTTTTTATTCTCAAGCAGTATCAAAAGACCGCCCACGAGCTCATCTAGGCTGTGCGGCGGGATATTCGTCGCCATTCCCACGGCGATTCCGCTCGAGCCGTTAAGCAGCAAATTAGGCACGCGCGCAGGCAGGACGTCGGGCTCGTTTAAACTCTCGTCGTAGTTCGGCACGAAATCGACCGTCTCTTTATCCAGGTCTTTTAGCAGCTCCTCGGCTAGCGGCGTCATACGCGCTTCGGTGTACCTCATCGCCGCCGCTCCGTCGCCGTCGATCGATCCGAAGTTACCCTGCCCGTCCACGGAAGGAATTCTCATCGAAAAGCTCTGTGCCATTCGCACGAGCGCGTCATAAACGGCGGTATCTCCGTGCGGATGGTATTTACCGATGACGTCGCCTACGATACGAGCGGATTTTTTGTATGGCTGGCGAGAGCCCACGCCAAGATCGTTCATCGCATATAAAATTCGCCTATGTACCGGCTTTAGGCCGTCTCTGGCGTCCGGCAGCGCACGACCGATGATAACGCTCATCGAGTAATCAAGATAGCTCGTCTTGATCGATTCCTCGACGTCTATATCGATGATCTCCTGATTTTCAAACATATTTGATTGCATAAATATCCTTTTAAATTTTAAAGCGCGATTATAGCGAATTATTCTTTTGCATTAGCTAAAACCAAGCCGCACACGGGCATAAAGCCGCCATCGATCAAACTCTCGCGCGCTTGCAGCATGCTAAGACCTGAGGTGATGATATCGTCTACTAGGATCACGGGGAATTGCGGCGGGGTTAAAATTTTAAAATTTCGCTTGTGTTTTAGGCGAAATTCCAAACTCTGCCCGGTGTATTTGACGCGATTTTGCGCGCGCAGGCAGTGAAATTTTGGCTCGATTAGCTCGCTTTTTAGCGCGCGAGCTAAGATCGCCGTGTGCGAATAGCCGCTACGAGCGTCATCATCCAGCGGCACGGCGTTAAATTTAAAAATTCCGTCCGTTTTAAACGCCTCGTAATTTTGCGGATTTGCAGAAATTTCGCGCTGCAGATGAAGCGGGAATTTCGCTAGGCTTAAAGAAGCTATGCGCGCAAGCACCGCAGCGCCGTATTCGTGATGTTTAGAAAGTATAAGCTCTCGAATTTCGGAGTAGCCGTAGTAGTAAAATACGCTAAAGCTCTCCACCTGCCGCATACCTAGGCGGCATTCGGCTAAATTTGCGGCGCAGGCGGCGCAGATCGTGCGCAGGCTAAACGCGCCGCAATTTACGCAGCGCATCTAAAGCGTCAAGATGATTTGATCGGCGGATTTTTTGACGATGTCGCCAAGCAAGCTTTGCACGAAAGGATTAAGCGATCTAGCCGTGCGAAGCGCGGTAAATTGGCTCTGATCCTGCGAAACGCGCTTGGTCGTAGTTTTGTTGCCCTGCACGATAGAAATCGCGATCTCGCCTCTTGCGCTCATATTTTCCTTCGAGTAGCCGTTGATCGCTGCCGAGATGCTTCTAATATTTACGGTTACGATATTCGGGCTTGCCGGATCGATCTTTACGCCGCGAGCCTCAAGCTCCGTGCGCAAAGCCTGATCAAACCACGCCGAGAGATTGTTTTTTAAAAGCACTTCATCTACTAGCTTGCCGTCGTTATCGTTGATGACGGCGATTACCATCTGATTTTCGCGCTGATCGTTGATCGCGTTGATATTTACCGACTTGCCGCTTACGGTCTGATCGGCCTTAGAGAGATACGGATTTAGGCTGATGACGCTGCTGGTTTGCGAGCAGGCGACAAAAAATAGCGCAAAGACGCCGATTAAAAATTTTTTCATTTTTATCCTTTTTCTGAAATTCGGGCGCATTGTAGCACTAAATTTAAAATTTATAGATTTTTTTGTATCATTGCAAGATCAAAGGAGAAATTTTGCAAGCACTCGCTTTAAAATACAGACCCAAAAGCTTCGATCAGCTCATCGGTCAAGACGCCGTCGCCAAAAGCCTCGCACACGCGCTGGATTCGGGCAGGCTGAGCCACGCATATCTTTTCAGCGGACTTCGCGGCAGCGGCAAAACCTCGACGGCTAGGATTTTTGCCAAAGCGCTTTTATGTGATAAAGGCCCTACCGGCAAGCCGTGCGAGATCTGCGATAACTGCGTAATGGCAAACGAGGGGCGTCACATCGACATCATCGAGATGGACGCCGCCAGCCACCGCAAGATCGACGATATCCGCGAGCTCATCGAGCAGACGAAGTATCATCCCGCAAGCGCGCGCTTTAAAATTTTCATCATCGACGAGGTACATATGCTCACCAAAGAGGCCTCCAACGCGCTTTTAAAGACGCTTGAGGAGCCGCCTAGCTACGTAAAATTTATCCTTGCGACCACCGATCCGCTCAAGCTTCCAGTCACCGTGCTATCGCGCACGCAACACTTTCGCTTTAAGCCGATCGCTAAAAGCGCCGTCGTAGCGCACCTAGAGCAAATTTTAAAAACCGAAAACATCGCTTACGAAGAGGGCGCGCTTGAAATTCTAGCGCGCAGCGGCTCGGGCTCGCTACGAGACACGCTTACGCTCCTCGATCAGGCGATTATCTTTAGCCGCGAGGGTATTACGGAACGGGCGATCGCCGATATGCTGGGCCTGCTCGATCCCGCTAAGATCGGCGAAATTTTAGACGTCGTGCTGCGCCAGGACCGCGCGGGCGCGATCGAGATCATCAAAGAGGTCGAAAACTACAACGCCGAGACGATAATCGACGAGATGATCGCAAATTTAAAGGACAAATTCCTGCGACGCGACGCGAAATTTAGCCTACTGATGTATGAGCGGTTTTTCCGCATTTTAGCGGGCGCTAAAAGCATGCTCGCCATCAGCCCGGACAACACCTACGCGATCTCTATGATGATTTTTATGATGATGGAGGCGGTAAATCTGCGCGAAATCGACGAGCTCATAGAGGTCGGCAGATCGCTGGATCAAGGCGAGGGCTATGCTTCCGCTTCGGCGCCTAATTTAAACGCGCAAAGCTCTGCGCTGAATTTTAGATCGAATTCCAATCAAAGCGCGGCATTTGCACCAAATAACGAGCCGGGCGGCGCGGCTTTTACATCAAGCGACCATGGTAGCGCGACAAGCGGCGTGCCGAGCTTTACTGCGAGCGCAAAACGTCCCGCAAACTCGGCGCAAAACTTCGGTGCGGCAAAACAGAGCCCCGACGCAAGCAGCGAGATCAAACCTGGCGCAGCGGCACAGGCGCAAAATTCTAACTCTTCCATCAAAGCGGGCGTTCAAAATGAAATTTACGAGAATTTTTTAGCCAAAATTTACGACCGCGATTACGATCTGGGCGAGAAATTTAGCAAATGCATAGAATTTTTAAAGTTCGAGCGCGGCACGCTGCATCTGCTCTCGCGCGCGCAGGGACAGGACAGAGAGTACCTACGCAAGGGCTCGCGAGCGATCAATAGCGTGCTAAAATCGCTTTTCGGCGAGAACGCAGCCATCAAGATCGAGCAGGGCGCACCGCAGAAGCAGGAAAATTCTGCGCAAAATAGCGCGGAAAATTCCGCTCCTAGCAGCGTAGATAGCACAGCGAATGGCAAAGCAGGCAGTGCGACAAAACCGCTTGAAAATTCCAGCGCTACGACAAGCGATGCGCAGAATTCCGACTCGGACGCAAGCAAGACCACAAACTCCGAGCAAAATGAAATTTCAAACGGCGGCGAAAATTCCGAAGAAAATTCCGCGCCGAAAGCGGCAAAACCGCAAAAAAAAGGCGATAACAGCGAGGGCGAAAAACAGCCGCCCAAGGACGATCTGCTAAGATCCACCGATCCGCAAAACTACGCCGCAAAGCCTCGCGATACGAGCAAGAGCGTGCGCGCCGCCAAGGCTGGTCTCGCCGAGCTCGCAAACGGCGCGCAGGACGGCAAGGAAATTTTGATCTCCGAGA
>NZ_CALIMW010000262.1 GCF_938045405.1 uncultured Campylobacter sp. | reverse complement strand
GGCTCAAAGACGGCAAAGAGCGCCAGGTCTATATCTACAACGTCTGCGACCACGAAGCTTGCTATGCCGAAACGGGCGCGCAGGCCGTGAGCTACACGACGGGCGTGCCTGCGATGATCGGCTCGATGATGGTGGCAAAGGGCATCTGGAGCGGCAAAGGTGTCTTTAATATGGAAAATTTCGACGCCAAGCCTTTCATGGACGAGCTAAATAAGCAGGGCTTGCCGTGGGAGATGATAGAAATGAAACCGGGCGAGAGGTATGAAGTCTAAATTTAGGCTTGTCTTTTTCCGCTATACTTTGTTAAATTTTACCTTGCTTCACTGCGACGGGACATATAGCCCGCCTCATTCGCAAGGTAAAATTTAGCCACAAACTCTAATTTTGTGAAAAATTTTTAATAATACTAGATGCAGTATGTATTGCAAGTACAGCAAAATAGATACTCTACTGTTTTATTAGATGAATATTTTCTTTTGGAGTCGGATTTATACCTAGAATAAGAAATAGTAAATTCTTTTAGCTTTCCTTTTTTTTCAAAAACTCCCCTTATTGCTTGTATAGGTATTATTCCTTCGTTATTGTAGCTCATAAATATATATTTTGAATTAGCATTTTCAATCAAATTTTTAAATTCATTATATGCTGTATTTACAAGACAATATTTTGATCTTTTGTCATTTTCTAGTCGCAATCCAGTTTTTCCATAAATCACTGGATTATCATATTTGGCAATTGTTTCTAGTATATGATAATTTGTATAGTATTGTCTGCGATTATACGGAGGGTCTAGATAGAGCACGTCTGTGCTAATTCTTTTTATTAAATCGTTTGCATCTTGATTATATATTTCGTGTTCTTGGTGGTTAATATATAGCTTGCTTGGCCTAAAATAAAATTCTAATAAAGCTGCCTTTTTAAATTTTTTTAAATATGCTCCATATACTGAAACCGAATTAGAATACTTATCTATGCTTTCTAATAAGGATGAGATAAGAAAAAAATATTCATCAATTGTGATTACTTTGTTTTTTTTAAAAAACTCTATTTTGGTTCTTATTGCATCACACTTTTTCGCATTTTGTTCTGTAAAGTACATTCTGCCATCCTTGCCAGCTGGTGAATAATTTTCTGCAATAAAGCCATGAATCGGTTGTAAAGTATTAAAAAAACGAAATACTTCTTTTAGAATATTATTTTTATCTCTTATTTTTAAAAATTTTACTAATTCTTTGAACTCTGGCTTTTTATGATTTCCTATAAAATGTCTATTTAAAACATATGAATAATATTGTAAATCATTGGCTATTATCTTAAAACCTAATTTCTTAAAATTTAAACCAACCACACCTGTTCCAGAGAATATATCGCAAAATATCCTACAGTTGTCATCTATATTTTCTAATATTATTTTTTTGATGAACGGCAGGAGTTTAGTCTTGGCACCTATATAGTTCAATAAACAACCTTTTTACGAATTTCTTATATTTCCAGTTAATATGTCCAGGAAGAGTCTATTCCTCTTATCTGCTGTAAAAACAACACTATCAAAAGATAATACGTTTATATAGGCTTGGACCCAGGGAATATATGAATAGTAATAATGTAATCTATGTTCCCCGCCGCTTAGTATATTAGGTTGGTAGCCTCTTCTTCGTAATAAATCTTCAAATTTTGTATCAAATTCAAAAAACGAATATACAAAAACGTCTTTTATTTGATTGACCATAATTTTTCTAAAAACATCAGCATATGTTGCCAATTGATCCAAGGCCTTGCTTCTGTCATATTCATTTAAGCCTATCCTTTTTAATTCTATAATTACCACATCTTTTGAGTCAATTGATGCTTCATCGTCTGAATATAAAATAAGCAAATCTGGTCTATCTAGTTCATACCCTTGTGGTACTTCTCCTAAATCCGTAGCTAATTCTTCTCTAATTTTTTCCATAGTATTGTCGCTTGCGGCAAAGTTAAAAGTCATAAATTTATCATCGAATAACCAAAAATTATTTTGTGCAATATTTTCCATATTATTGTAATTACTTGTTTTCCTAGGCATTATTAGGTCATGTATGTCGCCCTCAGAAAAAAGTTTCTCTGAATCTTTGCTTGTATTTGTTTGATAAATATTCTTAAGCATCTCTATAATCACCTGACGATAGGCAAAGTAGTGTGCCAGTTGCTCTTGCCCAGTTTCTGTAAAATCTTTTGTTATTTCTATATATTTATCTTTTTGAAAATTTCTTGTTTTTAAAATATTTTCAGAAAATTTTTTAACTTCCTCTTTAACTTTTTTGGATGAATTTTCAAATAATTTTTCAGCATCTTTTTTTATATCATCTATACTTTTAGTAAAATCATCCATATCTTTTACATACCTAGCCAAATAAGGATTTTGATTAATAACTTCTTCTTTTTTTAAATTAAAATTATCCATTATATTAGGAAATTTATCTACAATTATAGCTCTAATTGTCTCTCGTAATTTCAAATTTATAGACGGCATAGTAATAGGCGCTTCTTCTGTTGGATTATTTTGATTAAAAAAAACTATAAAATCTTCTCTGGAGTCGTCAACTATTTCTTTAAAATAATCAGAAGTCAAACAAAAAATAATAGAAGGTCTGCCCGGTAAATCATCACTAACTTTAGTATCATTCGGGAAATCTTTAATTTTTCTATAGGCGGCTGCATAAAATTGCATATTTTTTCTTGCATCATCATTTTCTATTCTGTAATAAAGCTTAAAAACCTTTGTTATACTACTATCGTTAGAAGAAACGCTAAATACTTTTTCTTGAAAATTATAGGATAGCATCTTGCTGCTTATGAGCTTTTTGTTTATCCACTCCTGATCATCTATAAAAATAGTCAAATTTTTATCATTCGTGCTGTACTCTATAAATAACGGAAGCAGTTCTGTAAAAATATTTTCTTTTATTTGGTCTAAGTTAAATTCTTTGTTTTGATAAGCCTATTTTAAATTTTTGTACTCTGTTATAGTATAACTTTTATCGCTACTTTTTTCTTCTCTAGTAAGTTCATCTATTGAATTATAATTAAAATTAACGTTAAAATTTATTTTTGTTTCTTTCCCGAGTTCTTGCCCGTTGTTTTTAGTTTGACTTGTTATGAATATATCGTCAAATACTTTTAAACATAATATTCTTCCGCTACCAAGAGCTCCCTTGTCGGCATTTCTTTCAGTATACAATGTTAAAAAGGCGTCCGCATCTTCGTCGGTGAACCCATGCCCATTATCTTCGATACTATAGCTGACGATATTATAAATGGATCCTTCGCCGCCATGCTCTTCTAGCTGAAATTTTATTTTTATAATATCGGCGTCAGCCTGTATTGAGTTTATAATGCTTTCGTAAAGCGGTCTAAAAAAATCTGGACTTTTCTTGATTCTCTTAATGGCCTGAGCTATATTTACTTTCATGTGCAATCCTTATGTTTTCTGCTCTATTCTATCAAAATATTTTTTTAAAAAATATTTAAAAACTCAAATTTTGTAAGAAAATTTAGCAATATTGCCTTGCTGCTTTGTGTTTACGAAGTAAGGTTAAAAATGAGAAATTTTTTATGAAAAAATGAGGGAGTATTGCTTAAGCGAAAGATACTGTACCTTATAATCTTGTATTTAAATTTGTTCGGTTACATAGTTTGTCGCAAAATTTAGTCTACCTTGATTAAAGTTTCTTGAAAAACCCCAAGCAAAACTAAGTAGAATTTTTACCCCGCTTGTATTTAAATTTATGCCAAAAATTTTACATTAAATTTACTCCAAGCTTCTGTACTGAAAGGCATTTAAATTTTAGCTATAATTACACAAAATTTACGCGGTAAATTTGGGCAAATTTAAATCTAGTCGCGCAAACCCTGCGCTCACTCAAATAACAACAAAAGGAAAAATTTGAACTCCTCAAAAACTTCACTATTTTTTAGTCGTGCCAAGCGCACTTATGGCGTGCACATCGCTATCCACGGATGTATATCTACCTGCTATGCCTACGATGGAGCGACAGTTGCATGGCGATGCGGAGCTCACGATAACGGGCTTTTTGATCGGCTTTGCTATAGCGCAGCTCGTATGGGGGCCTATCAGCGATAGAACCTAGCGTAAAATCCCGCTTTTTATCGGTATGGCGCTCTTTGCGATCGGATCAGTAGGATGCGCGATGTCGGACACTATGGCTAGTGTCGTATTATGGCGCGTGTTTCAGGCCGTGGGCGCGTGCGTAGGACCGATGCTAAGCAGGGCGATGATTAGCGATCTTTTCGGTAGCTCGCAGGCCGCACAGATGCTCTCTACGCTAGTTATTATCATGGCGATAGCGCCGATAGTGGGTTCGTTATTGGGCGGCGCGATACTGGAGTTTGGCTCTTGGCACGGGATATTTTGGCTGATGGCGCTAGCTAGTGCGGTTATGTTTGTGATGATTTTTTCTCTGCCAGAGACCTTGCCGCCGCAAAAGCGCCCCACAAAGCCCACCATATCGTCTTTTATAAACTATCTAAGATTATTGCAAGACGCCAAATTTATGCGCTACACTCTTAGCGTGACGTTTTTCTATGTAGCCGCCTATGCCTTTATCACGGGCTCATCCTTTGTATATATCGATTATTTCGGCATTCCTAACAAATACTACGGATTTTTATTCGGCATAAACATCGTGGGCGTCATGGCGCTAAATTTCGTAAACAAAAAGCTAGTAAAGCGCTATGTGCTAAACCGCCTACTCATAATCTCCACTCTCGTTGCCGCGCTTGCTGCCAGCGTGCTGTTTGCGTTTGCGTTTTTCAAAACGGGCGGCGTTCTTGGCGTGATAATCCCGGTGTTTTTCGTTTTTAGCATGAACGGCATCATCGCTTCTTGCTCCAATGCCGCCGCTCTTGATAGCGTGCCGCAGGAGATGAAAGGCTCGGCCGCTGCGCTCATCGGCTCGTTGCAATACGGCAGCAGCATCCTCTCCTCGGCGATGCTTGCGGCGTTTTGGGCGGGTACGCCGCGAGTGATGTCTTGGGTCATAGCGCTGTTTGTTTGGCCAAGCGCGCTCGCGGCGCATTTAAACAAGTAAATTTTAAATTGCGGCGAAATTTTATAATTTGCCATCGAGTTCGGCTCTG
>NZ_CALIMW010000261.1 GCF_938045405.1 uncultured Campylobacter sp. | reverse complement strand
CTGCGTAGAGCTCGAAAATTTCGTATGGGCTTTGCAAAATTCTAGGAAACTGCTAGATGGCGCGGTCGGCTAAGTATCGCGGCGAAAACATATATAAAGGATAATAAAATGACCGATTATTTCGTAAGAAAAGAAAGCGCGATAAAATTAAATAAACTTTTGGGGTTAGATTCGACGGGAGATGAGCAGGATTGGGAGCTAGAATTAGCAGACATCGGCAAAATTACGTCAATGATAAATCTACTAGAAAATAAGACATTAAATTTCCACGACAAGATTGCTCTGTCGCATTTAATTGTCGCTTCGTTTGAGAAAGAGGATGAAGAGCTAGGCGCGGTAGACAAAGATAGGATTAAAATATTTGCCGACTTTCTGGACGATAACTTACAAATCAAAAATATCATACGAGAATATTGGATAGTTGCGTATGGGAATTTGAATAGAAATTTAGCCTATTTGATATTTGGGGATAAATAAAGATATTAAATTTGTGAAATTCTAAATATAAAATTAAGTATAAAGAAAAGATGGCTAAAATTTTGTCGAGATCGTCGATATAGGTAGAAATAAAGGATAAAATAATGCAGCCCAAAATTAGAAATTTATGCGTATCGTTAGAAAATAGAATTTTAAATCTACATCCTTTTAATCCCGAGCAAGTATGCTGCTGCATAGCGACATGGTTTATTGAAAATAAAATTTTGTTTCTTATGAAAGAATACGACGGCTGCGGTTTGAACGAACTTTTAAAGTTAAATTTTAAAGATTATCCTACCGAGCTATCGATTTACGGCGACGGAAAAGCGAAGGATCTCTTTGGCGCAAAGATCATCAAATCGGACAAATATCGCTTGATAAATAAAATTAAAGCGCTGAAAGATCAAAAGAGCTTAAGACTGGTCTACGAGGAATTAAACTCGATTGTATTTGATAGCTTGGTAGTTAGCGTGGATTTGGACTTGGCGTGCGAATGCCCGCAATGGTCGCCTAGCGATTATAGAGTTATGTTAAACGAAGCGACGGACGAAATCGTTTTCGCCTGTATAAACTGCGAGAAGAAATTTTATCCGCATACTCTTACCGAGTGCCAAATAGATTGTAATCTTACTATTCCTAAACGCGGATATTTTATCAATTAACTATTTCAATCATTTCTTTTTATAACCAACTTTGGTAGCCAAGAAAGAAGCGGGCGGCAAGGGCTCAAATTATTTAACCCAGTTTAATTTAACCCGCTCCGGCGCATTAAATTCCACGATCGATTTTAGCTAAGGCGCCCGGGCATTGCCAAGTCCGAGCGCCGTTAAATTTCAAATTTAAAACTGTCCGAAAAGATCGTTCAGCGCCTCGCTAATGCTTGGATGCGTAAAAATTTGGTTTTTGAAAAAATCCGCCTTCGCGCCCAGCGCCATTGCGATCGCCAGCTCATTAACGATCTCGTGCGCGTTTACGCAGTGAAGCGCCGCGCCTAAAATTTCGCCGCTAGCTGCGTCCACGACCGCTTTCATCATTCCCTCGTCGTGCGCTACGACCTTGGCGCCCGGCACCGCCGCCATCGAAAGCTTTAGCACCTTGATCTCGCGTCCGCTCGCTCTTGCTTTGCGTTCGCTAAGGCCGATGCGAGCTAGCGGCGTGCGGGTAAACAGCACGCTTGCATGCGGTGCGCGGTTTTTCGTAGTGCGCGCGCCGTCTCCGAAAAGCGCGCTAAAAATGATCCTAAAATCATCCAGGCTCGTGTAGGTAAACATCTCGCCGCCGCGCACGTCGCCTGCCGCGTAGATGCTCGCGGCCGAGCTTTGCAGATGCTCATTCGTGATGATATTGCCGTGCGCGTCCGTCTGCACCCCCGCAGCGGCTAAATTTAGCTCGCTCGTATTCGCGCGACGACCGAGGGCGTATAAAAACGCATCCGCCGCGACCGCCTTGCTCTCGCCCGCGAGGTTAAATTTTAGCTCCCCGCCCTTTAAGCTCAAAAACTCGCAGCCCTCGACGATCTCCACGCCTTGGGCTTGTAGAGCGGATTTGACGCTGGCAGCCACGTCCTCATCTTCGTTTTTCATAAATTTCGATCGCATAAGCACGCTAACTTTCGAGCCAAATCCCGCAAACATCGAGGCAAACTCAAGCCCGATAAATCCGCCGCCGATGATTACTAGATGCTTCGGCAGGATCTTTAAATTTAAAATTTCTTCGCTACTATAAGCGACCCCTGAGCTTACCTCAAAGCTAGGCTCGACCTCCCTCGAGCCCGTATTTACGACGATCGTTTCTGCTGAAATTTCACGCGTTTGTCCGTCAGGACTTAGCACGCGCACGGAATTCGCGCTCGTAAATGAGCCCTCGCCGTCGATTACGTCGATATTCGGGTTACCCTTTAGCATGGCTAAATTTTTCGCCCTCAGCGCCTCTACGAGCTCGTCCTTTTTCTGCATGCTCAGCACGAAATACTCTCCGAGCACGCTGAAATTTACGAAGCCTGCTTCCTTGCTCGCCGTAACTAGCCGCTTGGTCGGGATGCAGCCTACGTTGATGCAGGTGCCGCCGTACATCTGCGGCGAGCGCTCGATGAGAGCGACCTTTTTACCGAGCGCGGCGGATTTTGCGGCAAGGGTTTTGCCCGCCTTACCAAAGCCTATTACGATGATATCATAATCCATTTTTTATCCTTTTGATCTGAAATTTCGCGGGATTATAAGAGGTTTTATTAAATTTAAAATCTGAGCGGCGCAAATTTAAAGGCGCAGGCAAGTGGCGCGAAATTCCACGACGAAATTCTAACTTCGGCACGGAATTTAATACGGAAAATAAAATTTTGGCTCTAATCGTTTTAAAAATTCTGCGCCGATAGAATTGCAATTCTAAGCGCGGGATATGCGGCGTTTTATAGCGCTTGGTAACAGATAGAATCCAAGCTACAAAATTCTAAGCCCCAAACCGCTCATAAAATTTAAAGGCGCGAAAAACGCAGAATTTACGCTGTAAAATTCCGCCATTAGCGCTTTTTTACGCCGAGCAAAAACATATCGATGCGGTCCTTGATTAGCTCGCTCGCTTTAAAATTTAGCTTTTCGTCGAAAAATAGCAGCCTGCTAAAATGCGGCTCTCTAAGTAAAAAGCAAAAATATAGCGCTAGGCTTTTTGCCGTGCGTCCGGGCGCAAACTCGTCCGCATGCGCCGCCAAATACTCATCCAGCGCATTCGGCGAACCTAGCACGCCGCTTTTTAAAAAGATTTTTGGGCTCTGGCTAAGCGCGCCGTTAAAGCCGCTGAAAAGTATCAGCCGGTAGAATTTTATCGCTTCCGGAGCGAAAAGAAACTCCAGATAAATCCCTGCAAACTCCTGCAGATACTCACGCAATTTTAGGTCTTTATTGATTCGCATGCGCTCGTTCATTCGCTCGTCGAGCTTTTTACTTTGCAGTTCGATGATGCGCAAAAATAGGCTTTCTTTGTTATCAAAATACTTATAAACCGACGATAGCGAGCCGCCGCTAAGCTCGATGATATCGCTTAAGCTCGTAGCCTCGTAACCTTTGGCTAAAAACAGCTCCAGCGCCGCATCTAAAATGAGCTTACAGCGAATTTCGGATTTTTTATATTTAGGCGATTCGGGCATTTCGCCTCCTTTGAAATACTAAAATTTTTTGTAAGTGTATAAAAAATATACTTAATTAAGCAACATTATTGGGCTAAAATTTTAAAACCTCAGCAAAAAAATAATTTTACGCGGCTTTTGCAAGCGAAGCGAAATTTTATATCACGCAAGCGCAAGCGAGCGGAATTTATCGCGCGCCGGCTGCGGTAAGGCGGAATCTATCTTTGTAAACGAAGCGTTTAATGCCTATTTTAGGCAAATTTAGCAATAATTACCTAAAACGCTAAAAGGCATCTTTGTATGAAAAAAGTCTCGATCGGCGAAGCAGCCGAAATTTTAGGAATTTCAAAAGAAGCCGTCTATAACCGCATCCGCAGAAATTCCTTGCGCGCCGAGGAAAGCGGCGGCGTGCGCTACGTGCTTTTAGATGATGAAATGCAACAAAGCGAACCCGCTTCGCAAAGCTCTGCGAAAAGCTCGCGTACTGGCGGCGGGGCGGGTACTCAAAGCTTCATCGACTATCTGATCAAAGAGGTAGCCGAGCTAAAGGGTAAAATCGAAGCGCTGCAAAGCGACAAAGACAGGCTGCACAAGGAGAAAGAGGAAATTTTGATCGCCTCAAAAGAGGAGATCAAGCTGATGTATAAGGAACGCGACGAGAAGCTGGGGTATTTCTTGTCGTTTTTCGATAAGCCTCTCATCTCCGCTAAAAACCGCGAGGCCAAGCCCTTCGACGTCGAGGCAAAAGAGAAAACCTACGACGAGCGGGAGTGGACGAGCCTGGCTAAATTTATCAGATCGCTTAAGCGCAAAAAGCGCCCAAAAGCGCAAAGCCTAATCATCGAAAATATCGGCAAGAGCGAGTTTATCCGCGTCGAAGGAAACGAGCTTTTGATAAATCAAAGCTTAGATATAAAATCATTGAAAGGATCTAAATGAAACTACGCAAAATCGCTAGCTATGCGCTGGTAAGCGGCTTTGGGCTCGTTATGGCGGGCTCGTTAGCGGGCTGCGACGATAGGGGGCAGGAGCAAAATGTCCGTCTGCAAGAGGGCGCGCTCGTGCGGCTCGAAGAGATCGCGCCGGGAAAATATAAAATTTTAGAGGAATTTCCAAGCGAAAAGACCCAGATCATCTTAAAATCGCTCGACGGCACGGAGAGAATTTTAAGCGATGAGGAAACCAAAGCCCTTTTAGCCGAGGAAAACGCCAAAATCGACGCCGGCACTTCAAATTTAACCAACCAAAACGCGCAGCTTAGCGGCGGCGGCATGAGCCTGGGCGAAGCGATCTTGGCAAGCGCCGCGGGCGCCATCATCGGCTCGTGGATCGGCGGCAAGCTGTTTAACAACCCCGCCTATCAAAGCCAGCGCCAAACCGCCTACAAAAGCCCGAGCGCCTACTCTAGAAGCGTCGATAGCTTCAATCAAGCAAAGCAGCAAAACGCCAAGGCGCGAAGCGGCAAGAGCGGGTTTTTCGGCGGAAGTAAGAGCGGCAAGAGCGGCGGATTTTTCGGCGGCTAAGCGCGCTTTGAAATATACGGCGGCTCTGCGCAGCGGGTTAAATTTAGAGCGTAGAATTTTAAAATTTGCGCCAAATTTAGCATTGATTTGACGCCGATTTTGCAAAAACGCGCTGTAAAATTCGGCTAAATTTTACCGCTTCTGCCGCGCACGATCCGCGTCGTCTGCGTGCCGTTTAAATTTAGCCGCGAGCATCTTTTCGTGCGGCTAAAATTTACGCGCAATCGCCGCGATAATCTACGCTGATTAAATTTTGCCGTGCATCTTGCGCGCTTTAAATTTACGCGAAGCCGTATGCGTATCAAAACTAACAAAGGCCGCAAAGATCGCGGCGCAAATGAGTTAAAATTTTAAAAAAGGATAAAAATGCAACTAAAAAAGATAACGCCGTTAAGCAAAGAATATCTCGAAAAGCTCGGCTTTTACTGGCACACGGACGCCGACGAGACCTCTT
>NZ_CALIMW010000260.1 GCF_938045405.1 uncultured Campylobacter sp. | reverse complement strand
CGCGATAGAGTATATCGCCGATTTTGTCTATGAAGCGGACGGGCTCATCATTGAGGACGTCAAAGGCTACCGCACGCCCGAATACAAGATCAAAGCCAAGATGTTAAAAAAACTGATCGCAAGCGGCAAGATAGACGGGGAATTCAAGGAGAGCTGATGGAGCTATATTTTTCCGTGCTAGATCATGTAGCACAGGGGTGGGAAAGCAGACCAGATGACTACTATTTGACCGAAATCTCGTTTCTGCTGCGCGAGGTTTTCGGCTCAAAGCTCACGGACGAAACCGTGATAAACTCTTTGCGGACTTGTAGAACTGCAAAATTTGAAAAAGAGCTCGGCGAAATCTTAAATACGCCAAAAGAAGCTTTGCAGTGGATTTTGAGCCATAGAATGAGAGAGGATAGGCGCAAAGCTTGCGAAAAACGATACCTTACGCCTAAAAATTGAAACTTTTACAAACCCTATAAGGGAACGCATTTAAAAATACAAGTTTCAAACCCCAGCGGGGTAAACAGGGCAGATTTGAAATTAAGTAAAGTATAAATTTCAAACCCTACAAGGGTAATTCTGCCCTGCAAATGAATTATATAATTCATTTTCTTAATTTTTACTAAATTTCTTTTGTATATGTGGCATTATTCCAACCATCGAATTCGTTATAAAAATTGAAGCAGCAATCGCTTTGAAATTCATCAAGGCTCGACCATACTTGCCCCTCAGCCCCCAAAATGTCTTTAATTATATTGGCGGGATAGAACATTACATTATCGTAACTCTGCAGTCCTACAATTTCGCCATCTTCATCATATATGATTATCCCAGTTGAATTATACCCCAAGTTGCACTCTTCACCATTTAAAAGCCTTGCCGCTTCGACACCTTGTTCCCAAAATAGCCTTTTCATTTTTTACTCCTTGCAAAACATTTTGTTTTGAATTGAGCGTATTATAATACATTTTGTTTCAAATGTCAAGAGTTTTTAAAACTTTTTGCATTATTTTTGCAAAAAAATAAAATATTTTGTTTTATTTGGTATAATTATAAAAATTTAGATAGGAATAGACATGACGAAACAAGAATTTGTATCAAAGCTAAAAGACCTGAATTTACCCGTTGCCGATTTTGCGGAGATGGTAGGGCTTCATCCTGCATCCGTGCGAAGCTTCAATGACGAAAAACGCCCCGTTCCGGGCTGGATAGATAGCTGGATGCAAAACTACGAGAAAGCTAGGGCGCTAGACGAGCTTTTAGCACTCATCGAAAAATTTAAAAAATAACCCCCCCAGACTTATCATTTTTTAAAAGTTTTCACAAGCCGAAGTCTTTTTTCAAATCCGTGGTAGCATTTCACGAAAAAGGGTGAAATATGGCAAAGATCACGGACGAAACAAAAAAGCAAGTAATAGCAGACTATCTTACGGGCAAATTTTCACAACGCGACCTGGTGAAAAAATATAATATTTCGCTAGGAACCGCAAATAAATTAACCAAGGATTTGGCGCCTGAAAATGAACGCTATGTAGAAGCCGAAGTAACGATGATTGCGGCAAGGCAAACGCTCCCAAATGAACAGATGAACGCAATAATGAACGCCGCTAAAGACGAGGCGTATAACAGGGGGCTGATTTTTAACGCCACTCAAAAAAACCTGGTAAAGATCACGGAAATGCTAAATAAAAATACCAAGCACGAAAAGGTAGGCGTAGGCGACGGAGTGCAAAACTTCGAGCCGGTAGAACTAAACGCGAACGATTATAAGGCGCTACAGGACGCGATAGATAAAGCAAGCCTAACGCTCGGCGTAAATCCTCGCACAGCCCAAACCCTCATTCAAAACACCAACGCGCAGCAGACGAAAATTCAGATCACCAGACGAGAGATAGGAGCGAGCGATGAGTGAGTTATCTCTTGATCTGCGCTATACGCCGCAGCAAAAGGCGGTATTTTTCCAAAACGACGCGCGCTTTTGCACCATTGAAAAGGGTAGACGCTTCGGCTTCACCAAAGGCACGGCGAATGCCTGCATCGAGTGGCTGCTTGAGGGGCAAAAGATACTCTGGGTAGATACGATAGCGGCGAATTTGAAAAGATATTTTGAGCGGTATTTCCTCCCCGAGCTGCGGCAGTTGCCAAAAGAGCTGTGGAGCTGGAACGCGCAAGACAAGCAACTCAAGATCGGCGAAGGCTATCTTGATTTTCGCTCCGCAGAACGCCCCGAAAATATCGAGGGTTTCGGATACGACACGGTCATCCTCAACGAGGCGGGCATAATTTTAAAAGACCCCTACCTATGGGACAATGCGATCTCTCCTATGCTGCTTGACAATCCGAACTCTCGCGCATTCATCGGCGGAGTGCCGAAAGGAAAGAACAAATTTTTCGATCTGGCGCAGCGCGGAATGAGAAACGAAAAAGGTTGGCGGAATTTTCAGTTTTCTAGCTACGACAACCCGCTGCTGCAAAAAGAGGAGATCGATCGTCTCGTCGCAGAGCTGGGCGGAGCAGATAGCGACGTGGCCAGACAGGAGATTTTCGGCGAGTTTTTGGATACGACGTCAAACTCCGTGTTTTCTCTCTCTGCAATCGAGGCGGCATTTCGCAAAGAGAGGTATTTCGACGCAGGCGCGTCCGTGATCTGGGCTCTAGACGTAGCCAGAGAGGGAGACGACGAAAGCGTGCTCTGCAAAAGGCAGGGCGATAGCGTAGAAGCTCTGAAGCCCTATCGCATAGCTAGCACGAGCGAGCTAGCGCGCGAAATTTACGGCGAGTATGAGAGAACCGATCTCAAACCTCACGCAATCTATATCGACACTATCGGAGTGGGTGCGGGGGTGTTTGATACCTTGTGCGATCTAGGGCTGCGCGGCATCGTGCGAGAGGCAAAGGGCAGCTTCAAGGCAAGCGATGAGCGCAAATATGCGAACAAAAGAGCCGAGATGTATTTCAATCTGCGAGAAAAGCTTCCGCTGCTTGCGATCGCGCCCGATGAGGAGCTCAAAAGGCAGCTGCAGACGATCTCGTTTTTTTTCGACAAAAAGGAGCGGTATCTGCTGATGCCGAAAGAG